>JBBSEZ010000479.1:0-7510 GCA_038239195.1 Gemmatales bacterium
CCCCGCGATCGTCGCCGCCGCGTTCAGCGTCAACTTGCCCGTCGTGGTGGCCCCCTTGGGCGCGACCTTGAGCTCGATCGCAAACGCGCTCGCGTTCCCCGGGACGGGGGCGAGCGGGGCGGCCAGCGTCACGCCCGGCGGCAGGCCCGTCAGCGTCAGGCGCACCGGCTCCTTGAAGATTGGCTCGCGGCGCACGGTGCCTCGCAGCGTTGCCGTCTTCCCGGGCACCAGCTCGACGCTTGCTGTCGCCAGGCTCACCTCGAAGGGCCGGCGCACCGTCAGGGCGACGGGCGCCGCGATCGTTTGTTCGAGCGCGCCGACGCGCGCCTTGCCCAAAACCACGAAATCGAGGCGCCCCTCCGGCGCCGCGATCCCCGCCGTCAGCTTGAAGCGCACCTCGTTCGCCGCGCTCGCGGGCGACGGCGCGAGGACGAACGAGCCCGGTAGCGGGGGCTGGCCCGGGACCGTCCCCGGCGCAGCGCCCGTCACCTGCACGGCCAGCTTCTCCTGCCCCTTGACGCGCGCCACCTGCACGGCCACCTCGATGGGGTAGCCCTTCACCACGGTCAGCGCAGCCGGCGCGGTCAGGGAGAACGGCGCGGGGCTCGTCGGCGCCAGCGCCAGCCGCGCCAGCGCGAGCGTGCCGGCAGCGCCCACGTCCCGGCTGACGACGAAGCGCTGCCGGCCTTCGCGGCGCAGTTCGGACTTCGGCTCGGTCGCCTGGCCCTGGATCTTCACCCATATCGGGCCCGCGGGGGCGTCTATCTTCGCCGCGATCGTGAGCAGCGCCAGGTTGCTGCCGGCGCGCACCTCGCCCCCCTGCACCGCGTAGCCGGGCGGCAGGTCGAGGACGCCGATGCGCAGGGGGCCCGCGTAGCCGCGCCGCGTCACCGGCACCGCCAGTAAGGCCGCCCCGCCGCGCGGCACGTTCAGCTCGCCCACGGGCTGATGGACGAGGAAGTCGGCGCCCGCCGGCTCGATGGTGAGCCGATAGCCGAAGTTGACGCCGCCGCGCCCGCGCTGGTCGCGCAGCTCGACGAGGAGTTGCTTCACGCCCGGCGGGACCGTTAGCTCCAGCGACGGATCGACCGTGCGATAACCTTGCTGGCCGGGGACTAACGACGGCACGTCCACGTCATCGACGGTGGCCAGGAGGCGCCCCGTCTGGTCGCTCACTTTCAGAACGCCATCGAGGCGCGAGCCCAGGGCCTCCGCCTCGACGGCGAGGCGCCAGCGGGCCCCCGGCGTCACGGGGAAGCGCAGGCGATCGACCTGGCCGGGGCGCGCGAAACGGCCGTTGACCGTCAGCGCCGGAGCGACGTCGAGCGTGGCCGCGTCGCCGGGCGCGCGCAGCCAGGTGTGCTCGGGCAGGTCGCCGACCGCCACGCGCCAGGCAGGCAGCCCATCCACCGGCAGCAGCATTCGGCCGGCGAGGGGGGCGCTGTCCTCGACCTGGCGCGCGACCGCCATCGGCTTGCTCAGCGTCCCGCCGCTCAGGGCGAACGTCGTCACCGTGCCGCGCCGGCCGCCGAGGGGGAACACCTCGCCGGGAACGTCGTGGTGGGCGATGAGGAGGCGATAGTGCGCAGGGGCGGCCCCGCGATAGCGGCTGTCGGACAGTTCGACGACGTGCTCGCCATCGACGGTGGCCACGTAGACGATGCGCGCATCGCCGGCGAGGGCCTGCGTGTCGTCGGCGGCGATCAGCCGGCGTTTGTCGTCGGTGATGCGCAGTTGCGGCAGCACGCCGGAGCCGAGCCGGGCCGACTGCACCTCGACGACGTAGCGCTCACCCTTCTTGACGGGGTAGCGAAAGTGATCGACGTCGCCGCCGGGGCACTGGCCATCGACGATGACGGGCGGCGCGACCTTTTGCGCCTTCTCGAAGGCGTTGTTGTCCTCGACCTCGGCCACGCTCGGCAGGTTGTCGACGCTGAATAGCTGTAGGGGCGAGAGCCCTTCGTCGGTCACGACGTGCAGCGGATAGGTGCCCGGGGGCACGGCCGCCTCGACGGTGAGCAAGAGACGAATGCGAGCCGGATTGGGCTTGGGGTCGGGGAGGAACTTCTGCGTGGCCTTGAAGGGGAGCGCGAGGCGCGTGGAGGGCGTCAGGTTGGCGCCGGTGAGCACGAGCTCGACCGCCTTGCCGCGCTGGGCGCCGCGCGGCGCGATGGCGGTGACGGTGGGCGGGAGGGCAAGAGCGGGCGAGGCGGCGAGGGTGAGGAGGGCGACGAGCGCGGCCAGGTGGGACTTCATGGTGGGAGGCCTCGTGGCGGGCGGAGTCATGGTGCGGCGGTTGGGGGAGCGGTTTCCTCGCCGGGGAGATAGAAGAAATCGGCGATGCGACAGCGGAAGTCGGGGAGGGCCTCGTCGGTCAGTTCCCGATCGGCCGTGAAAACGCGAAGGCCCTGGTCGGCGCGGTAGACGGTGACGGTGCGGTCTTCGGGATCGACGAGCCACACGACGCGAACGCCCCAGCCCAGGAACTCCGCGATGCGGAGGTTGATTTTGCCGACGCGGTCGTTGGGGGACGTCACCTCGACGGCGAGCGTGGGCGCCTCGTCCGAATACTTCGGGCAGAGGTCGGCGTAGCGCCGCGCTTTGTCGTAGAGAATCACGTCCGGGCCGCGGACGGTATCGGGATCGCGTTCCCAGATGATGCCGGTGTCATTGGCGCAGACATAGCCTTGTCGGCGCTGGAACGTGTAGTTCCCGAGGATGCGAACCAGGTTCGCGCAGACTGCCCCGTGCCGTTCTACCGGGCGCGACACCTCGACCACCTCCCCTCGCTCCAACTCGTAAGACTTGGCGGCATTCTCCGGCCGATTCGCCCACTCGTGGAGCTCCTCGGCGGTCAGCAATTTCGTCAGCGTGGTCGTCATGCTCCTTCAACCTCCTCATCCTGAGACGGAAGCGCCCCCATCCTACGGGCGAACGCGCGCGGCCGCAAGCGGGCCCTTTTTCTCGCTCCCAAGACGGCGAACGTTCGGGCGAACCGGGGGCGAACGCTCGCCCAAGATCGGCACGCGCCCCGCTTTCATTGGGGTTGATCCCTTCGCCGTTCCCGGTAAACTTTCTTCCACATCTCGTGCTCGCCACCTCGAACCTCCTTACCTCTACCTCCCCGCCGGCTTGGCTACGCCTTGGCGCTGATGCTGTGCTTCGTCCTGGCGCCGGTGCAGGAAGCGCCGTTCCTCTCCTTCCCGTTTTGAGGGGCCAACCAGCCATGACCGCGCCTCTCTCTCTCTCCGGCCTGGCCCGGCCGCGCCGCATGAGTCAGCGCGGCCGGGCGGCCCTGCTCTGGGCCCTGGCCCTCTACGTCGTCGCTCAACTCGGCATGCTCGCCGTCATGAACCGCTGGCACCCAACCCTCTACGACGCCGTGTACCGCTTCAAGTGGCAGGCGCTGAGCCGGCGGGCGACGCGCGCGCCGGACCGCCCGCTCCTGGTCATGGTCGGCAGCTCGCGTACGCAGATGGGCTTGCAGGCGAAGCAGCTCGAAGGCCTGCGGGCCCCCGACGGCCAGCCGTTCCTCGCCTACAACTTTGGCGTCCCCACGGCCGGCCCGTTCCGCGAATGGCTCCACCTGAGCGACATGCTCGACGCGGGCATCCGCCCGCGCTTGTTGCTCGTCGAGTTTCCCACGCCCCTTCTCAATCACCCGCGGAAGGACAACGCCTCCGAGGAGAACTGGGCCTCGGCCCCCTGGATGAGCGCGCGCCAGCTCGTCCGCCTGTGGCCCTACTTCGCGCGTCCCGACCGCATGGGCTCGGGCTGGCTTTCGGCTCGCCTCGCGCCCTGTTACGTCTTCCGGTCCCAGCTCCACGCCGCCCTGTTGGAGAAGTGGCAACTCGGGGAGGTTCAGCCCGTCAGCCCCCCGCACGATCCCTGGGGTTGGCAGCTCCCGAAACCGCTGGGCCCTCAAGCGCGCATGGCCCTGCTGGGAAATACCTACGTCCTGTTTCATTCGAGCCTGCAGAACTACCGCCTGGGGGAGGGCTCGGCCCGAGCACTGCGCGACCTGCTGGAGCGCTGCCGCCGCGAGAACGTCCCCGTGGCCCTGGTCGTCATGCCCGAATCGCGCACCTTCCGCAGTTGGTATTCGCCCGAGGGCCGCGCCGCGCCACGCCGCCTGCTGGCCGAGCTGCAAGCCGCCGGCACCCGCGTCATCGACGCCAGCGAGTGGGTCGCCGACGAGGACTTCGTGGACGGCCAGCACCTCCTCGCCGAGGGCTCCAAGGTCTTCACCACCCGCCTGCGGGCGGAATTGCAGCGCATCCTGGCGGAGGGCGGGCCCGAGCTGGCAAGCCGGGCAAGGCGCGATTGACACCGCAGACGGCAGAGACTAGGCTGTCGCGACCTCACGGGAGCCCCCAACGAGACAGGGAGGTCGCTCGATGGCGCTGCGCGACTATGACGTTATCATCGTGGGCGCGGGCTTCTACGGTGCCACCGTGGCCGAGCGCGTCGCCACCGTGCTGGGCCGCAAGGTCTGCCTCCTCGAGAAACGGCCCCACGTGGGCGGCAATTCCTACAGCGAGGAAGACCCCGCCACCGGGATCGAGTGCCACAAGTACGGCTCCCACCTCTTCCACACCAGCAGCGACGAGGTCTGGAACTATCTCAACCGCTTCACCGCCTTCACGAGCTACCGCCACCGCGTCCTCACCGTCCACGAGGGCCAGGTCTACTCGATGCCGATCAACCTCGGCACCATCTGCTCCTTCTTCGGCCGGCACCTGAGCCCCAGCGAGGCCCGCCAGCTCATCGAGCGCCAGGTGGCCGTCGAGGGCCTCGCCCACCCCGCCAACCTCGAAGAGAAGGCGATCTCGCTCATCGGCCGACCGCTCTACGAGGCCTTCGTCAAGGGCTACACGAAGAAACAATGGCAGACCGATCCGCGCGAGCTCCCGGCCGGGATCATCGCCCGCCTGCCCGTCCGCTTCAACTTCGACCCCCACTACTTCAGCGACAAGTACGAAGGGCTCCCCGAGGACGGCTACACCGCCCTGTTCAATCGCATGCTCGCCTCCCCCAACATCGACGTCCGCTGCGGCGTGGACTTCTTCGACGCCCGCAGTTCCCTGGCTCCCCACCAGCTCGTCGTCTACACCGGCCCGCTCGACCGTTACTTCGACTACCGGCTCGGCGAGCTCGGTTGGCGCACCCTCGACTTCGAGAAAGAAGTCCTCGCCGTCGAGGACTACCAGGGCGCCGCCGTCGTCAACTATGCCGACGAGGACGTGCCCTACACGCGCACCCACGAGTTCAGGCACCTCCACCCCGAGCGCCGCCATCCGCCCGACCGGACCGTGATCTACCGCGAGCGCTCCCGCTTCGCGGCGCGCGCCGACGAGCCCTACTACCCGATCAACACCGCCCGCGACCGCGACCTGTTTGCCGACTACGGCCGGCTCGCCCAGCGCGAGCCCAACGTCCTCTTCGGCGGGCGCCTCGGTTCCTACCAGTACCTCGACATGCACCAGGCCATCGGCGCTGCCCTCAGCGCCTTCAAGAAAAAGGTCGCCCCCTTCTTCGCCAGCGCCCGCGCTCGGACCGCGGCCATTTAGCCGCCCGCTTGCGGGGCGCTCGCGCCGAGCGGAGCTCGGCGGCTAAATGGTATCCGGGAAAAGGACTTCCCTCGATGACCGACCTGCTCGTGCAGCGCGTGCTGATGCCCCTTCAGCCGAGCCTGGCGCGGCTCTACGTCCGGGCCCGCCGCTCCGCCGAAGGCGCGCCGTCCTGGCGCCGCCGGTCGGTCGTTCTGCCGCGCGGCACGGCCCTGCGCACCGACACCTACTTCAACGGCTTCTTCGAGGGCCCCTGGCGCACGCATACCTCCCTCGGCCAGCTCGATTTGAGGGTGCGCACCAGCGGGGCCGGCAGGCTCCGCCTCTACCGGCGCGCGCCCGGGGGAGCGCGCACCTTGCTGGCGAAGGTCGATCTCACCGGTCAGGGCGCCGAGGCGAGCCTTCCGGCGCCGGCCGCCCGCGACGAGCCCGGCCTGTTGTTCTTCGAGCTGCGGGCCCGCTCGCGCCTCGTGCTGCATCGGGCGGAGTGGTGGGCCCGCAACGTCGAGCCGAGGCCCGTGCGCCTCGTCGCCGGCTACTGCACCTTCGACCGCGAGCCGTTGCTCCTCCGCAACGTAGCCGCCCTGGTCGCCGATTCCGCCGTCCGCGCGATCCTGGCGGGGGTGGTGGTCGTCGATCAAGGGAGCCGGAAGGTGCGCGATCATCTCGCCTTCGGCGCCCTGGCGCGCCGCGCCGGGCCCCGCCTGACGCTCCTCGACCAGAGCAACTTCGGCGGCGCCGGCGGCTTCACGCGCTGCCTGCTCGAAGCGCTGGACACAGAGACCGCAACCCACGCCCTGCTCATGGACGACGACGCCATCCTCGATCCCGAGTCGGTCCTGCGCGCCGCCGCCTTCCTCGCCCTGGCCCGGAACGACCTGGCCGTCGGCGGGCAGATGCTCGATCGGTCGCGCCCCCGCGAGCTGGTCGAAGCCGGGGCCCGCTATCTCCCGGAGCGCATCACCACAAGCCCGCACGTCCGCCGCCGCGTGGACCGCCCCGCCGACCTCGCCCCGCTCCTCACGGCCCGGCCCATCGACTACAACGGTTGGTGGTTCTTCGCCCTCCCTCTGGCGCTGCTGGACAGGGCCCGCCTGCCGTTGCCCCTCTTCCTGCGCGGCGACGACGTCGAGTTCGGCTACCGCCTGCTCCGCGCCGGCGTGCCGACGGTCCCCCTGCCCGGCGTCGCGGTCTGGCACGAGCCGTTCGAGAGCAAGGGGCGCGGCTGGCACGCCTACTACGACCTGCGCAACATGCTCGTCGTCGGCGCTCTCCACTTCCCCGCCCCGCGCGCCGGGGCCGTCGCCCGGCGCTTCCTCCACCGTCTGCTCGACGAACTGCTCGCGTGCGACTACGGCGAGGCCTGGCTGATGTGCGAGGCGGTCGCCGACTTCCTGCGCGGCCCCGACGCCCTGCGGCCCGGGCCGCAACGGGCCCACCAGCGCCTCCGGACGGCCTGCGAAAAGTTGGCGACGACACCGCTCCGGGGCAGTCTGCCAACGGTGAGCCCGCCCCCTCCGTCGCCGCGCCGGTTGGTCCGCTGCGCCCGCCGTCTCGGGCTGATCGCCCGCCACCTCATCCGGCCCAGCCCGCCCGCCGACGCGCTGCCCCGCCACGCGCTTCGGGCCGCCGACGAGAACGCCCACGCCATCGGCGGCCTCGACGTGGTCGCGGTGGACGATCCCCACCAGGAGGGGCTCGTGGTGCTGCGCCGCTGTCGCGGCCAGTTCGTCCGGCTGTTCCTGCGCGGGCTGGGGCTGGGGCTGCGACTGCTGGTGGCGCATCGCCAGGCGGCGCGCCGCTGGCGCGAAGGTGCCCCCGCGCTGACGACGAGGTCGTTCTGGCGCGCCTACCTGGGCCTGTCGGGCCCGCAGAGTGGCGGGGGGGGGGCCCCCGGGGGGCCCCCCGCGGGGGGGGTGGGGGGGGGGGGGGCCCCCCCC
>JBBSEZ010000480.1:0-7509 GCA_038239195.1 Gemmatales bacterium
AGCCGACTCAAAGAACTTGCGTAATGACCAGTCTCCCCGTTTCCGGCTCGACCGATCACTTCACAAGGATGTGTCAGCTCTCAGGCTAACACACCCTCGCTTTGGCAGAACCCACCGAATTGTCAAAGAACCGCAGAACATTCGTTTGCACGAATGCGTCCTTCGTGAGGACAAGGTGAATTGTAAGGGGTTGGCGAACGACGTCAAGCCCCCGTGGGAAAAAAATGGGGAAAAGTCCTCCAACCCCTCCGGCTGGCCAGGGCGCAAAGCGCTCCCGGCTGGCTGGTGGAAGGGCCTTTCCCTCCCGCGGATTTCCCGGGCGGCCTCTGGCGAGATGAGGGGGCCGCCGCTACAAAAGCGATTATCCAGGCCGGCTTTCGTCGGGTCAAGAGAAATGAGGCTCGCTTTCGCCCCTTCCTCGCCAGGCACGGCAGAATAAATGGCCACCCCCCGCGTCCTGATCCTCCGCGCCCCCGGTGCCAACTGCGACGCCGAGGCTCAGTTCGCCTTCGAGCAGGCCGGCGCCCTCGCCGAGCGCGTTCACGTGAACCGGCTCCGCGAGAGGCCCGCCCTCCTCCAGCGCTACCAGGTCCTCGTCGTCCCTGGCGGGTTCACCTACGGCGACGACGTGGCCGCCGGCAAGATCCTGGCCAACCAGCTCGCGCACTTCCTTGGCGACGCCCTGCGTGCCTTTCGCGACGCCGAGAAGCTCATTCTCGGCATCTGCAACGGCTTCCAGGCCATCCTCAAGGCGGGGCTGTTGATGCCGCCTGACGAGGACGGCCCCCTCGCGACGCTGGCCCACAACACGTCGGGGAAGTTCGAGGACCGCTGGATCACCCTTCAGGCAAACCCAGGCCGCTGCCCCTTTCTCACGGGCATCGACCGACTTCACCTCCCCATCGCTCACGGGGAAGGCCGCTTCGTCTGCCGCGAAGCCTGGCAACTGGAGGGCCTCAAGCAGACGGGGCAAGTGGTGCTGACCTATGTCGATCCCAGCGGCAAGCCGGGCGGCTACCCGATCAACCCCAACGGCTCGCAGGGCGAGGTGGCCGGGGTGTGCGACGCGACCGGGCGGGTGCTGGGACTGATGCCTCACCCCGAACGCCACGTCCTGCCGACGCAGCACCCGCGCTGGACGCGCCTGGGGCTGGCCGCTGAGGGCGAGGGGCTGGCGATCTTTCGCAACGCCGTACACTTTTTCGCCTGAGCCAGAACGGGTGTGGGTGCCTTCGGCACCCACACGCTAACGAGGGCGCCATGAGCTTCACCCCCGCCGAGGCCCTCTGCTGTCGCCGCCTCCTCGCGCTGGCGCTCGAGGAAGACCTCGGAAACGTTGGCGACCTGACCAGCCAGGCCGTCACTCCGCCCGAGCTCCAGGGCCAGGCCGTCCTGGTGGCGCGTGCCCCCGGCTCCCTCGCGGGGCTTCCCGCCGCCGAGATGGCCTTCTCCCTCGTCGATGCCGGCCTGACGTTCACGCCGTTGCTCGCCGATGGGACGGTCGTTCAGCGCGGCGATCAGCTCGCGATGGTGTCCGGTCCCATGCGCGGCATCCTGACCGGCGAGCGCGTGGCCCTCAACTTTTTGCAGCGCCTCAGCGGGATCGCGACGCTGACGGCCACCTACGCCCGGGCCCTCGCCGGCCTGCCGTGTAAGCTGCTCGACACGCGCAAGACGACGCCGGGCTGGCGGCTGCTGGAGAAGTACGCGGTGCGCATGGGCGGCGGTCACAACCACCGCCTCGGCCTGTGGGATGGCGTGCTCATCAAGGACAACCACCTTGCCGCCCTCGGCCTGCAATCGTTGGCCGTGAGTCAGGCCGTCGGCCTGGCCCGCGAAAAGTACGGCAACACGGTCCCGTTGGAGGTCGAGGTCGATACCCTGGAGCAGCTCGACGTCGCCCTTGCCGCGGGGCCCGACGTCGTGTTGCTCGACAACATGCCCCCCGACCAGCTGCGCGAGGCGGTACGGCGGCGCAACGCGACGGTGCCCGGCGTCCTTCTCGAAGGATCGGGAGGCGTCACGCTTGCAACGCTCCGCGCCATCGCCGAGAGCGGAGTTGACCGGGTCAGCGTCGGAGCGCTGACGCACTCCGCCCCCGCCCTCGACATTGCCCTCGACTACCAAACATGAGCGCCCCGCGCGAAGAATGGCAGCTCGACACCAGGCGGCTCGGCCGGCGCGTCCTCGTGTTCGATCGCGTCGAGAGCACCAACACGATCGCGGGTAGCGCAACGGGCCAAGAGGGCCTCGCCGTCCTGGCCGACGAGCAGACGGCCGGGCGCGGGCAGCATGGCCGAACCTGGCTGGCGCCGCCGCGCGCCAGCGTTTTGCTCTCGCTGCGCCTGTCCCCACCGCCTCCCCTCCGTCGGCCCGCGTTTCTGACCGCGTGGGCAGCGGTCGCCGTCTGCGAGGTGGTGCGCGAGTTGGTCGGCGTGCCGGCCCGCATCAAGTGGCCCAACGACGTATTGCTGCGGGGCCGCAAGGTGTGCGGCATCCTGATCGAGCAGGCGCACGCGGGCGAGACGGGCGTGACCGTGGTCGGCATCGGCCTGAACGTGCAGCAGAGCGACGCCGACTTCCTTGCTGCGGGACTGCCGCAGGCGACGTCGCTCGCCGCGCTTGCCGGGGCCCCTCTCGACACGCATGAGGTGGCGCGCCGGCTGGTCTACCAGCTCGATGAGGACTATGACAGGCTCTGCGGGGGCGACCGGAACACGCTGGAGGCGCTGTGGAAATGGCACCTCGGGTTGCTTGGCCGGTTTGTCGTTGCCGAATGCGCCGACGGAGCGCAACGCGGCCGACTGATCGAGATCGGGTTCGCCGGCCTCGAACTGGAGCGCCCGGGAAGGGCGCCGCTGGTACTGCGCCCGGAGGAGGTACTGCACCTCGAAGCGGAAGCGTGATCCGGCCGACGTGGGCCTGCCCGGCGAAGAGGGAGGCCGGAGGCCTACCCCACGTTGCCCGGGCGCTCCTCCCCGGAATAGATTCCGGCCGGCGCGCCGGTTGCTCCACCAACCCCACAAGCTCACAAACGTCACGTCGCGGGAAGGAGCGCCCCGCTCCCCGAAAAGGAGACACTCCGCATGGCCGAACGCTCCCCTCCCGGTCCCGGCAATCCGGTCCACTGGTTCCCCGAGTTCTGGGAGCTGGGCCGCCGGCGCCTGCGCCCGCAGGCGCGTCTGATGGCCCTCTCGCTTCTCGTCGGCGTCGGCGCTGGCCTCGGGGCCATCGCCTTCTTCTCTGCTTGCCAGGTCGTCTTCCACTACGCCCTCGAAGTCGGCGTCGGCTACCACCCCATCTCCCCGGGCGGAGAGCCGCCGATGCTGGGCGAGGCGACCACGACGTTTCGCCCCTGGCTCTTCCTGATCGTCCCGGTAATCGGCGGCATCCTGAGCGGCTTCCTCGTCTACACGCTGGCGCCCGAGGCCGAGGGGCACGGCACCGACTCCGCCATCTCCGCCTATCACCACCAGTCGGGCGTCATTCGGCCGCGCGTCCCGCTGGTCAAGATCGTGGCCAGCGCTCTGACCCTGGGCACCGGCGGGTCGGGCGGGCGCGAGGGGCCCATCGCCCAGATCGGCGCGGGCATCGGCTCGTTCCTGGGCGGTGTTTTGCGCCTGCGGCCCGCCGAGCGCCGCGTGCTGATGGCGGCGGGCATGGGGGCCGGGGTGGCCGCCATCTTCCGCGCCCCGCTTGCGGGCGCCCTGTTCGCCTCCGAAGTACTCTACCGCTCCCCCGATTTCGAGCCGGAGGTCATCATCCCCGCCGCCCTGGCCAGCACCACCGCCTACTGCACCTTTGGCATGGTCTTCGGCTGGAAGACCCTCTTCGACCTCCCCGAGGCCATCAACAAGGCCCTCACCTTCGACAACCCGCTCCAGCTCGGGCCCTATCTGGTGCTCGCCCTCTTCATGGTCGTGCTGGCCCTGCTCTACACGCGCAGTTTCTACGGCATCACCCACCTCTTCCATCGGCTGCCGATCCTTCCGCACTTCAAGCCGGCCCTCGGCGCATTCCTGAGCGGCGCGCTGGCCCTCGGCCTCTATTTCGCCCTGCGAGAGAACGAGACCGACGAGCGCGTCTTCGCCGTGCTGTCGTTCGGCTACGGGAGCTTGCAAAACGCGCTGACCGCCTTGCCCCAGGGCCACAGCCTGCGCTTCGCCCTGGTCCTGCTGGTCATTGCCCTCGGCAAGATCGCGACCACGGGCCTGACCATCGGCAGCGGGGGCTCGGGAGGAGTGTTCGGGCCGTCCATGGTCATCGGCGGGTGCGGTGGCGGGGCGCTCGGCATTGCGCTGCACCACATCGCCCCGGCCCTGGCGCCGCACCCCGCCTCGTTTGTCGTGGTGGGCATGGCCGGCTTCTTCGCCGCCGCCGCCAAGACGCCCTTCTCGACGCTCGTCATGGTGAGCGAGCTGACGGGCAACTACAACCTGCTGTTGCCGACCTTGTGGGTTTGCTCGCTGAGCTTCCTGCTGTCGGACGAACAGTCGATCTACCACTCGCAGGTCGAGAGCCGTTCGCGCTCCCCTGCCCACCAGGGAACCTACCTGCGCGAGGTGCTGACCGGCCTGACCGTCAGCGCGTACGTAACGCCCTTGCCGGATGGGGCGGTCCTGCGGGCCGGGGACCGGCTGAACGACGTCATCGAGCGCCTGAGCGAATCTCCGTTTCAAGTCGCGCCCGTCCTCGACGCCGAGGGGCGCTACCTGGGCGTCATCAGCCAGGAAGAGGTCGTCCTCGCCGCCCGCACGCCCCACCTGCTTCCCTTACTCGTGGCCCTCGACCTGATGCGCAGCGACGTGACGCCCCTGCGACCCGAACATCGCCTCGACGAGGCGATGGAACTGTTCGTCGAAAGCGATCTACTTGCCTTGCCGGTCCTCGATGGCTCGGCCGAGGGCCGATTGCTTGGCATGGTCCGCCGGTCGGACCTGGCCAGCACCTACCTGCGGCAACTCGCCGGCCCCGCGCCTCCCGATACGGGAAGCGCCAAATAAGCGGCGCGCGACGGGCGGATCGGCGGAGGAGGGCCGGGCGCCCCGCGGCCCTTCGTTAAGTTCTCCCCCCCATCTTCCCGAACCTAGTGACGTGGGGGGAGATCGCCTTCGCCAGATCGCCCGACCGCCCCATGTTCTTGCTCGCGAGGCATGGGGCGCCCTCCCTGCGCAGATGCACTCACTCGATTCGCACCCGGAGGATGTTGCGTGCTGGACCGTCCGGCAACGGCCGTCTCGCCCCAAGGATCGGAGAGCGACGATGCGACTCACTGGCCTGCCCCCGAGTTGACTTGCCTGCCCCTCGACTTCGCCCTCGCCGTCCGCTCTCACCCTCGGTTCGATCGCCCGCTGGAAGTGAGCGTGCGCCAGGCGTCGCTGCTGGGCAGCGCTCCCTGGGTGCGCGGCCTCGGGAAGGTGGCGCTCGACGTTTCCACGCAGGGGTGGCGCTTCCCGGTCCCACCCGACCAACCGGCCTTGCCCCCGCGCCCGAAGCCGGCCGTCGAGCTCAAACCGCCCCGGGCGCTCAAGCCGATCGACCTGCTGACAGGCCAGCCGATGGTCGAGCCGCCCCTGCCCGACCTGGAGGCAGCGCCGGCCGAGGTGCCCCCTGACGAGGTGGTGGCCGCATCGAACGAAGCGGGACTGTGCGAGGGGGCCCCCCCCGACGCGGCGGAGGGGGAGCGAACGCACCTGCGCCCGATGCGCGATTCGGTCCACTTCAAGGACCGCCTGCTCTATCTCCTCCAGCCCCCCGTCGAGGACCTGTTCGCGGGAGGGCGCGTCAGCCTGCCGTTCAAGCCCTACCCCTACCAGGTCAAGGGCATCGCCTTCCTGATGCCGCGGCAGGCCGCCCTGATCGCCGACGAGATGGGGCTGGGCAAGACGATGCAGACCATCGTCGCGCTGCGCCTGCTGTTCCACGCGGGGATGATCCAGCGCGCCCTCGTCGTCTGCCCCAAGCCACTCGTCGTCAACTGGTCGCGCGAGCTGCGCACCTGGGCGCCCGACCTTCCCTTTGAAGTCGTCAGCGGCGACACGGAGCAGCGGCGGGCGATCTGGAAAGTCTCCAATTGCCCCCTCAAGCTCGTCAACTACGAGCTCCTGACGCGCGACGCCGAGGACGCCTGCGCCGAGGACGTGCGCTTCGACGTGGTGGTGATCGACGAGGCGCAGCGCATCAAGAACCACGACTCGAAGACCGCCCTGGTGGTGCGTGCCCTGCGGCGCGAGCGGAGCTGGGCGATGACGGGGACGCCCATCGAGAACAAGACCGACGATCTCGTGAACATCTTCGCCTTCGTGGACCCGCATCGCATCCCGCCCGACACGCCCCCGAAGATGTTGCCGTCGCTCGTCAGCGACTACATTTTGCGCCGGACGAAAGAGATGGTGGTCAAGGACATGCCGCCGCGGATCATCCGCGACGCGTGCATCGAGCTGTCGCCGGCGCAGCGCGAGGCGTACGACCTGGCGGAGAAGGACGGCGTGGTCCACCTCAACGCCCTGGGCGACACGCTCACGGTACAGCACGTCTTCGAGTTGGTGATGCGCCTCAAGCAGATCTGCAATTTCGACCCGCGCACCGGCCAGAGCTCGAAGATGGAGCAACTGGTGGCCGACATGCAGGAGGTGGCCGAGAGCGGGCGCAAGGCGATCGTGTTCTCGCAGTGGGTGAGCCCGCTGGAGACGCTGGCGCGCAACCTGCAACCGTATGGCCCGCTGCTCTATCACGGTAAGGTGCCGCACAAGGAGCGCCAGCGCATCCTCGACCAGTTCAAGAGCGACCCGACGAAGCACGTGATCCTGATGAGCTACGGCACGGGGAGCGTGGGGCTCAACTTGCAGTTCACCAACTACGTGTTTCTGTTCGACCGCTGGTGGAACCCGGCCATCGAGGACCAGGCGATCAACCGGGCCCATCGGCTCGGGCAGAAGTCGTCGGTGTTCGTGACGCGCTTCACCAGCCAGAACACCATCGAGGGGCGCATCGCGGAGGTACTGGAGAAGAAAAGGGAGCTGTTCAACGACCTCATCGAGCAGAACGGGCCCCCGCCGACGCTGGGGCTGACGGAGGACGACGTCTTCGGGCTGTTCGACATTCAGGCGCGGCCGAAACGCGGCTGAGGATGTGGCGCACCCCGAGTCGCGAGGGGCGCATAGCCTCTTCGTCCCGTGCTCGGGAGCAGCCGCAAGCACCGAGCGACTTCTCAAAAACGGGCCCTCCGCCAGGTTTGCGGAGGAGCCAGCAACAGAACGCCCCGGAGGGCGTTCCCTCGAGGGGCGTGCGGAGCGCTGGAGGGAACGCCCTCCGGGGCATTCCCGGCTCGCCCTCCTCAATCAGCAGTTCCCCGGGGCCGAGCGAAAAGGCCGGCTTCTGAACAACCGATCAGTAGGCGAGGCTGTCGGGCGGGGCGAATTGCCTTGTCTCTGTCGCTCGTTTGACTGCTCCGGTCGCCAAAATCGGTAGCCGATGCCTGCGATGCCTCCAGCGGGGCCACGGCCGAGG
>JBBSEZ010000481.1:0-7485 GCA_038239195.1 Gemmatales bacterium
CATGACCGCCGCCGTCGCCTTGCTGCTGGTGCTGCTGGCGGCCGGGGGCTCGTTCGCCGCCCTGGGGCTGCGCGAGGAGCGCAACGCCGCCTTGACCCACCTGAAACGGGCTGAGGAAGCGGAGGGTCGTAGGTGCCGCGAGCCGAGCGGCCCCGTGCCATGGACACGCAGGTAAGGAGTGGAACGGATGAAAGCGTTGAAGGCCCTCCCCCTGGTCCTGGCGGGGCTATTGAGCAGCGCCCCCTCCCTGCGCGCGCAGAAGGCTCCGGAAGTCGGGTACGTGTTCCCCCCTGGCGGCAAGGCGGGGACGACGGTCGAGGTTCGCCTCGGCGGCTACGACTGGACGCCGGACATGGAATGTGTCGTGCTGAACAAGCGCGTCAAGCTCCACGTCACCGGGCCGCCTGGACCGATCCTCATTCCGGGCCCGCCGTACTGGTTCGGGGCAAAGGGCCGAATCGGCTCCCTTCCGCTGCCCCGGGAAGTGGCTGCCAAGTTCGTCGTGCCGGCCGACGTTCCCCCCGGGCCCGTCTACTGGCAGGCCGCCAACGCCAACGGGTGTACGTCCACCGGCGCGTTCGTGATCGGCAACGGCCTCGAAGTCGTCGAGGACGAGCGCCGCAAGGGGCCGCAGTTGCTGGCCAGCCTGCCCGTGACGGTCTCGGGGCGGCTCCTCAAGAACGAGGAGGTCGATCGCTATCGCTTCCTCGCCCCCCACAAGGGGCTGGTGACGTGCGAGTTGATGGCCCGCCGACTCGGCGCCAAATTTCGGGGGGCGCTCGAGGTCCGCGACGGCAAGGGCCAGGTGGTGGCCGACGTTGCGGGCACCAACGGAATGGATCCGAGCCTGACCTTCGCTGCAACGAAGGGCGCGGAGTACGTCGTCAGCATCCACGACGTCGATTTTGGCGGCGATCGATCCTACGTCTACCGGCTGGCCCTCACGCCGGGCCCGCGCGTCGTGGGGGCCCTCCCCGCGGCCGGCCGGCGCGGCGAGACGCGCGAGGTGGAGCTCGTCGGCATCGGCGTGGCCAGCGGGGCGCCCAAGCTCGAGTCGGTCAAGCGCCTTGTCGCGTTCCCGACCACGGGCCTCGCCTTTGACTATCGGCTCGAGACGGCCTGGGGGACGGCGCCCCCGTTCCGGTTGCTGCTGAGCGATCTGCCCGAGAGCGTGGCGTTTCCGCGCCACGACAAGAAGGCGGCCACGTTGCGCCTGCCGGTCGGGACCACCGGGGTGCTCGACCGGCCCGACGCGAAGGACCACTATTTCTGTGCCTGGAAGAAGGGGGAAGTGTGGTCGCTGGCGCTGGAGTCCAGGCGGCTCGGCGGCGCGATGGACGTGGCCCTGGCCGTCCTCGGTCCCGACGGCAAGGAGCTGGCTCGCAACGAGGACCTGCCCCAGACCACTGACGCGGGGCTCGACTTCACGGTCCCCGCCGACGGCACCTATCAACTCGTCGTGAGCGATGGGGCAGGCAAGAGCGGTTCGCGTTCTTCGATCTACCGCCTCGTCGTCCGGCAGCCAGCGAGCGATTTCTCCCTGCAACTGTCCGCTCAGCGCGGGAGCGTCCCCCTCGGCGGGAAGCTCAACCTCGTCGTGAAGGCGGTGCGCCAGGGCGGCTTCAAGGGGCCGATCGCCCTGACCGTACGCGGGCTCCCCGCAGGAGTGCGCGTTCCCCCCAACCTCGTCGTCTCCGCCGGCAAGAGCGAGATGATCGTGACCCTCGAAGCGGCGAAAGATGCCGTCCCGGCCGCCGGGCTCGTGACCGTGGAAGGCACGGCCCCAGTCCGGGCGTGGGTGGCCGGGCCACCCACGCCCGGACTGGGCGCGGGCCTGAGGACCGTGACGCGGGTTGCCCTGGCGCGCACGGCCGTGAACCTGGCGCCGCGCAGCCCCGAGGAGAACGAGGTCGGGGCCTTCTTGCTTGCCATCACGATGAAAGCGCGGTTCAAGGGCAGGCCGGTGGACCAGGACACCGGGCGGAAGGTTCATCGCGGGACGACGTTCCCCGCGGAAGTGCTCGTCGAGCGGCTCGATGGGTTCGCAGGCGAGATCGTTCTGCAGATGGCGGCGCAGCAGTCGTACCAGGTTCAGGGAATCACGGGGGGCGAGGTGGTCGTGCCGCCCGGCGTGGGGCGCACCGTGTACCCTTGCTTCATGCCGGAGTGGCTGGAGACGACTCGCACCTCGCGCATGGGCATGGTCGCGGTGGCGCGCGTCCCCGACCCGAAAGGGAAGGTGCGCCATCTGATGGCCGAGATCACCGGCTTCGTCACGATGACCCTGGAAGGCGCTCTCCTCAAAGTCTCTGCCGAGGATCGCGACTTGACGGTGCCGGCGGGCCAGCCTTTCGACGTGCGCCTGAAGGTGTCGCGGCTGGCGAAACTGGCCGAGCCGGTCCGGCTGGAGCTCCGGTTGTCCGAGGAGCAGGCCGGGCAGTTCGGGGCGAAGCCGCTGATCGTCGCCGTGAAGAAGGAGCAGGTCGTGCTCCGGATCACTCCGGCGGCGGGCTTGCGCGGCATGCACTCGTGTACAATTCGAGCCACGGCCCTGCAAGAAGGCAAGTACCTGGTGGTCTCCGAGACGGCGGTGTCGGTCGAGCTCGTTGCCGCCGTGCGGCGGTGAGCCGGCGGCTCAATTGAGGCGGAGCAAGGAGAGCGCTGGAGGCGGCGCCGGGCCCTCCCCTGCCGCCTGCCTTCCGGTACAATCGGGGGCGGGCCAACAGTGTTCCTGCCGGGGGCCGCCATGAACGATTGCGATACCTTCGCCGAGTTGGTGCGCCGCCTGCGGGCCGGCGACAGCCAGGCCGCCGCCGAGCTCGTGCGCAAGTACGAGCCGATCGTGCGCATGGAGGTCCACTGCCGGCTCAGCGACCCGCGCCTCCGCCGTGCCTTCGACACCCTCGACATCTGCCAGGCCGTGCTCGGTAGCTTCTTCGTGCGCGCCGCCGCCGGACAGTTCGAGCTGGAGCGCCCCGAACAACTGCTCAACCTGCTCAAGGGCATGGCCCGCAAGAAGCTGGCGCACCAGGCGCGGCAGGAACGCGCCGGGCGCCGCGACGTGCGCCGCATCGAGCCGGTCGAGCACGAAGGCTGGGACGGCGCTGCCGCGGGCCCAACGCCGAGCGTCGTGGTCGCCGATCGCGACCTGCTCGCCGAGGTGAGGCGCCGCCTGGCGCCCGAAGAGTGCCAGCTCGCCGACCTGCGCGGCCGCGGGCTCGACTGGCCGGAGATCGCGGCGGAACTGGGCGGCACGCCATCGGGGCGGCGCAAGCAACTGGCGCGGGCGATGGACCGAGTGGCCCGCGAGCTGGGCCTGGACGAGAGCGACCATGACGGAGCGGCTTGACCCGGCCGAGCAGCTCCTGGCGCTGTGGCGCCAGGGGCAACGGCCGGACGTGTATCAGTTCCTCTCCGGGGTTGGGCCGCTCGGCCCCCCGGAACTGGTCGCGGTATTGCGCATCGACCAGCAGGAGCGCTGGCAGCTCGGCGAGCAGGTCCCCGCCGAGGGCTATCTCGACGCCTTCCCCGCTCTCGAAGATGCCCCCGAGAAGGCCGTCGAATTGATCTACTGCGAGTTCCTCCTCCGCGAGGCTGGCGGCGCGACCGTCGCCCTCGAGCCGTTCCTCGACCGCTTCCCCGCCCACGCCGACCGGCTGCGCCAGCAGGTCGAGCTTCACTGGGCCCTGGAGAGCAGCAGCGGCGAAGGGGACGGCACCCTCTCCGGGCCCGAAGCACCGCCAGGCACCGTGACGGGCCGGACCGCCGCGGGCCCCCTGGGGAAGGGAGAAGCAGGAGGCCCCATCCTGCCCGGGCATGAAATCCTGCGCGAATTGGGCCGCGGCGGGATGGGCGTCGTCTACCTGGCGCGCGATCGGAAACGCGACCGGGCGGTGGCCCTCAAGATCATGCAGGGAGTCGGCCCGGCCGAGCTCTACCGCTTCAAGAACGAGTTCCGCAGCCTGGCCGGCCTCAACCACCCCAACCTCGTCGCCCTCTACGAACTGGTCGCCGAGGGGGACCAGTGGTTCTTCACCATGGAGGTCGTCGAGGGCGTACACTTCCTCGACCACGTGCGCGGCCGGCGGCACCGGGGCGGCCTCCGTGCCGAGCACGTGCCGCGGCTCCGGGCTGCCCTGGAGCAACTGGCCGAGGGGCTGGTGGCGCTCCACGCGGCCGGCAAGCTACACCGCGACGTCAAGCCCGGCAACGTGCTGGTCGCCCCCGACGGGCGCGTGGTGCTCCTCGACTTCGGCCTGGCCGCCGAGCTGGACCGCGGTGGGAAATACCTCAGCATGCACCCCCGCCTGCTCGGCACCATCCTCTACATGGCGCCCGAGCAGGCGGCCTGCAAGCCCGTCAGCCCTGCTGCCGACTGGTATGCCGTCGGGGTCATGCTCTACGAGGCGCTGACCGGCCGCCCCCCGTTCGACGGAATGCCCCTCGCAATCCTCCTCGACAAGCAACAGCACGATCCGCCCGCGCCGGCGACGCTGGCCCCCGACGCCCCGGCCGACCTCGCCGAACTGTGCATGGAACTGCTGCGTCGCGATCCCGCCGCGAGGCCCTGCGGGGAAGAGGTGTTGCGCCGGTTGCGCGCGTCGCCTCAGCCGCAGCCGGGCCCGGCCCCGTCCGCGCCGGAGGCCCACCTGGTGGGCCGAGACCGCCACCTAATCGCGCTGCGCGAGGCGCTCGGCAGCATGCGCCAGGGGCGCGCCGTGGTGCTGGCCGTCCACGGACGTTCCGGGGCGGGCAAGAGCGCGCTCCTGAGGCGCTTCCTCGATGAACTGGCCGAGCGCGACGAGGCCGTCGTTCTGGAGGGGCGCTGCTACGAGCAGGAGTCGGTCCCCTACAAGGCGCTCGACAGCCTGATCGACGCCCTGACCCGCCACCTCGACGGCTTGCCTTCTTCCGAGGCGGAGGCCCTGCTGCCGCGCGACGTCCTCACCCTGGCGCGCGTCTTCCCGGTCCTGCGCCGGGTCGAGGCGGTCCTGTCGGCGCCGCGCCGCCCCGGCGACGTTTCCGACCCGCAGGAGCTGCGGCGCCGGGCCGTGGCCGCCCTGCGCGAACTGCTAGGGCGACTGAGCGACCGGCGGCCGCTCGTCCTCGTCATCGACGACCTCCAGTGGGGCGACCGCGACAGCGCTGCCATCCTCGCCGAGCTGCTGGCGCCGCCCGATCCGCCGGCGCTCTTGCTGATCGGCGCTTACCGCAGCGAGGACGCCTCGAGCAGTCCGTGCCTCGTCGCGTTCGCCCGGCTCGCCGCGCTGGTCGAGGGGCGCGAGTTGCCGGTGGAGCCCCTGACGCCGGACGAGCGCCGCGAGCTGGTACTGGCCCTCCTCGGGCCCGGGGCCGAGGCCGCGGCCGAGGCGATCGCGCGGCAGTCGGGCGGCTACCCCTTCTTCGTCCACGAGCTCGTTCGCTATCTGGAAAGTGGCAGTTCCCTGGCCCACCGGACCGCCGGCGACTTCACGCTTACCGAGGTGCTGTGGGGCCGCGTGCAGCGCTTGCCGGAGGAGGCGCGCGTGCTGCTCGAGGTGGTGGCCGTGGCGGGGCAACCCGTGAGCCTGGAGGTGGCGTGCGCGGCCGCCGAGGTGACAGAGGAGCGCCCGGCCCTGGCCCTGTTGCGCTCGGGCCGCCTCCTGCGCGCGGCGGCCTCGGCGGAGCGCAACGAGGTCGAGACCTATCACGACCGCGTGCGCGAAACGGTGGTGGCCCACCTGACGCCCGCGGCGCGCCGGCACTACCACCGCCGGCTCGCCGAACAGTTCCAGGCGAGCCCGACGTCCGACCCCGAGGTGCTGGCGGCCCACTGGCCGGAGGCGGGCGAACGCGAGCGCGCCGGCGAGCATTACGCCCGCGCCGCCGAGCGCGCCGCGCTGGCGCTGGCGTTCGAGCGCGCGACCAAGCTCTACCGGCTGGCGCTCGAGCTGCGCCCGGTGGAAGGGGAGGAGCAGCGGCGATTGCGGACCAGCCTGGGAGATGCGCTGGCCGGAGCGGGCCGCGGCGCCGAGGCGGCCCGCGAGTATCAGGCCGCAGCCTCCCTGGCGGGCCAGACCGGCGCGGCCGGCGTGGAGCTCCAGCGCCGCGCGGCGCTGCAATACCTGAGCAGCGGGCACGTCGATGCCGGTCTCGCCGCGCTGCGCAACGTGCTGGGCGCGGTGGGACTGAACCTCTGCGCGACGCCGCGCGCGGCCTTCTGGTCGCTGGTGTGGCAGCGCATCCGGCTGCGGCTGCGCGGGCTGGGATACCGCCAGCGCGCGGCGAGCGCCGTCCCGCCCGCCGAGCTGATGACGCTGGACATCTGCCTGGCTGCGGCCTCCGGGCTGAGCATGGTGGACACGATCCAGGGGGCGTACTTCCAGAGCCGGGCGCTCCTGCTGGCCCTGCGCGCCGGCGAGCCGAGCCGGCTCGTGACGGCGCTAACGATGGAGGCAGCACACGAGTCGATCGGCGGGAGCTGGAGTCGCAAGCGCACCGACAAGCTCCTGCGCGCGGCGACGGAGCTAGCCCACGAACTGAACGAGCCGTACCCGCGCGCTCTGGTGTCGTTGGGCCGCGGGATCATGGCGGCCCTGGAGGGCGACTGGCCGCAGGCACGCGTGCTGTGCGACGAGGCGGAAGGGACCTTTCGCGAGTCGTGTACCGGCGTCATGTGGGACCTGGGCACGGCGCAGCGCTTCGCCCTGTGGCCGCTGATGTTCATGGGCGAGGTGGCGGAGATTCGCCGCCGGTTGCCCGGCCTCATCAAGGAAGCGCAGGAGCGCGACGATCTGTACGGAGAGACCAACCTCTGCCTGGTGGTACGCACCTTCGCGCGCCTGGCCACCGACGAACCACACCTCGCCCGGGAAGAGTTGCGGGAGGTGATGGGCCGCTGGTCGCAGCAGGGCTTCCACGTCCAGCACATGAATCGGCTCTACGACGAAGCGCGGATCGACCTCTACCTGCGCGATGGGGCCAGCGCCTGGCGGCGCGTGAGCGAACAATGGCCGCTGGTCGATCGGTCGCACCTGTTGCGGGTCCAGCAAGTGCGCATCTTCCTGCGGCACCTGCGCGGCTGCTGTGCCCTCGCGGTGAGCGAGGACCGGCTCGCGGGCGCCGAGCGCGACGCGCGCGCCCTGTGGCGCGAGAAGGTGCCGTGGGCGCAGGCCCTGGCGCAGCTGCTCCACGCCGGGGTCGCGGCGCGGCGCGGCGGGCGGCGCGCCGCGGAGCTCTTGCGAGATGGTGCGGAGCGCTGCGACGCGGCCGCAATGCGGCTGTTCGCCGCCGCGGCCCGGCGCCGGTTGGGGGAGCTCCAGGGGGGCGAGGAAGGCCGGGCCCTGATCGAGAAGGCGGACGAGTGGATGAAGGGGCAGCAGGTGGTCCGCCCCGACCGGATGGCGGCGCTCCTGGTGCCGGGGGTTGGCGCCGTGGGGGCCCGATAAAAGGAAGACACAAAAATAAAAAAACGACACCAAAACCCAACCCCCCGGGCGCCCACAC
>JBBSEZ010000482.1:0-7409 GCA_038239195.1 Gemmatales bacterium
ACGTGAGTCCCAGTCAGAGGTTGTGGCAACTGCTGCTTCACCGAGTCGGGTAAGGCGAAATCAATGCCGCAACCAGACTTCAAGTTGTTATCCTGGGAGAACTTACGGCGATTCGGCTGGAGGGGTGGGAGCCGAGTGTCACGACTTGTCGAGCCGCTGTCCTCGCCGGAAGAGGCCAAGCGGATTCTCGGAACGAAAGCCAACGAGTGGCTCATTCCACCGGGCGGAGGCGAAGGCGCGGCTCACTGCCAGTCTTCCAGGGGCAAGCCCGGCACTCGGCTGAACTCGGCCGTGTTGTGGGTCACCAAGGTCATTCGATTGGCCAGAGCGATGGCCGCAATCATCAAGTCGTTTGGTCCGATGGGAGTGCCCAGGGCCGCCAGATGAGCCCGAACCTTGCCGTACTCCTCGGCACCTCGGTCGTCGAAAGGCAGCGACACAAACTGTTGTCGGAGCGCGGCGATCAAGGCGAGGTTGACCGCCTGATGGGCTGCACCGCTGTGCATGGCCCCGTAGAACAATTCGGCCAGCACGACGGAGCAGAGATAGACGCTCCCCGGCGGTGCGGCAACCAACCGGGCCGTCACTTTCGAGGCCGCTCCTCGCCGCAGGTGATCGATGAACGAGTTGGTGTCGAGCAGGTGACTCACGACAGCGGCTCGCGCTGTTCGTACTCGCCCTGTTCGGGCCGCTCGAATTCTCCCTGCCACTTCCCTGCGGTCTCCAGGACGCGCCGTCGCCATTCGTCCGGCGAGAGGGCCGGCGGGGCAACCGGCTCGACGGTGATCTGAACCTCCCGGCCGGCCTCGGCGGGCCCCACGGGCACCGTCAGTTGCAGAACGCCGTTGCTGCCAACCCTCGACTTGACCACGATGCGATTCATGGGGCCTCCACGACGATGCTGCCCGAAGCAAATCTTCAACCGTTCAGGGCCCTGAGAAGACACCGTGCGCCCGTTGGGGGAGTGTGCGGACGCCACCGAACGACAGGCTCACCCCTCTGCCGCAAGGAACGTCCGCAACCTCGGCTGGCTGGAGTTTTATCGAGCGACTTCAGCCCGCAGCCGCAACGTCCGGCCCCTCTGGTGCAGCGGCATTAGCTGCGCCCTTTTGAGCGTGTGAATGGCGTAGGTCTGGCCCGCTTGATCCACGAACTCGACCTCGAAGCCATCCGCCGACAAGACTTCCACGACCGCCCCGACCTCGCCGGCGCTCAGCCCCAGGTCGGGGAGGTCTTCTCGCAGGGCGACCGTGTCCAGCAACTCGATGGGGTGGTGCATACTCGGTTCGACCTCACAAGACGTAGCAGGTGACCAGGCGAGGCACGTCCTCGCCCGCTAGCACAATCCAGGCGGTACGGACCACGGCCCTGCCAGCGGCGGTGGTGAGCGAGAGATCGACCTGGTAAACGCTGGCCGTACTCGTCGGCCCTCCCTGGGACCGCCGGGTGTTCGCGCACGCCCTGAAGCAGCCATTCGGATGGCTGCGTCGCATCCGCGGCTGTCAGCCCAAGAGCGGCCCGGAATACGGTCGCCTTATGCCTCCCTACCGGATGTGTGGCCGAGAGGCAGTAGTCACTCAACTTGGCCAGATCGACGATCGCTTGCTCGGCGTTGGGCAGTGTCAGCCCCGCTTTGGCTCGGCGAGCCCGCCTCGGCTCAGTCTACGTTAACCGCCTCACGTCGGACGGGCAAGCCCTCGCGCACAGGAACACGGTTCCGCTCGGCTTCCCCCCTCCGTACAATCAAGGGGGTGAAGCTGATGGGCGCCCCAGGGCCTCCAGGCGACCGCCCGCGAAGATCGATGTCGGCAGGGAGCCGAAGGAGTGACGTCATGCCGACCGACCTGCTGGACCGACTCCAGGAGGACAAGCTCCAAAGGCAGGAGGCGCTCCTCGATTCCCACGAAACCGCCACCGCCACGGACGGCGGGGAAGATGAGGCTGCCGCCATCGCCGACTTCTTCGTCGATGAGGGGATCGGGGTGAGGCAGAGCTCCCTTCGCCTCTGGGACCACCACTGGACGAGGGCGCTGGCAGGCAAGGTTTTGGACCGGCGAGAACGGGGGGCGAAACTCCTCACCCCGCTCCAGCAGGGTGGCCGCATCATTCGTCGCGGTATGGCAATCGCCCGGGCCTACGCCGACGTGTCCGGCCACGAGGTCGCCCGGCTGGCCCAGTTCGAGGAACAGAGCAAGGCGCTCCCTCTGTGGGTCAAGGAGTGCATGGCACGCTGGGAAATGCTGGCTCGGCCTCGCAAACCTCTCGAGCGCGAGCGGATCGCCGAGTCGCAGGCGGCCTACCAGCGCGGCGAGGGCGAGCCCGTCTCCGACGTCGTCGCCAGGTTGGAGCAAGGCGGCCCTTTGGTCAAGGAATAGGCCCCTGCGCAAGCTCGTCCTCTGGCCGGGCTCGACTCGAAGGCCCGCCCTGTCTGTAACGCGCCACGCTGCCGCGCGAGCTTGGCGCCGGCTCAGAAAACCCTTCCGCCTCGCCAATCGATTTGCTACGCTCGAAGAACCAGGCGCGGTCGCCGCGACCGCGAACAACATCCTCCGGAGGCCCTCTGCAAAGGAGCTCGGTCCATGTTCGACATTCATCAGCAGATGTTCGATGACGATGGTGGGGAAATGGATGAGCGCAAGGTCGAGAAATACATAGACGGCCTGGTGGAGGAGTTCGCCGCTTCCCCGGAAGCGCAACCCTTGATCGCGGCCAACGCGCCGACCGGATGGGTGGCGATGATGGTGGAATACGGCGTGAGCTATTGCGGCTCCACGCCGGCCACGATGTCGCGGTCCGACTTCGAGGAAGTGTTGTTCGACCTGTTCCCGCGCAAGGTGTCCACGGAAGCGGAGTCCGCCCCGGCCATCGTCAACGAACTCAAGGCGTTCTGGCTGTTCGCCCAGAGGCAGTATGGCCTGAAGAACGCGAAGCCGATCCTGGCGGCCCTCGATGCGGGCGCGACGGAGAAGTTACGGGGGAAGTTGGCGAACCCATCGAATTACGGCATGGCCAAGTCGATGTTCATGCTCGGCGCGAAGTCCGGCTTCAACATGACGTCGGAGGAGGGGCTCGCTCAGTTTATGGTGGCGTACAACAGCCGGCTCCTGGGCGGCGTGGACGCTCCCGGCCTGGTTATCGGCGACCTGGCCGGATGGTCGCCGTCGCTGTCCCCCTCGGGACTGTCCGCCGAGGAGCGCGAGGCCAAGCGGAAAGCGCGGAAGAAGCAGCGGGAGGCGCGCAAACGCAACCGCAAGTAAGCGGCGTCAGCGCGCGAAGATTCGGGCGACCGGCACCCGAAAGCCGGGCAGGTGCGGCTCGCCGGACAGCTCGTGCTGGGCGTTGAAGAGCTCCGGCTCCTTGCCGAGCGCGGACACCACCACGGTGTACGCGTGGGGATCGACCACCCAGCCCGGGGGACGCGGGCACGCAGGTATTCGTCCACCTTGTCGATCATCTCTTCCACCGTGTCGCTGGGCGAAAGCACCTCCACGACCAGGATCGGAGCTCCTCCGAGAAGGGCGCTTGGAGCCGCGTTCTTGGCGAACGCGGCTCCCGCCCAGCGCTCCCGAAAGTTTGGCCACACCCAAAGGGCCCTCCCGCGCAGAATTTTTTCGCGCGCGCGCGAGCCCCTCTCCGCGAGGCGGGTCTTGTAAGTGTACGCGACGAAGAAAGACAGAAAGCGAGCGGTTGGCCGTCACACTCGCGGCGAACCGCGGTAGATGAGAAGGAAGGGCCTTGTAGCTCAGTCGGGAGAGCGCCTGTCTCTTAAACAGGAAGTCGTGGGTTCGATCCCCACCGGGGCCACTGGAACAACAACGCCGGCGAAGCTCAACAGGTCGAGCGGCGCTTTCGTAAAGCGAAGGGTGTGGGTTCAACTCCCACCGTCGGCTCTGGCAATCACACCGGTGTAGCTCAGTTGGGAGAGCACCTCCTTCATAAGGAGTAGGTCGCTGGTTCGACCCCAGCCATCGGTACTGGCAACCGTGCCCCACGGCAGCAGCCTACAAACCAGTCTGTTAAACTGGTGGCCGGCCTCGACCGGCCACTCGGCTGCTCGAACTTGCACGGGTGCCTTTCGCGTCCATGATGTAATGGTAGCCTGCCACCTTCCCAAGGTGGACGTGTGGGCTCGATTCCCACTGGACGCTCTCTCACAGGGCCCGGAAGCTCAAAAGTCGAGCAGCCGGCCGTCAACCGGAAGGGTGCGGGTGCGATTCCCGTGCGGGCCGCTTCGTTCGGAGAATAGCTCAGCATGGTAGAGCGCGTGCTTCGGGAGCACGAGGCCGTGGGTTCCAGTCCCACTTCTCCGACCTGCAAAGAATGACGTTCACAAATGGTCTCGTGGGGCAGCCTGGAGTGCCCGCCGCTCTGACGTAGCGGAGGTCGCTGGTTCAAATCCAGCCGAGACTACTGCGGAATGGACTGGAATGGCACCAGCACGGCCTCATGAGCCGTTCGACGTGGGTTCGATTCCCACTTCCGCGATCTTTTGTGTCTGCCGGTCTGCAAGTGTTTTTTGGACTGCATGCCTGCTTGGTAAGCAGGAGGGCCGGGTTCGACTCCCGGGCGGACCTCTGAATGATGGAAGGTAGCCGGATACGGCTTGCCGGGCCACTCTGCTAATGTGGTTCCCCGTTGGGGATGAGGGTTCGACTCCCTTGCCTTCCGCTTCTGCCCTGGTGGTGAAACGGACATCACGGCTCGCTTCGAACGAGCAGTTTCGGGTTCGACTCCTGGCCGGGGCACTTTTTCACGCGAAGCACAGCAGGCGTGCCGAGGGCATCCACCCTCGGCACGCCTGTTTCTGCGCGCCGCAGTGGGGTGAACTTGCCCCGACGGCCTCGGCCCCCGAGAATGGAGAGGGGTTGGACCTGCTGCGCGGCTGGACGCGCCCGACGCGAAGGAGGGCACGCCGATGGCTGAACCGAGAGCGCTCGAGGCCTTCTATTTCGCCCTCGACGAGTCGCCCGACGACCCGGTGACGACGCTGGCCCTCGCCGACTGGTACGACGAGCAGGGCGATGGGCCCGCCGCCGAGTGCCTTCGCTGGGCTCACGCGCGCCAGCGCCGGCCGTTCCGCTACGACAAGAGCGCCAACCTCACGGCGTCCAGCAAGCGCTGGCACGAGGGCTGGCTATGGTGGGCGGTCGAAGGTCGCGGCTATGGCGCCGACTGGGGCCATCCCCGCGAGTGCCGCTTGCCGCACGAACTGTGGGACGAACTGCCGCACACCTTCCACGCCACCCCCGCCGTGTTCAAGGAATATCCGACCAGCCGCGCGGCCTACGAGGCCCTGCTCGCCGCCTGGCCGAGATACCGGCGACGAGTGAGGCCCTCATCGTGAAACCGGAGCGGAAACGTCGGCAGATCGAGCGCGAGCTCGGCGTCCCCATCGCGGGCGAAATCCTCGATCCGTCGCTCTGGACGCAGACGGCGTTGAAGAAGTTGCCCCTCCAGGGGCCGCTCGACCTCCCCGTCCTGTTTGGCCGCAGCGCCCCCCTGGTCGTGGACGTCGGCTGCGGCAACGGGCACTTCCTGCTCGGCAGCGCCGTGTGGCGGCCCGAGCTCGACCACCTCGGCGCCGACCCCCTCCCCGTCGTCATCCGCTACGCCACGCGGCGCGGCAACCAGCGCGGGCTGAGCAACCTCCGCTTCGCCGTCGTCGATGGGCTGCGCTTGTTGCGCGACTACCTCCCGCCCGACTGCGCCGCCGAGGTTCACTGCTACCACCCGCAGCCGTATTACAACCCCGCCGACGCCCACAAACGGCTGATAACGCCGGCCTTCCTGGCGCTGGTGCATCGCACGCTGGTGCCGGGCGGGCTGTTCTTCGTCCAGACCGACAACCCCGGTTACTGGCGCTACGTGCGCGCCGTCGTGCCGTTCTTCTTCGATTTTCACGAGCGCATTGGTCGCTGGCCCGACGGCCCCAAGGGGCGCACGCGGCGCGAGATCATCGCGCTGCGGCGCGGGCTGCCGATCTTTCGCGGCTCGGGGCCTGCTCGCCAGGGCCTGAGCGCCGACGAGGCGCTGCGCATGGCGGAGGCGCTGCCGCCGCCCGTCTTCGACGCGGACCGTCGATTGCGCCAGCTCGACGACGAAGAGGCGCGCGGCAGGTAGGGCCCCGATTTAGCCGCCGAGCTCGACTCGGCGCGAAAAGACCCAGAGAGGCCATCATGAAGCGATTGCTGACGGCGCTGGCGCTCCCCCTCCTCGTCCTGACGGCGCCGGCCGCCGGCCCCCGCCCGGCGGCCACGGAGGACGACCGCCTGGCGGCGTTCTTCAAGGCCTACCTCGACGAGGAGCTCAAGCAGCGCCCCCTCGAGGCGACCCGGCTGGGCGACCATCGCTTCGACCATCTGCTCGACGACGTCTCTCCCAAGGCCCGCGCTCGCTGGTCGAAGCGCTACCAGACGACGCTCGCCGAGTTGCCCAAAAAGATCGACAAGGGCAAGCTGTCGCGGGGCGGGCAGATCGACTACGAGATCCTCGCGCAGCACCTGACGCGCGAGCTGTGGCTGGCGGAGAACACGCGCCCTTTCGAGGACGACCCGCGCATCTACAACGACTACCTGACGGATAGCACGTATCTCCTTCTCACGCAGTCCACCCTCCCCAAGGCGACCAACGTCAAGAACTGCGCCGCGCGCCTCGCCTACGTCCCGCGCATCATCGCGGCCGCGAAGGCCAGCCTCAAGGCCCCGCCGCGCGTCTTCGTCGAGACGGCGATCCGCCAGAACCGCGGGGCGATCTCCTACTACCAGAGCGGCATCTTCGAGATGGCCGGGGAGACGCCGGGCCTGAGCGAGTTGAGCAAGCCCGCGGCGCGGGCAGTCGAGGCGCTGAAAGACTATCAGACGTTTCTCGAAAAGACGCTCCTGCCGCGCGCCAAGGGCGACTGGCGGCTGGGCAAGCAAAAGTTCGCCCGCAAGCTGGAGCTGGAGCTCGACGCCGGGCTGAGCGCCAAGCACGTGCTCGAGAGCGCCGAGGTGGAACTGGTGCGCGTCGAGCGCGAGATGTACGTCGTGGCGCGGCAACTGTGGAGCAAGGCCCACCCCGGCAAGGCGCTGCCACCCGACGACGAGGCTGGGCGGCGCGACACGGTGCGGCTGGTGCTGGCCAAGGTGGGCCAGGAGCACGGCAAGGCGCAGGGGCTGGTGGGCGATGCGCGAGCGGGGGCGGAGAAGATCAAGGCGTTCATCGCCAAGAAAGACCTCCTGCGCCTGCCGAGGCCGGACAACTGCAAGATCGTCGAGATGCCGGAGTTCCAGAGGGGCAATACGGTGGCCTACCTCAACCCCGCCCCGCCGCTGGACGCGAAGGCGTCGAGCTATTACGCAATCAGCCCCCCGCCCAAGCACTGGAACACGAGGACGGCGGAGAGCTTCTTGCAGGAGTACAACAAGCAC
>JBBSEZ010000483.1:0-7408 GCA_038239195.1 Gemmatales bacterium
CAGAGCGTGAGGCATGGCTTCCTCGTGTTGTTGCGACCAACGACTCGGTCAGGACATCGCCACCAAGGTAGCAGAACAGCGCCAAACGGCCAAACTTTCGGGCCGGGTGTCACGGCCAAACTTTCGGACCGCTGACATCTTCGAGGCCCACCCGGCCTTCTTCACGATCGTAAAACCATAGCCTCGCGCCGACGAGCGGCCCCTGATAGTTCGCCGTCCCGATGCGCAAGAAGTCGTAGCCCCCAAACACCTCGATCCGTCCCAGCGCCGCCCCCACGGTGGCGCGCGTGGACCACCAGCGCGTCGTCGAGATTGCCGATCTCGAACAGCGCCGAAACCACGACCGGCTCCAGGGGGAAGACGTCGGCCCCGTAGAGGAAGTTGAAGCCGGCCTGCGTGTCGCAGCGGTCGGCCCTCAGGCGCGCCCCGATCCCGGCGTACATCTGCGCCCACTCGTACTGCGCGAAGCGGTACGTCGCGTTCAGGTCGCCCACCGCCGATTCCTCGACGCACCCGCAGTCGAGCTTCTTGGAGAAGTAGTTCCAGCTCCCCGTCGCGCCGAAGCGACTGCTGGTATCGACCGTCAGCCTACCGCCGAGGCGGTTCAGGCCGTTGAAGTCGTTGCCGTCCTCCAGCGACAGCCGCACCGCCCACGGCTTGAGGTGCTTGGCGTCGTACCAGGGCAGCGCGTCCATTTCCCACGGCTTGGCGTCGAAGCGGTCGATGAAGGAGTAGCCCATCTCGGGAAGGGCGTAGGGGCAACCGGGGAAGCGGTCTTCCAGGGACGCGCGATCCCCCAGCAGCGCGCGGCAACCAGAAGGGGCTGGTGGCCGTGAGCGCCCCGCCGACCACCGCCGCCGCATACTTGTCCGAGACAAATGCCCCGACCCAGCGGCGCTCCGACTCGGTCACGTTCAGCGAGTTGGGGTTGGGCGGGGGCGGGGCTACCGCCGGAGGATCGGCAAGGCTCGGGCTCGCGGGCCCGGCGCGGCCTGCGCAAACAGGACGGCGGGAAGGACGAACAAGACCAGCAACGCCAACGCGCCTCGCGCCATGGCCGCCTCCCCCAACACCGCGGCCGCACGCTCGCCGGGCCCTCGAAAGAGAGTGGAGGTTCGCCGATAGCAAGAGCGCGCAGAAGGTGCAAGGTCAAGGGCGCTAAGTCAAGGCGCGAAACGGCAAGCAAGAGGGGCGCTCTTGCTTGCCGTTTCGCGAGCGATCGCCGCGCTTAGAGCTTCCAGCCGACGCGGTACTCGCGCTTGAGGAGCTTGTCGGCGTCGGAGTCGTTGGTGATCTTGAAGCCGGGGCCATCCCACAGCAACTTCTTGCCGCCCGCACGGATGGCGACGTTGCCCAGCAAGAACGCCTCGGTCAGCATGCCGGCGTAGTCGAAGTTGGACAGGGCGATCTTCGGGTCCTTCTTCTTGATCGCCAGCACCCACTCGCGCTTCATGTCCGTGTCGCCCCCGCCGGTGCGCGGCAGCCGCTGCTTGGGCTTCACGTAGCCCTCGAACGTCCGCTTCGGCAGCAAGACGCGGTCGTTGCCGTAGTCGTTCGGGCTGAGCAGGCTGCCCTTGTCGCCCACCATCAGCGAACCGCTGCCGCTGCGAGGGTACGGCTCGCCCTGCAACAGGGCGAGCGGCGGGCGCACCAGGTTGCCGTCCTTGCGGCCCTCGTACCAGGTCAGCTTCAGGGCGGGCATGTCGGGCCCGCGGGCGGGATACTCGAAGACGATCTTCGCCCAGCCGGGGTAGGTCTCGGGGTTGACCGCGCCCGACTCGGCCTGGATCGAAGTCGGGAACCCGAGCTTCAGCGCCATGAACGGCAGGTTGGCCGTGTGGCAGGCCATGTCGCCGATGGCGCCGGTGCCGAAGTCCCACCAGCCGCGCCAGGCGAAGTCGTGATAGGGCCCACGGCCCTTGGCCGGCCCGCTGAACGGGCGGAACGGCGCCGGGCCGAGCCACTCGTCCCAATGCACGTGCTTGGGCACCGGCGACGGCGCGGGCCGCCTGGTGATGGCCGGGGCCTGCGGCCAGACGGGCCGGTTGGTCCAGACGTGGACCTCGGTCACCTTGCCGAGGGCGCCGGACTGCACGATCTCGACCGACTCGCGCAGCCCGCTGGTGGCCGTGCCCTGGTTGCCCATCTGCGTGCAGACCTTGAACTCGCGCGCGACCTCGCGCATGCGGCGGGCCTCGAAGACGTCGTGCGTCAACGGCTTCTGGCAGTAGACGTGCTTGCCCATCTTCATCGCCATGATGGCGGCGACGGCGTGGGTGTGGTCGGGCGTGCTGACGGTGACGGCGTCGATGTTCCGGGCGTTCTCTTCGAGCATCTTGCGGAAGTCGAAGTACTTCTTGGCCTTGGCGAAGGCCTTGCCCTTCGCCTTGTTGTCCAGGGTGATCTCGTCGATGTCGCAGATGGCGACCACCTCGCCAACCTGGGTGGCGTCGCTGGCGTCGCTGGAGCCCTTGCCGCCGACGCCGACGCAGGCGATCCGCAACTTCTCGGACTTCGGCTCGGCGGCCTCGACACCGCCCGCCGCCCAGTAGCCGATGCCCGCGACGGCACTGGCCTGGATGAATTGTCTGCGATTCGTCTCGTTGCTCATGGGAGAGAGGCCCTCAGGGTGCGAAAGAAGAAAGCACGTCGAGTAGTGTAAGGACGACAGGGGCGAGGTGCAACAAGATAACGCCCACGTTCCCGCGTTCGGGGGCGCGCCGGTGGTAAAGTGGTGGGGCGGCGCGCGAAACGACAAGCAGGAGCGCCCCTTCTTGCTTGTCGTTTCGCGATGCGCTAATTTCGCGCCCTCCCGATGCAGTACAGGTGCTTCTCCCCGCGCAAGAACAGTTGCCCGCGCGAGACCGCCGGCGACGCGAAGATCGCCTCGCCCAGCACGTTCTTGTGGACGACCTCGAACGCCGGCCCCGCCTTGACGACCCAGGTGATGCCGTCGTCGTCGGGCACGACGAGGTGCCCCTGCACCAGCACCGGCGAGGCGCTGTGGCGCGTGCCCAGTTGGCGCATCCACAGCCGCTTGCCCGTCTTCGCCTCCAGGCAGCTCAGATACCCCGCGTCGGACACCACGAAGAAGTGCCCGTCGTGGCCAAGGGGCGAAGGCACGTAGGAGGCGCCGTGGTCGCGGTTGATCTTGTGCGGGATGTGCCAGCGCACGTGCTTGCTGCCGGTGACGTCGCCCTCGCCCTCGGGGCTGATGCCCATCAAGTGCCTGTGCGGAAAGCCGGTCGTCAAGAACAGCACGCCGTCGAGGTAGACCAGGCTGGCGACGTACTGCTCCGTCGGCCCCCGGTGGATCCATAGCAGGTCGCCCGTGTCGGCGTTGTAGCCGGTCACGCACTTGCTCCCGCTCAACACGAGCTGCGTCACGCCGGGCCTCTTCGGGTCGGGTATCAGGATCGGCGTGCAGTAGGAGCGGGTGCGGTTGGGGCGATCGGCCCGCCAGCGCTCGGCGCCCGTCTTCTTGTCGAGCGCCACCAGGTACGCCCTGGCGTCCTGGTCGCCGTTGAGAATGAGCAGGTTTTTGTGCAGGATCGGCGAGGTGCAGAAGCCATGCACCGACAGCAACTTGCCCGGCGACTTCTCCCACACCTTGTTGCCGGCCACGTCGTAGCAGTAGACGCGCATGTCGGGATCGTCGAGGAACGACACCCAGACGTGCGTGCCGTCGGTCACCGGCGTACCGCTGGCGAAGCTGTTGAGGGGGTGCTTGGGTTCGAGCTTGCCGCTCAGGATGGTGCGCTGCCAGGTCACGGTGCCCGTGCGGCGGTCGAGGCAGAGCAGCACGCGCTTGCCGGTGCGCGGGGCCTTCTTGTCGAGCTTCTTGCCCTTGGGGCGCTCGTCCTCGATGCACGTGGTCACGAAGACGCGGTCGCCCCAGATCGCCGGCGAGGAATGCCCGATGCCGGGGATGGCCACCTTCCAGCGCACGTTCTTCTTGGGCCCCCACTCGAGCGGCACTCCGCTCTCCAGCGAGGTGCCGTCGCCGCGCGGCCCGCGCCAGCCGGGCCATTCTTCGGCGTGGCAGGGTGACAAGGTGACAAGGTGACAGGGTGACAGGGTGACGAGCAAGGCGGTCACCAACGTCGCAAGCGGTCTCATCTCAAAAGCTCCAGGAGTGGGGCTAACGGGTAAGTTGGGCGAGGGAGGGCGGGCGATGCAGCGCTGTTCACCTTGTCACCTTGTCACCCCCTCACCTTGTCATCTTACAGAAGGGCGTGAACGTAACCTCGCGTTGCCAGGGGCCGGCGCTGGCCCCCTTCTTCGAGCCACAGCCCGCTCTCGACACACTCGCCGATGGCCGACAGCGCAATGCCGGGCACGGGCTGCGCCCGCACCAGCTCGCGCCCCTCTTCCGGCGAGACGGCGAACACCAGCTCAAAGTCCTCGCCGTCGCTCAGGGCATGCTCCAGGGGCGTGCCGGGGCTCATCCGGCGGGCGGCCTCGCTGAGGGGGATGGCGGCGGCCCACAGCACGGCGCCGCAGCCGCTCGCGCGGCAAAGGTGGCCGACGTCGGCCGCCAGCCCGTCGCTGACGTCGATCAGGGCACGCAGTTCGACCAGGCCGGCCAGGGCCAGGGCTTCCTTGACGCGCGGAACGAAGTCGAGGTGCTTGCCCAGGATGCTGCCTCCGAGCGGGCCCGTCACCATGAGCCAGTCGCCCGCGCGCGCCCCGCTCCGGCGCACCGGCCCGCGTGGCCCCGGCTCGCCGAGGACCGTCACGCTGACGACGAGCCCTCCCTCCCAGCTGCCGGTGTCGCCGCCGGCGATCGGCACGCCGAACGCGTCGGCCACGTCGCGCAGGCCGAGGTAGAGCTCCTCCGCGAGGGCCCGGCCCCCTATTCGGGGCAGCGCCACGCTCGCGAAGGCGGCGATCGGCCGGCCCGCCATGGCGGCGACGTCGCTGAGGTTGACGGCCATCGCCTTGCGGCCTACCCGGCGCGCCCCCACCTCGGCTAACACGAAATCGGTCCCCTCCTGAAGCATGTCGGTGGTCACCAGACACGCGGTCGCGGCCGGCCACGACAGCACGGCCGTGTCGTCGCCGGGCCCGAGCACCACGCGCGGGCTCGGGGGCGTGCGCGCGCGCAGCCAGTCGATGAAAGCAAACTCGCCGGTGGGAGCGTCCGAAGGCATGGAGACCGTCTGGGTCGGGGGAGCGCAGGGCAGGCTATTTTTAGACTATTCTCGCGCCAGGCCGCACGCCAGGAAAAAGTGATGTAAACTTACCTGTCGCAGTGCGCTCGGACTACCCCGCAGCCCCTCAGAGAGGTGTCGCATGAGCTCGACAGCCGTCCCCCCCCCGCAGGCCCGTCTCACGTTTGGCGAGCATCCCCTGCACACCGACGGCGATCTGCTCGCCCTCGGCTTCGCGCCCGACGGCGCGCTCTGGTCGGTCGAGGAGCCCGGCCTGCTGCGCCAGTGGGACCTCGCCTCGCGCAAGCAAACCGACTGGCACCCGCTCGACGCCCCCGCCACCCTGTGGGCCCTGGCGGGCGAGGCCGGCCTCCTCGCCTCCGCCAGCGACGAGCTCGTCCTGTGGGATGCCGCCTCCGGCACCCGGCAGGCCGAATGGCCCCTCCCCTCGTGGGCCGACGCCGTCACCTTCACCCGCGACGGCCGGCTCCTCGCCACCGGCGAGGAAGCCTGCGTGCGCCTGTGGGACCGTTCGGGGCAAGGCCCCCTGCAAACGCTCCGCGGCCACGAGCGCGCCCTCAGCGCCCTGGCGTTCAGCGTCGATGGGCAGCGGCTCGCCTCGGCGGGGGAGGACAAACTCATCCGCATCTGGGACGTGACGACCGGCGCGCTCCTCGGCACCCTCGCCGGCCACACCGACCGCATCCCCGCCCTGGCCTGGCACCCCGACGGCAAGCGCCTGTTCTCCGCGGGCTGGGACACGACGGTGCGCGTCTGGGACGTGGCCGCTCAGGAGCCGATCATCCTGCTCAACAGCCATGCCGGCCAGGTCTACGCGCTCGCCGTCAGCCCCGACGGCCGGCTCGTCGCGTCCGCCGACTCCGCCAACGTCGTCCACGTGTGGGACGTCGAGCGCTACCGTGCCCTGACCGTCCTGCGCGAGCAGGCCGGCGAGGTCCACTGCCTCGCCTTCAGCCCCGACAGCCAGGTGCTCGCTTCCGGCGGGGCCGAGCGCGTCATCCACCTGTGGGACGCCCGCCGCGGGCCCGAGCAGCCCGATCAGCTCGACCCGCAACTCGCCCGCACCGGGCTGGCGGTGACGCCCGATGGCCGGCTGGCCAGCCTCGCCGCAGGCACCCCCCTGCGCGTCTGGGGCCTGAAAAGCGCTCTTCCCGAGGTGGAGCTGGAGGGCGAGCCCGTCCTGCGCTCCTTCGCCGCCAGCCCCGATGGCCATTGGTTCGCCGCCGCCCGCGCCGAGGGCCCGGGCGAGCCCGAATGGCAGGGCGGCCCGCCCATCGACCGCACCACGATCGGGCTGTGGGACGGGCGTACGGGAAAGCGCCACGCCCTCCTCGAAGGCCAGGCCGCCCCGATCACCTCGCTCGCCTTCTCGTCCGATTCGGCGCTGCTCGCCTCGGGAGGCTACCTGAGCAGCGACGTCTGGCTGTGGAACGTGCCCTCGGGTGCGGTGCGCCTGTTGATTCCGGGCGCCGCGGAGGGCTGCTCGGTGGAGCCGTTGGCGTTCCACCCGAACGGCCGGCTGCTGGCGGTCGGCGGAATCGACTGGCTGGCCACCAGCGGCGCCGACGGGCAGGTCTCCTTGTGGGACGTCGTCGAGGGCAAGCGAAAGGGCACGCTCCCCGGCGGGGCCCGGGCGCTGGCGTTTCACCCCGACGGCAGCCGGCTGGCGGTGGCGTCGCTGGCCCAGACGGTGCGCCTCTTCGACCTCGCCGAAATGCAGATCGCGGAGGAGCTGACCGGCCATCGCGACGCGGTGACGTGCGTGGCCTACAGCCCCGATGGCCATTGGCTGGCGTCCGGCGGCGACGACCGCACCGTGCGCCTGTGGGACGCGCGGACGGGCCTGGAAGAAGGCATGCTGGAGCTGGACACGCAGGTCAAGGCGCTGGCGTTCACGCCGGACGGCAAGCAGATCGCGACCGGCAACGGGAACACGAGTTGCTATTTGCTGGAGGTGAGCGAGTTGATGGGGAGGGAATGACTCCGAGATGCCCTCGCGCGCAATGTAGCCCGCGACTCCGTCGCGGGGGCAGGGCCAGCGCATCCCAAGGCGCCCAAATTAACAACCCGTGACTATCTCCTGAAGATAGTCTGAGCCCAAGGTTGCCTTGTAACGTTTGGTAGCGATGCTGTCCTTGTCGGGGTGGCGCTGCAATAGGACCAAGGCCAACTTGCGAAGCAAGGCGACGTTCTGGGCAACGTTCCGGTTGCTGATGGAACTGTCGTCTTCGCCA
>JBBSEZ010000484.1:0-7389 GCA_038239195.1 Gemmatales bacterium
GCCGAACACTTTCTTGATCGCCAGCGTCTCCACGTAATCGTTCACCTTCGTGCTCGTCCCGTGGGCGTTCACGTAGCCCACCTCCGCGGGGGACAGCCGGGCGTCGGCCAGGGCGGCCTTGATGCAGGCGATGGCGCCGCGACCGTGTTCGTGGCTATCGGTGACGCGGAAGGCGTCGGCGGTGGTGCCGTAGCCCGACATTTCGGCGTAGATGGTAGCGCGGCGCGTGCGTGCGTGCTCCAACTCCTCAAGGACCAGCATGCCCGCGCCTTCGCCGAGGACGAAGCCGTCGCGGCGCAGGTCGAACGGCCTCGACGCCCCTTGCGGGTTGGAGTTGTTGGTGGACAGGGCGGTAAGCAAGTTGAAGCCCGTCATGCCGAACGGGTGGATCATGCTGTGGGCCCCGCCGGCGAGCATCAGGTCGGCGTCGCCGTGCCGGATCATCTCCGTGGCCTCTCCGATGGCCTGGCTACTGGCGGCGCACGCCGTCAGGCAGTTGTAGTTCGGCCCTTCGAGGTCGAAGTGAGCGGCCAGGTGGGCGGCGGTCGTGTGCAGTTCTTGCTCCGCCTCGCGCTCGGCGTGGAACGCCTGCAAGGCGCTGGCGCAGAAGGCGGCGAAATCGACGGCCTCGTTGGGGCGCTTTCCCGGCAGGTGGGCCTTCGCCACCAGCGAGACCATGCTGTGAAAGTCCTGGATGCCCTCTCCCGAGCCCAGATAAACGCCGAAGCGCGTGCGATCGACCTTGCCCTCTTCCCTCAGCCCCGCATCGGCGAGGGCCTCCTGGGCGGCCGCGGCCGCGAACTGGCTGTTGATGCCGGAGTGGGCCCAGCGCCCCGCGTCGCCAACGAACTTGTGCAACTCGAAGTCCTTCACCTCGGCAGCGAACTGCGTCGGGAAGCGGCGGGCGTTGTAATGGCTGATCGGCCCGACGCCGCTGCGGCCTTCGAGCTGGGCGCCCATCATCGAGTGGACGCTGTGCCCCAGCGGCGTGATCGCCCCCATGCCAGTGATGACAACTCGTTTTCTCATCGGTGTACCTCGTTCCGAAGGGGCCCTGACGATCGAGAAAGGAGCGCCTCCCTCACTGCCATTTCCGCACCACCACGGCGCCGCACTGTCCCATCAGCGTGAACGCCGTCTTGAGGACGTAGGGCTTGCTCGTCGCCCGCGGGCCGGCGAGTACGCGGACCGGGCAGGCTGGGTCGGGCCGGTCGCAGTTGAGCGTGCCCGGGACGACGCCGTGCGTCAGGGCGAGCAGGCTGGCGGCCAGTTCCGTCGTGCTGCCGCCGGCGCCGAGGTTGCCGATGTAGCTCTTCAGCGCGAGGATCGGCACGTCGTGGTTGCCGAGCGCCTTCCGCAGGCCGGCCGCCTCCATCGGGTCCGCGGCGGGCGTGCCCAGGCCGTGCGCGTTGACGTGGTCGAGGTCCTCCGGGCCGATGCCGGCCTCCTCGAGGGCCGCCTTGACCGCCCGGGCCACGCCGTCGCCGTTCATCTTGCGGTCGAAGGCAGCGCCGAAGCCAACGACCTCGGCATAGATGCGCGCGCCGCGCTTCCGGGCGTGTTCCAGTTCCTCGACGACGAACACGCCGGCGCCCTCGCCGATCACCTGGCCATCGCGGCCGAGGTCGAACGGGCGGCAGGCCTTCTCGGGAGCGTCGTTGCGCTGCGACAGCGACTCGAAGAGGCACTGCCGCACCATGCTGAGCGGGTTGATCTTGCTCTCGGCGCCGCCGACGAGGAAGAAGTCGGCGCCGTCGCGCTCGAGGATGCGGACCGCCTCGCCCAGGGCGAGCACTCCGGCGACGTCGCTCTCGGTGATGCTGTTGTTGGGGCCCTGCGCGTCGTGCAGGATCGACACGTGGCAGGCCGCCATGTTGGGCAGGTACTTCAACATCCACAGCGGCTGAATGGCGCCCAGGCCCTGGGCCCCCCACTTCTCGAGATCGACGGTGCCCGGCTTACAGTTGGTGCTGGCGATGGCGGCGTCGGCCAACTCCGGCAACTCGGTGGCGATCAGGCCGGCCCCGAACTCGACGCCGAAGCGCGTGGGGTCGAGCTTGCTCTTGTCCACCTTGCCGTCGTCGAGGGCCCGCTGGGCGCCGGCGACGGCGAACTTGATGGTGCGCGCCATCATCTTGAGGCTGCGCTGGTTCTTCTTGTCGATGAATTCCTTTTCGTGGAACGTCGCGATCTCGCCGGCGAAGCGCACCGGGATCGTGGACGTGTCGAACGACGTGATGGGCCGGATGCCGCTCCGCCCGTCGAGCAAGGATTGCCAGAAGGTGTCGAGCGACAGGCCGATCGGGGTGATCGCCCCGATGCCCGTAATCACGACCCGACGCGAATAAGCAGGCATGGCTTGACGGCGACAAGTCTGCGCTCGAGCGCGGCAGTCGCCCCTCCAAGTTCCCGTTGAGATACCGACTCACTGGCCCTTACGCCTGGCCCGTTACGTCGCGGGCGTGGCTCCCTGCCCGCTCCCCTCCCCGGCCCCCTGCGCCATCTTTGTCACGCCGCGCAGCAGATGGCCGAGCTCTCCGCTAAACACGAAGTTGTGCTCGCCGAATAGTTGTTGCGAGCGACTCTGGTCGAGGAAGGCGAAGAAGATCTCCACCTCGGCCGTCAAGACGCCCTCGACGAGGACGCGCCCCTTCACCGCCGCCCCCTCCGGGCGCAGGTGCAGCACCTCCGCCTCGTAAACGAGCGTCTCGCCCGCGACTGTCTCGCGGTGGAAGATGGCGCGAGGCACCTTGGCGAGGACCACCTTTTCCTTGAAGCCGGTCGCCTCGCCCACCAAAATGCCGCCCGTCTGGGCCAGCCCCTCGAGGATCAGCGCCGCCGGCATCACCGGGTAGCCGGGGAAGTGGTCAGCGAAGTGGTCCTCGGCCAGGCTGAGGTTCTTGACCGCGCGGGCGCTCTTGCCGCTCTCGAAGGCCAGGAACTTGTCGATCCAGATCCAGCGCATCATTAGTCCTTAGTGCTTAGTGCTTAGTGCTTAGCAAAGACAGAACACAACGTGGGCCCTCTTTGCTAAGCACTACGGACTACGGACTACGAGCTAACGAGGGCTAGTTGGCAGACTGACCCAGCTTGCCCTGGATGTAGCGCGTGATGAGCTCGACCGTGAAGAGGTCGCTCAGCTTGCCGACCTCGGGGCTCTTCTCGAAGCCCGAGAGGTCGGCGAAGGGCATGCGCTGGCGCAACTCTTCGAGGCCCTTTTCGGTGACGCGACCGTTGGCCACGAAGTCCGCATCGCCCTGGAAGATCGATTCCGGGAAGAGCTCGCCGCGCGGGATCTTGATCCCGAACTCGCGCTCCAGCCGGAAAACGATGTCGAGGAAGTCGATCGACTCGGCGCCCAGGTCGCCCTGCAGCGTCGAAGTCGGCCGGATCTCGTCCTCGTCCACGTTCAGCGCCTCGACCAGGGTCGCGGACACCTTCACGTAGATCTCATCCTGCGTAGGCATACCACCATCCTCCTATCTCGATCGAGAGAACTAAAGTCCGCAGTCCGTTGTCCAACCTGCGAGCGCTCCCATTCCCTGGGTCGCCCCCATCCTCGCGCGAGTGACGATGCCACCCACGCCCGTACGCCCGGCTTCACGAAGCGCCCACCGCCCCGAGGCTCAGGCCGCCATCGACCGTCAACACTTGCCCCGTCACGTAACTGCTGTCCGCGCTCGCCAGGAAGACGGCGACCCGGGCAATGTCCTCCGGGGCGCCGATGCGCCGCATCGGGATGATCTTTTTGATCAGGTCGCCTGCCTTGTTGCGCACCGCCGCGCTCATGTCCGTCTCGATGAAGCCCGGCGCGATGGCGTTGACCGTCACGCCCCGACTGGCCAGTTCGACCGCCAGCGCCCGCGTGAACGAGTTGATCGCCCCCTTGCTGGCCGAGTAATTGGTCTGGCCCGGGTTAACGTGGGTGGCGGCCACGCTCGACACGTTGATGATGCGCCCCTTCCGGCGCTGCATCATCGAAAACGCAACCTCGTGGCAGAAGTGGAACGTCCCGCCCAGATTGGTCTGGATGACCCTGTTCCAGTCGTCCGGCTCCATGCGCACGAACAGCCCGTCGGCGATCACCCCCGCGTTGTTGACCAGCACGTCGATCGGCCCGAAGTCCTTCACCACCAACTCCACACACGCCTTGACCGAGGCCCTGTCGGCCACGTCGGCCTGATACGCCTTCGCGACCCCTCCTGCGGCGGTCACTTCCGCGACGAGCGCGTCCGCGGCAGGTTGGTTGCCGCGGTAGACGATGGCGACCTTGGCCCCCTCGGCGGCGAAGGCCTTGACGACAGCCGCGCCGATGCCTCGACTGCCTCCCGTGACGACGGCGATCTGGTCCTTGAGCCGCATGAGGGTCATCCTTTGTTCTCATTCGAGGCCAGCGCCAGCGTGTGCCCGGTCGTCAGCCAGGCAAATTGGGCCCGGAAATGGCGGACCAACCGCTCGTCGGTCTCCTGAAAGGCCGGGTTGCGGTCCCGCAGGTTGTAAGACGCCAGGACCAACCGGGCCGACACGGTCGGGGCCCCCTCCACCTCGCCCTTGCCCTTGAACGTGGCCAGGTCTCCGTTCCGCTCGACCAGTTCGACGCCAAGGCTCAGCCGCCGGCCGGGCTCCATGAAGTTGCCGTACTTGATGTTCCGCACCTCGCGCAGTACGGTGACGCTGTGGCGAAAATCGTCGGTGGCCCGCAGCAACCAGGCGCCCGCCTCGACGAGCGCTTGCAGCATTAATACGCCCGGCATCACGGGGAAGGTCGGAAAGTGGTCGGCCAGGTACTCCTCGCCGAGCGTCAGGTTCTTGAGCGCCCGCAGCGATCGGCCCTGCTCGACTTCCACGATCCGGTCCAGGAGGTTGAAACGCATGTCCTCGTCCGTTGCTTAACCGCAATCCCGCCACCACCTTCAGCCGCCCAATCGGCCTAAAAGGTGAAAGTATATCTCTGCCCCACCCGAGCGGCAACCCGAATCCCCGGAACGATCCGCTCCCTTTTCGCTCCCTGCCTGTCCCCCGCCCCTTCCTCACTTTTTCCAGCTTCTCCTCACCGGACGAACATATAGTTGCCGATAATCAACGATCCGGCAATCCGAATTGATTGCCGAGCCTGGGTAATTTACACAGGGCAGGCATTCTAGAGTGCGCGGCAAGCATAGAACGCGCTCTCGTTGAGGCCGCCTTCGTGGGCTCTCTTGAGACGGAGAAGCGAGGAGGTTGGCCTTGCACGCACTCCCCGGAAAGTCATCGACGTGCAGGGGGAAGGGGCGTCAGCAGAATTTCGTGAAAAAACGGCAAAATGCTCTTGCAACGGCGAGCGAGCCCGTCTAGGATTAAATTGTTCCGCCGCGTGACTGTATCGGTGACTGGGCGACGCCGAAGCAGCCAGCGGCGGAACTTTTGCGCGCACACTTCTGCACAACCTTCCCCCTCCCTCAACAACAACCTTCCCCCCTACCTGTGGGAACGATAATCCTGCGCTCGCCACGCGCCCGGCGTCAGTAGCAGAAAGCCGAGGGCCAGCCCCCACTGAACCGTGCTGATCCAGAGGTAGATGCGGTGCGCGGGTCGGAAGGCCCCCGGGTCGATCACCGTCATTTCCTCGGGGCGCAGCAGGGTGTCGAGGCGGGCGTGATAGTGGAACAGCCCCACCTGAGCGAGCACCATGCCGAACCAGAGGGAGGCACGCGTCAGTCGCCGCAAAGGGTGCCCTGGAGACAGCAGCTCCGAGGCGAGGACGATCAGGGCGACGGTGCCGACGAGGTTGAGGTTGTGGGTGACGCGGCGGGTGATGAAGCCTTGCTGAAGCGCGCCGAGCTCGTCGGTGCCGATGGGGACGACGATGGAACTGTAGAAGAGGAACCCGCCCTGCCAAAACAGCAGGGCGTAGAGAACGAGGAAACGGCGAAAGCTGGTCATGGTCCCCGGCCTCAGGCGTCGGCGATGCTGCCGCGCAGGAACCCGCTGTCGGCGGGGGCCGCGTAGCGCACGTCCAGTTCCGGGGTTTCGAGGCGGGCGCCGCGGCGACGATGGCTCTCCAGGGCGGAGTCGAGGGCGCCCGTGGTGAGCAGGGTGCGCTGAACGGGGTAGGGCGCCCGGCCCGTCTCGAAGAACTTTTCCAGGTTGGCCACCTGAGCGTCGAAGAAACGCGCGCCGGGAGGCGGCGGGACGACGAACAGGCACGACGAATGGCGGGCCTCGCCGCGCACCTTGGCGGCGAAGACGAAGTCGCGGATGTGGCCGTTGAGCAGCAAGACGGTGCCGCGCGTGCCGTCCTTGTACTCGATGAGGAAGGCGGTGGCGGGCGTGGCCGGGTGGCCGAGGACCACCATGCTGCCGACGTTCTTGCGGACGTCGCCCGGGTTGACGGTCTCGCTGCGCGCCAGGGCAGACTCGAGCAGGTCCCAGCTCCACTTGCCCGTGTCCGCGGCGCGCCAGACTTCCTTGCCTGTCAGGCAGGTGACGGCCTTGATGCCGGTCTCGCCGCCCTTGCGGCGCTCCATCATCACCTGGAGCGCTTCGAGGGCGTGGAAGCCGTAGACTTCGATCGGCCCAAAACACGCCACCAGGCCGTCCTCGATTTGCGTTTCGAGGCGCGGCTCCAGTTCCGGTCGGCGCCAGACGACGGGCAAACTCGACCCCGCCATGATGGGGAACTTGAGCTCGGTGCCCCAGGCGAGCATGCGCCTGGCGCGGGCGAAGGTGTAGGACAGGTGCTTGTCGTTGAAGACGGGGACCGCCTTGCCGGCCTTGCGGAAGGCACTGACGATCTGCTCCATCCACTCGTAGCGCGGGTAAAGGATCTGGCCCTTTTCGTTGCGCGGGTAGTTGCCGTGCTCCCCGATGAGCAGCACGCCCTCGACGGCGAGCTTTCCGCCCACGAGGAGGGCGTCCTCGACGGTGCGGGCCAGCTTGATGCCGTGTTCCTTGGCGACTTCCTTGGAGAGGTCGTTGTCGGGCACCTGATGAACGAACATCGAATGGACGTAGTGCTTCGGGACGTGCAGCCTGCCGGCGCGGGCGTAGCCGTGGACGAACCGCCCGGCGATGTGGTAGGCATGGGAGAGCGGGCGGTAGACGGTGGCGATGACGGCAAGCGGCTTGCGGCCGAGGAGGGACGGCTTGGCCGGGCGCGTTCGCGAGAGGGGCGGGGGTGGCGGCGGCGCGGCGTCGGCCTCGCCCGCGGCGGGGAGGGCCAGCCCGGCGGCGCTGGCGGCCAGGAACTTGCGGCGCGAGCAGCGCAGGTTGCGGTCTTCCATAAATGCGGGCCCCTGCCGGAGGAGGGAACGTACCGGGTTCACGATAGCATGAGGCGAGGGACGTTGCCAGGTTTTCTTGAGTGCGTTGCCGTCCCGGGCGTGGCAAGGGGCCGGGAGGCGCCTCCCC
>JBBSEZ010000485.1:0-7385 GCA_038239195.1 Gemmatales bacterium
CCCACCCGGCGTGGCCGTGAGCCCTCCGCGCCCCAGGTCGTGTAGTAGAGGCCTCCTGAATTCGACCGGCCGCCTGGACTATCCAGGCGGCCGGCCTTTCGCGCCCCCTCCTCAAAACTCCAGCTCCGCCCGCAGCACCAGCCCCTCCAGCCCGAGGTCGCCCGTCCGGCGCGACATCTTCCCCAAATGCGAATCGTCCACGAAGTCCGGCGAATCGACTGCGCCGAACCAGTTGACCAGCTCGTAGCCCGCGCTCACCCGCCAGTTGCGATACTTCCAGCTCACGCCCAGGCCCAGTTCCGCCACCGGCACCATCTTGTGGAAGCGGTCGGTCACGTTTACCAGCGTCGAGGCCCCGCTGTTGGTCGTCTCGGTCAGCGTGCTGCGGAACGTGCCGCTCATCAGCGACGCTCCGCCGCGGGCGTACAGGCCCAGCCCCTTCCAGATCGACCACTGGCCCTCGGCGCCCATCCGCAGGCCGCCGCCGTTGAAGTCGATGCGGCTGTGGACGTGGTCGTTGCGCGCGTCCCCGCCATTGTAGTACGCGTTGTTCTCCAGGCCGATCGTGGCGAAGCGCGGCCCGGCGAAGGCGCGGACGTCCAGCGCCTCGCTCGGGTGGAAGTGCTTGCCGACCTCCACGTCGTAGACGTTGTAGTTGAGCTTGGCGTCGGCGAGGGCGCTGTCGGCCACCTCCACCATGCCGGGGTGCGTCAGCGTGGGGAAGAGCGATCCGCCGGCGGGCCGGCCCGCGAGGTCATTGGCGTTGTCGTGGAAGTAGGTGTAGTTGAAGCCGGCCTCCCAGCCCTCGCCGGGCAGCCGGTAGCCGGCGCCGACGCGGAACCCACTCGCCGTGTTCCAGTTGAGGGAGCGCACGTCGCCCTGGGGCCCGAAATCGCTGCGGTTGGTGCCGACGATGGCGAAGTCGAGCGGCCGCGTTCGCGCTTTCAGCAGCAGGTAGTCCGCCGTGAAGAGAAACGCCCCGGCGGGCTCGTCCTCGTTTTCCGAGGGGGCCTCTGTGGGCAAGACGGGCTCGGCAGACGGCGACGCTGCCGGTTCGGGGGCGGGGCAAGGCAGCGTGCTCCCGAGAGGAGGCAATCCGTCGGGGGCGGGCTGGGCGGGCTGCGCCCACGCCGGCAGCGGGGCGAGAAGGAGCAACCCGACCAACCCCCAGCCGAACCGGCTCACGTGCGAACTCATCTTCATCCCCTGGTCGAGGCCCTCGCCCGCCGTCCTCGCGAGCGGCGGGCTTCACGCCCGCCGTCCAGACCGCCGGCATAAAGCCGGCGGCTCGCTCGGCGCAGCGAGGGGAGGGCTCGATGCCCGTCGAGAGACTTTGATTTGGGGGCGCCGGTATAGCGAGGCGCCGGCCCGGTTGCAATCGCAACTTCTCGCGCCGCGGCCCCTCGCTCTCTTGGAGGCCGCGCCCTCCCTTTCTAGGCTATGCGCTGGCGTCGGTGGCCCCTTTCCCGCGACGGAGGCGTTGCGATGTCCGGTCAGACGCTCATCCACGGAACGGCGGGCGACGCATCGCGCGCCGCCACGCCCCCAGCCGACTCCTGCGTCCTCGTGATCTTCGGCGCCTCCGGCGACCTGACCCGGCGGCTGCTCTTGCCCGCCCTCTACAACCTCGCCTGCGACGGGCTGCTGCCCCAGCACTTCGCCATCGTCGGCATCGCCCTCGACGCGCTCTCAAGCGACGAGTTCCGCGCCCGGATGCTGGCCGCCATCCAGAAGTTCAACACGCGGCGCACCTTCGACGTGGGCACCTGGGAGAAGTTCGTCGCCCGCCTCCACTACGTGCCGGGGGACTTCGCCGACCTGGAGGCCTACCGCCGCCTGGCCGGCCTGATCGCCGAGGTCGATAGCCGCCACCACGCCGGCGGAAACGTCCTCTTCTACCTGGCCACGCCCCCCGCCGTCTTTGGCCTGATCTCCGGGCAGCTCGACCGCGCCGGGCTCAAGGAGCGCGGGCGGGGCTGGACGCGCATCATCGTCGAGAAGCCGTTCGGGCACGACCTGCCCTCGGCCATCGAGCTGAACCGCGCGCTGCTGACGCACTGGTCGGAGGAGCAGGTCTACCGCATCGACCACTACCTCGGCAAGGAGACCGTCCAGAACCTCCTCGCCTTCCGCTTCGCCAACGGGATCTTCGAGCCGCTGTGGAACAAGAACCACGTGGACCACGTGCAGTTCACCGTGGCGGAGACCGTCGGCGTCGAGACGCGCGGGGGCTACTACGACCAGACGGGCGTCTTGCGCGACATGGTCCAGAACCACATGTTCCAGATGCTGGCCTACCTGTGCATGGAGCCGCCCTCGTCGTTTCGGGCCTCTGCCATCCGCAACGAGAAGGCCAAGCTCCTCGAAGCGGTGCGCATCCTCCGGCCCGCCGAGGTGGCCGAGAACGCCGTTCGCGGACAGTACGGGCCCGGCAAGAAGTCGGACGGCACGCCCGCGGCCGGCTACCGGCAGGAGCCCGGTGTGGCCCCGGCCTCCTCGACGGAGACCTTCGCGGCGGTGCGGCTGTTCATCGACAACTGGCGCTGGGAGGGGGTGCCCATCTACCTGCGCTCGGGCAAGAGCCTGTGGAAGCGCGGCACCGAGATCGTCGTCCAGTTCCGCCGGGCGCCCGAGGTGATCTTCCGGGACACGCCCGCGGCCGAGCGCCTGGGCGCCAACAAGTTGATCTTCCACATCCAGCCGGACCAGGGGATTGAGTTTCGCCTGCACGCCAAGAGCCCGGGGCTGGCGATGGCGCTGCAGAAGGTCAACATGCGCTTCGACTACGGAGAGGCCTTTGAGGCCCCGCGCGGCACCGGCTACGAGGTGCTGCTCTATCACTGTATGGTGGGAGACGCGACGCTGTTCTCGCGCACCGACCTCGTCGAGTCGGCCTGGCGGATCGCCCAGCCGATCCTCGACGCCTGGGCCATCGCGCCCCCGCCGGAGGACTTCCCCAACTACCCGGCGGGCTCGTGGGGGCCGCGGGCGGCGTTCGACCTGATGGCGCGCGACGGCCGCCGCTGGGAGGAGGTCATCAACCGCGGCGTGCTGGAAAAGGCGCCCCTCTTCCGGGGCGGCGACGCGGTCTTCCTGCACAATCTGGCCCTGATGCTTCGGCCAGTGGTCTGCTCGGCCGGCGAATACGTCGTCCGCAAGGGAGACGTGGGCGCCGAGATGTACTTCATCTGTCGGGGGCAGGTGGAGGTGCTCGACGGCGCGGGCAAGCTCCTGAGCGCGCTGGGCGAGGGCGATTTCTTCGGCGAGATCAGCCTGCTGCTGTCGCAGCCGCGTACGGCGTCGGTGCGCGCCGCCACGCCCTGCGACCTGTTCGTCCTGGGCAAGGCCGACTTCGACAGGGCGCTGAAAGACCATCCCCAGTTCGCGGGCGCCATCCAGGAGGCCGCCAGGGCTCGGCATCTTGGGGGGGCGGGAGTCGGCTGACGGGACGACCGCAGCGGTGGGGCCGAACGGACTGCCGAGCGCCGGCCATCCTCGCACCAACCTTGCTATCGGCCTGGCCCCTGGCCGGCAGAACCGTCAAGGGCCCCAATGCCTCCACACCCCGATTCGGTCCGACTCACTCGCGCCCTGGGACGGTGTTCGGCACGCGCCGTTCCGTGGCGCGGCATCGTTTACCGCTCCTCTTCTCCGCGTTACGGGAACAAGGATGACCTCCTCACCGGGGCCGGGAGCAAGACTGCTGGCGCTCGCTGGAACCCACCGAACAGTTTTCGCACGGTTTACGCCAGTTCAAGCCCCGAAACCGCCCTCGCCGAGGTGCTCGCGCACTTCCGGCACTATAGCCTCCCCCTCTCGAAGGCCATGCCGCGCATCATCGTCTCCCTGGAAGCGCGCCTCCAGCGGGCCCTGGACCTGACGGACGGCACGGTCCGCCGCCTACTTGGCGTCTCCAAGCGGCGACTCCTGAACGAACCGTGGCGCGAGGAGCAAAAGAAGGGGCGCGAGGCGTTGACGCAGGCCATCGGGCGCCTCGCCTTTCAAGCGGACTGGGAAGGGCTTGTCGTCCCATCCGCAGCCCAGAAGGACGGGGTGAACCTCATCCTTTTCCCGGCGAACCTCACCGCCCCCGCCAGTTGGCTCAAGATCATCAACCGAGCCGACCTTCCCGGCCCTCCCTAGCCGATGATCTCCTTATGCACTTTTGCATGTAAAAGTGCTTGACCTCTCGGGCGAAGGTGCGATAATGAAAGCGAGGAGGGCCACGCGATGACGACCAAACGCGCGAAAGCGACCAAAGCGACAGCACACAAAGAAGCTCGAAAGTCACCGCCCCCCCCGCCGGTCGTGAGTGCTGGGGGCCTGGTGGCTGAAGTTCGGCGGAAACTCGGCCTCAGCCGAAAAGTCTTCTCTCGCCTGACGGGGTTTTCGGAACGAGCCATCGCCAACTGGGAGAGTGGCGGGAAGCCCGACGAGCCTGGCCTTCGCCGCATTCGGGAGACCGAGCGTTTTCAGGCGAGGCTCGCCGAAGTCGTGCAGCCGGAAGCCATCCCGGCCTGGCTGGACGCTCCGAACGACGCCTTTGAGGGCCTGAAGCCCTTGGAGGTGATCGAAAGGGGCGAGATCGACCGTCTCTGGAACATGATCTACTATCTCGAATCCGGCGTCGGAAGCTGAAAGGGCCCCGCCGCAAGCTGGGCACGCCTTCCGGCAAGCGAAAAACTTGGGGCGTCCGGATTACTGCGTCCGACCTTTCTAAAGATACAGGCCCCGCAGCGACATAGCGATGTCACTGGGGTTGGTTACCCTACGCATGAGGCAGTGACATCGGCATGTCACCTAGGGGCAGGGTGTCTTTAGAAAGGTCGGACGCAGTAAGTTGCGGCTGAACCACTCGCGCGCTGGAATGACTGGTTTCCAGGTCTGCCTCTTCCGCTCTTCCCTCACTCCCATCCTCGTCGGGGGCACCAGGCGCGCAAATGCAGCGACCGGAACAGGGCGCCCTCACACCTCGGAGCGGGACGATCAACTCACGATAGGATCGAGGACCGACCCTTGCGATTGCCCGGTCAAGCGCTGGGAGAGCCTCAGCGCTTGCTGGTCGGTCATCGAGGAGATGGTGTCCGCGACCAGGCGCGCGCAGCGCGCCGGCGGGATGTCGCCTTGCGTGCGGGGGACGTCTTCCGCTTCTTCGCGAAATTCGGGAGGAAACAAGGCCCAGTTCCGCTCTCGGCCAGCCTCGGAGAAGATGTCGAAGAGAGCGCGGATGATCTTCCGCTGTCCGTACCGATGTCCGGCCAGCCCGGGGTTGTCGATGACGTAACGCCAGGTCAGTTCTTCGAGCAGGGCGACCTGGGTCAAGAAGTCCGCGGGCACGTCCAGGCCCCGGCCGCGTTCGCCGGGCGGGCGCACCAGTTTGGGGCCACTGTCGCAAGCCCCTGTTGGCTCTTGTGCTGAAATGATAGTTTCGGCATCGCTTATGGTTTTGTGCCGCAATCGCGGAAAGTGCAGGCCCTCGAAACCCAGCAGGGTGGGATCGGCGTTCTTGACGGGAGCGAGGTCGCGCGGGAAGATCTTGCTGGAATCGATTGCCTGGCTCGTGCTGTTCTAACCGGGGCCCGAGACGATGATGACACCCACGTGGTCCCTGCGACGCCTGCACGTGCTCGAGGACGCGCAGATCGACGAGCTTGCCGACGTGTTGATCGACTGCGTCGAAGGCGGTGCGTCGGTGAGCTTCATGCACCCCCTGACGCGCGACCGCGCGGTGGCGTTCTGGCGGCGCGTGGCGCAAGGCGTGGCCGCGGGAGAACGCGCGCTGCTCGTCGCCCAAGATGCGCAAGGGCTGTGCGGCACCGTGCAGTTGGTGCTCGAGCAGCCGGAGAACCAGCCGCACCGGGCCGACCTGGCGAAGATGCTGGTGCATCGCCGCGCGCGCCGCCAGGGGCTGGGGGCGGCGCTGGTGCGGGCCGCGGAAGCCACGGCGCGCGCGTGCGGCAAGACGCTCCTGGTGCTCGACGCCGTCACCGGCGGCGAGGCCGAACGGCTGTACCAGCGCCTGGGCTGGCAGCGCGTGGGGGTGGTCCCCGGCTTTGCCTTGATGCCGCGGGGCGAGCCCTGCGATACGACCTACTACTACCGCAACCTCGGTGGCGAGTGAGGCGCCACGAGGGTGGCGGGGCATCGAGCCTGGATTCATCAACTCCTACCCCGAAACTGTTTGCCGAGAGGAACCGCATGACCATCTCCAACCGGCACCTCCTCGCGGTCCTTGTGCCGCTCCTCGGCTGCCTTGTCGCCTCCGGCGGCGGCGGCGCGAATTTCCCACCGAAGCCATCGCCGAATGGCCCCCCACCGGCCGAGCCCGTCTTTCAGCCGCGTTTCACCATCGAAACCGGCCTCATGGATGCGTGGGGCCTGAAAAAGACCGGCCCCAAGCACGTGGTGGTCTCGCCCGACGGGAAGTACCTCCTGACCCTGGCCATGTCGAACAAGGAGAACGTGCAGGTCTGGGACCTGGCGACGCACCAGAAGCTCCACGCCTTCCGCAACGACATTGGCACCATGCACGCGCACGTGGCCATCGCCGACGACAGCAGGACGGCGGCCTACGTCCAGCTCCGCCCCAAGGCGGGGATCGTCCTCTTCGACCTCGTCACCGGCAAGGAAAAGCGGACCATCCTCGACGAACGCGGGCAGATCATCAACTCCCATTCGCCGCACCGATCGCTGGTTTTCTCCCCCGGAGGCAAGCTCATCGTGTACGGCGGCAAGCAGATCGCCGGGTGGGACACGGCCACGGGCAAGATCAAAATGGGCCAGGGCGACAGAGCGGAATGCCTGACGCCGTTCTTCGAGAACGGGACCAGGTTCGCGACCCTTCGTGCCGGACAGATCCAGGTCCGGGAGAGCGCGAGGGGCAACGCGATCAAAACGCTCGATGCGGGCAGGTGCCGGGCGATTGCCCTTTCGCGAGACGAACGGCTCCTGATCGCCGGGACCAACGGCCAGGTCAAATGCTGGGGCCTTCCCGACGGCGAACTGCGGAAGGACTTCAGCGTGGAAATGGGAACCTACCTGCACATCGTTCCCTTCCCCGGCCTTCACGTCGCCGCGTGGCCCACGAATAGCGGCTTTATCGTCTGCGACCTCGATACCGGAACCAAGTTGCAGCAAGTGAAGACGAACGAGCCCTACGTGACCGGGCTTGCCGTGACGCCCGACGGATCGACGCTGCTCACCGCTGCCACCGATGGCACGATCAAAGGTTGGAAGCTGAACGCGAGTGGGATGGTGGAGTGACCGGCGCGCTGGCTCCCTGTAGGACGGCTCTACCCAGACGTCGGGCCCGCGCTGGCGATCCGTACACAAGCCAAACAACGCCCCGCCCCCCCCCCCCACCAAAAAGGCCCCCGCCCCCATGC
>JBBSEZ010000486.1:0-7369 GCA_038239195.1 Gemmatales bacterium
ACCGTCCGGTGCCGGCCCCCGTGCTTCGCCGGCGGGATCAAGGGCTCCAGAACCGCCCACTGTTCATCTGTCAAGTCGCTCGGGTATGCTTTTCTCATACCCTTGTTCTATAAGGGAAAGCTTTGGAGACAGCCTCTTAGTGCTTAGTCCTTAGTGCTTAGCAAAGAGCTCCAAGGTGCCGGTCTTTGCTAAGCACTAAGGACTAACGGAGAATTGCCATGCGAATCATGGGAGTTGGGTTGGCGGCGGCGTTGCTGCTGGGGGGCGGTGCGATGGCGGAGGGGCCGGCGCGGCCGGCGAAGGCCAAGAAGCGCTTGCTGGTCATCACGCAGTCGCGCGGGTTCACGCACAACTGCGTGAATCGCCACGGCAAGCCGCTGTCGCTCGTGGAGAAGGTGCTGATCGAGCTGGGCCAGAAGTCGGGCGACTTCGAGGCGGTTTGCTCGCAGGACGCGCGCAAGGAGATCACCGCGGAGAACCTCAAGAATTTCGACGCGGTCTTCTTCTACACCACGGGGTCGCTGCCCATCTCGGACACGCAAAAGGCCGACCTCATCGGGTTCGTGCGCTCCGGCAAGGGCTTCGCCGGGGCCCACAGCGCCACCGACACGTTCTACGACTGGCCCGAGTACGGCAAGCTGATCGGCGGGTACTTCGTCAACCATCCCTGGCACCAGAAGGTGCGCGTGATCGTCGAGGACACAAAGCACCCGGCGACCAAACACCTCGGGCCGACGTTCGAGATCACCGACGAGATCTACCAGTTCCGGGCCCCGTACGACCGGAAGAAATTGCACGTCCTGATGCGGATGGACACCGACGCCGTGGAGCGCACCACCGTCTGGCTGAACGGCAAGCAGGTCGGCAGCAAGGACGAGCTGAAGGTGACCGTCGTGGACGGCAAGCCGGCGGCGACGCTCAACAGCACGCCGGTCGAGGTGAAGAACTTCCGCCTCGAAGGGCCGCGCGGAGAGCGCCGCGACCGCGATTACGCCCTCGCCTGGACGCAACAGTACGGCAAGGGCCGGGTGTTCTACACCGCCCTGGGCCATCGGGACGAGTTGTGGCAGAAGGACGAGCGCTTCCGGCAGCACGTCCTTGGCGGGCTGCGCTACGCCCTCGGCCTGGCGGGCGGCGACGCCACGCCCAGCGCGCGGTGAGAGCGGGTAGCAAGCGCTGCGCTTGCCCGAGCCCTTTTCAGGGTGGGGCGATGGCGTACAGGTTGGAGCCGGTGTTGACGTAGAGCACGCCGTTGGCCGCGACCGGCGGGGCCTTGATCGGCCCCCCCAGCGCGATCTTGTGCGGCAACGCCAGCTTCCGGCCCGCCTTGAAGACGTAGAGCTCGTTGTCGGTGCCCATGAAGACCTTGCCATCCACGTAGTAGGGAGAGCACCAGGTGCTTTCCTGGAAGTCGTATTCCCAGAGCTTCTTCCCCGTCTTCGCGTCGAGGGCGTGCAGATAGCCCGCCAGCTCGGCGGCGTAGACGACGCCCTCGTGGATCGCCATGGTGCTCATCGTCCGCCCGAAGACGATGTCGCGGTCGTCCTCGTTCTTGGGGGCGGGGACGACGGGCCCGCCGTAGTGCCAGACCAGCCCCGAGCTCCGGTTGACGGGGGCCTTGGGGTCGAAGTTGTCCCCGACGGGCGAGAGGTCTTTCTCCCGGTTGGCGGGCATCTTCGTGAGGTCGATGCACCACAGATGGCCGACGCCGGGGCCGTCGTCCGGCTCCTGCCCCACGCCGACGTACACCTTGTTGTCGTGAACCACCGGGGCGCAGAAGATGAAGAAGCAGCGCTCGCCGCCGCCGCCGGGCCGGTAGGGCGTGGCCGCCTTGGGGTTGCAGTCGAACTTCCAAACCAGCTCGCCGGTCTTCGCGTCGAGGGCGTAGAGCCAGCCGTCCCCGCCGGGGAAGATCACCTGCATCTGGCGCCCCACCCTGGCGGCGGGGCTGCCCCACTGGCCGCGCATCACCTTGTTGCCGGGGAGGCTGCTCTTCCAGACCAGTTTGCCCGTCCTCTTGTTGACGGCGACGAACGCGGTCGCGTTGGGGGCGGGCAGCGTTTTGTTGCTGACGTTGATGCCGTTGCCGGTGACGGCGTAGACGTTCTCTCCGACGAGGAGCGGAGAGCAGATGGCGAGCTGGCAGGGGAAGACGCCGAGCTCCTTCACCAGGTCGTACTTCCAGAGGGCCCTCCCCTGGCCCTTGCGGGTTGGGTCGCCCCGGACGTCGGCGCAGACTAGTTCGCAGCGGTTGCTCACGTAGTAGAGTTGCTCTCCCTCCACACAGGGGCTCGAGGCAATGCCCTGCTGGTGAAAGTCGGTGTCGTCGTCGCCGAGCTTGTCGTGGACGAGCTGCCAGAGGAACTGGCCATCGGCCTCGCGGAAGCACATCAGGACGCCCTTGTCGCCCTTGACGGCGGGATCGCGCGGCCTCTCGTTGTTGGTCCCGATGAAGATGCGGCCGCCGGCGACGACCGGCCCGCCGTAGGAGTTGGTGCCGAGCTTCGCCACCCACCTGACGTTCTTGGGCGCTTTCTCGACGCGGAAGTCGTCCACGACGCCGCGCACGAAGAGGTTGGCCATGTTGCGCTGGTTGGTGCCGCCGTACATCGGCCAGGAGAGCGCGAGGTGGCGCCGGTCCTCTTCCTTGGCGGAGGGAGGCGAGGGCGCCCCGTCAAGCGGCGGCCCTGGCGGATAGAACGCGACGAGCGCCACGGCGAGCGCGGCGAGGGCGAGCAGGGGCCAGCCCCAACGGCCGTTGCGTCTACGGAGCATGGGGCCTCCTCGGCCAAGCGAGCACGTGGTTGGCCCTTGCGTCGCGGCCGATTCAGGTTTCGAGAGGGGTGGGCTTGCGGCAGTGATCGAACACGAGCTCCCCGGCGAAGAAGGCGCGCGCCTCCCGCGCGAATTCGGGATGCAGCGCGAGCAACTGCTCGCAGTCGGGCACCTGGCCGGCCGCCGCAGCCACCAGGTACTCGCGCAAGACGTCATCGACGGTCATTCCATCGCCTCCCGGCCAGAGGGGGTCGGGCGCGGCCAGCAGGTAGCCGAGCAAGACCTCATCGAGGTGCGGGGCCCCCGTCGCAAGGGCGGCATTCGTGTCTTTCATGGTGCCCTCCGGGGAAAGAGGGGAGGTGTCGGGATGGGCGATGCCCTCCTACGGCCCATCTTCGCTCATTCCCTGGCGCTTCGCAATCCCCGAAAACGCTTTCGCCGCGGTTCGCCGGAGCGCGCTCCCGCAAACCGCGGCGAAAGGGAATGGGCGCCCGTCCTATCCCAGGTTCATGCTCAGCAAAAACTCGGCGTTCGACTTCGTCTTGCGCAGCCGGTTCGTCACCAGCTCCATTGCCTCCGTCGGGTGCATGTCCGCCAGCACCCGCCGCAGTGCACGCACCCGATCCATCTCGTCGGGGTGCATCAACTGCTCTTCCTTGCGCGTGCCGGAGCGGTTGATGTCGATGGCGGGCCACACGCGCTTATCGACCAGTCTGCGATCGAGGTGGAGCTCCATGTTGCCGGTGCCCTTGAACTCCTCGAAGATCACCTCGTCCATCCGCGACCCCGTATCGATCAGCGCCGTCGCCAGGATGGTCAGCGACCCGCCCTCCTCGATGTTGCGCGCCGCCCCGAAGAAGCGCTTCGGCTTCTGCATGGCGTTGGAGTCGAGGCCGCCGGAGAGCAGCTTGCCGCCCGAGGGGGCCTCGGTGTTGTGGGCCCGCGCCAGCCGGGTGATGGAGTCGAGCAAGAGCACCACGTCGCGGCCATCCTCGACGAGGCGCTTGGCCTTCTCCAGGGCGATGTCGCTGACGTGGACGTGCTCGCTCGAGGGCTCGTCGAACGTGCTCGCCACCACCTCCGCGCCGGGCCCCGCCACGGTGCGCACCATGTCGGTCACTTCCTCGGGCCGCTCGTCGATGAGCAGGACGATCAGATAGCACTCGGGGTGGTTTTTCTTCAGCGCCAGGGCGATCTTCTGGAGCAGCACCGTCTTGCCGGCGCGCGGCGGGGAGACGATGAGCCCGCGCTGGCCCTTGCCGATGGGCGTCACCAGGTCGATGACGCGCGTGGAGAACTCCTCGGCGGACGACTCCAGCACGAGCCGGCCGTTGGGGTGGAGCGGGGTGAGGTCTTCGAAGACGGTCGGCCGGGCCTTCTCCTCGGGCGCATGGCCATTGACCGACTCGACCTGCATGAGGGCGAAGTTTTCCTGGCCCTCGATGGGCAGGCGGATGGGGCCTTCCACGACCAGGCCGGTGCGCAGGCCGAGCCGGCGAATCTGGCTGGGGGAGACGTAGATGTCTTCGGGCGACGCGAGATAGTTGTGGGCGGCGCTGCGCAGGAAGCCGTAGCCGTCCGGCAGCACTTCGAGGGTGCCCGAGCCGCGCACCACCTCGCCGCGCTCGACCTGCTTGCGCACGACGGCGACGATCATCTGGGCGCGGTTCATGCCGGTGTGCTCGGCGACGCCCTCCCGCTCGAGCAGGCCAAACAGCTTGGGCATGGGCAGGCGGTAGAGGTCGTCGAGGCGGAGCGAGCCCGGGGAGCGTGGGGGGGTCGCGGCGGCCGGGGAGGCGCCTGGTGGGGGAGGGGCCTCGACGGTCCCGACGGGAGCGGATGGTTTGCGGATGGGGCGTCGGCGGGCCGGGTTTCCGGGCCCTTCGTCGCCGCGAGCGACGGGCATGCTTCTTCCTCCGAACGATGATGGATTCATTGGGTGGTTTGAGTACGGGATGCGACAAGGGCCCGGTCGGGCACCGCTCGGCGCGGCAGGGGCCGAGGTCGCGGGGGATCGGCCTTCTCCGAATGGATGGCGGTTAACGGGCCCTGTGAGGGAGGCCCGGGGCGAGATCTCGAACAGCGTGGGTCATTGCAAAAGTGCGGACTTTCTGCGACGCCCGGTCGATAATTCAGGGGCACTCCACCACGGTGGAGGAGAGAGGCCCGAAAGCAGGACCGGGACAAGGAAAGTGCAGCCAGGGGACAGGATGCGCCACGGGGCGCCGCGCATCATCAACCCTATTGTACACACCCGCCCAGGATTTTCCAGTCAACGCGGAACGAAAAACGCGCCGGGGCCTCGCTCACCTTGCCATCCGCCCCACTCGCCCTATCTTCTTGGCAAGTCCGCTTCGTGCGTCTCTACCCCGAAGGCCTCATGCTTACCCTGCGGATCGCTCGTGGCCGGTGTCTGCCTCTCGGCGCGACTCCCACGCCCGATGGCGTCAACTTCGCCGTGCTGTGCCGGCACGGCTACAGCGTCGCCCTCGTCGTCTACCCTCTCGACGGCGGGCCGCCCCTTGCCGAGGTCGCCCTGCACCCTCGCCGCAACCGCACCGGCGATCACTGGCACGTCCTCGTCGCCGGCCTGCCGCCCTCGTTCTCCTATGGCTGGCGCGTCGATGGCCCCCCGGGCGCCGGGCATCGCTTCGATCCGTCCGTCATCCTGATCGATCCCGTGGCGACCGCCCTCACGGGCGGCGCCCACTGGGGCGCCGATGAAGAGCCCGACCTGCGCCATACCTCGCGCCGCAGCGTCTACCTGCGCCGGCCCTTTCACTGGCGCGAGGATGCGCCGCTCGTCACGGCCTGGGAAGACTCGATCGTGTACGAGCTGCACGTGCGTGGCTTCACCTGTCACCCGACGTCGATGGTGGCCCACCCGGGGACGTTCGCCGGCCTGATCGAGAAGATCCCGTACTTGCAGGCGCTGGGCGTCACGGCGGTGGAGCTGCTGCCCATCCACGAGTTCGACGAGAACGACTGCCCGTTCACCAACCCCGAGACGGGCAAGCGGTTGCGCAACTTCTGGGGCTACAACAGCATCGCCTTTGCCGCGCCCAAGGCGGCCTACGCCAGCACCGGGGCCGAACACGGCCAGGTGGCCGAGTTCCGCGACATGATGCGCGCGTTCCACCAGGCGGGCATCGAGGTCGTTCTCGACGTGGTGTTCAACCACACCGGCGAGGGCGACTACCGCGGGCGCACCTCGTCCTTCCGCGGGCTGGACAATACCCTCTATTACATGCTCGGCCCCGACGGGCGCTACCTCAACTTTTCCGGCTGCGGCAACACTGTCACCTGCAACCACCCCGTCGTCCGCACCCTGCTGCTCAACTGCCTGCGCTACTGGGTCGCCGACATGCACGTCGATGGCCTGCGCTTCGACCTGGCGTCGGTCTTCGGTCGCGATTACGACGGGCAGGTGCTGGTCAACCCGCCGGTGGTCGAGATGATCGCCGAGGACCCCGTGTTGACCGACACCAAGCTCATCGCCGAGCCGTGGGACGCCGCGGGGCTCTACCAGGTGGGCCATTTCCCCTGTGGCCGGCGCTGGTCGGAGTGGAACGGCCAGTATCGCGACCAGGTGCGGCGCTTCTGGCGCGGCGAGCCGGGAATGTCAGGGGCGCTGGCGACGCGGCTGTGCGGCTCGTCGGACCTCTACGAGAAGTCGGGGCGCCAGCCGCTGCATTCCGTCAACTTCATCACCTGCCACGATGGCTTCACGCTCTGGGACCTGGTGTCGTACAACGGCAAGCACAACCGGGCCAACGGCGAGAACGACCGCGACGGCACCGACGAGAACTACTCGTGGAACTGCGGCGTCGAGGGCCCGACCACCGACCCCGAGGTGGTCGGGCTGCGTCGCCGCCAGGCCAAGAACCTGTTCGCCACGCTCATGCTGTCGCAGGGCGTGCCGATGATCCTGGGCGGCGACGAGTTCTTGCGCACCCAGGGCGGGAACAACAACGCCTGGTGCCAGGACAACGAACGGAGCTGGGTGGACTGGTCGCTGGCGACGAAGAACGCCGACTTCCTGCGCTTCGCGCGCGAGATGATCGCGCTGCGCAAGCGCCACCCCGCCCTGCGCCGGCGGAGCTTCCTGCGCGCGACTGACGTGAGCTGGCACGGCACGGAGCCGTACCGGCCCGACTTCTCGGTGGGCAGTCGCACGCTGGCCCTGGTGCTCGACGGCCGGCAGACGGGCCGCGAGGCCGACCGCGACATCTACCTGGCGTTCAACGCCTGGCAGGCGCCGCTGCGCTTCGGCATCCCGCCCGCCCCGCGCGGGAGGCCGTGGCGACGCACCGTCGATACGGCGCTCGCGTCGCCGCTGGACGTGGTGGCGCGGGACGAGGGGCCGGTGGTGGCGGAGTGGTCGAACTACCTGGTGGCGCCGTTTTCGGTGGTGGTGCTGATCGGGGAGGCATGAGGCGCTCCCCTCTTGCTTGTCGGTTCGCGCGAAACGGCAAGCAAGAGGGGAGCGGCGTCACACGTGCGACATCGGCGGGGGGGCGGGGGGGGGGGGGGGGGGGGGCGCCGCCCCCCCCCCGCCCCCCCCCGCCCGCGGGGGGGGGGGGGGGGGCCCCGG
>JBBSEZ010000487.1:0-7357 GCA_038239195.1 Gemmatales bacterium
CCCCGGGTGTTGGGGGGAGGCGCCCACCACCGCCCGGGCCCCCGGGCCGCCCCGGGGCGGCGGACGGGTACCCCCCCCCGCTACGGCCACGCGACGCTAACCGAATGGGGGCCTTCGCGTTACTTGCTCACCTTCGCGTCGCCCAGGGCCATGTGTTTCATGTTGTCGAACTTGCCTGCGGAGCGGACCAAGATGCGGAGGCGGAGCACGTTCTTGATGTTGACCTTGACCACCTCGAACTTGCGGGCGTCCTTGTCCGAGAACTTGATGGTCTTCAGGGCCCGCCCATCGCCCTCGATGACCAGCTCGATGGGGCCCTCGGCGGTCGGCACCTTGTCGTCGATGCCGATGACGGCCGAGAGCTCGCCGTAGTTGCCCTGGAGATCGTACACCAGCTCGACCTGGGGCCGAAGGGTCAGGCCCTTTTTGTAGGCGACGCCGCCGAGGCTGATGTCGCCCAGGTCGGGGTTGCCCATGTTCGAGTCCTTGTAGACGTGGCGCTGTTCGTTGCCCTCCTCGTCGAGCACCGACGACTGTTTCACGCTTACCGTGTCGAGGTCGGACAGGAAGTCCAGTTTGCCCGCGCTGTAGTCCAGCCGGGAGACGGTTTCGGCCTTGTACGTGATGCGTGCCCCCGTCGGCGTCGTCACCGCGACGTTGCCTTCCTTCAGCCCGACGCTGCTCACCATGACGACGTCTTCGGAGGTATCCAACAGCTTGCACACCGGCGAGGCGGCCCCCGCGACCAGTTGGTGCTTGAAGATCAGCCCGTGCGTCTCGCTCAGTTTGCGCACGCTCGACTTCGATTCGACGCCGGGGATGGTGATCGCGTACTGGATCCCGTCGCCCTCTTCGGTGCCGTCGCCGAGGGTGGACGGCAGGTTGGCCGCCTTGCCGCCGCGGAACAGCACCAGCACCTCCTTGCCGCGCGCCGCCCTCACGCGCGACTTCCAGTCGATGCGATGTGCCTCGACCTGGGCCTTGAGCAGCACGTTGGCCAGCGTGCCGAGCGGCACCTTCACGGCCGGGCCCGCCAGGAGCGTCAGCTCGACCTCCTTGACCTTGATGGCGACCTTCGAGCAGTTGAGCACCGTGCCGTCGGTCAACTCGACCCGCGAGTAGACCGTGCCGGCGGCGATCTTGCCCGCGTCGCGCAGGTCGATCTTGACGACGTCGGCCAGCGGCTGGCTGATCTTCTTGCCGTCCTGCACCAACACGATTTCCTTGTCCGTCACGCTGACCACGTCGCCCTTGACGACTTCGCCCTTGATCGTGGTCAACTCGGCGCCCCGGCCGACGGCCACCGCCAGGAACAGGGCCAGCAACGAGAAACGAGCGCGCATGAAAATCACCTCGCGGCAGGGGCCGGGACGTTCAACCTCGAAGGAGCCAGGAGCCGAAAAGTGCGCCGCACCGAGAGCACCATGAATGTTAGACTGTCTTCGGGGCCACGACTAACGGCATCGGCGAGCCAATTGCCAACACGTAGAGGTACATGATAACGAGAGAGGGCCGCGGTCGCACGCAAAAAGCGCGGCCGCGGCCCGATCAGGGGAACGCTAAGCCGCAAGCGGCGAGCCCAGGGCAGGCATGGGTGACTTTGCCACCCACACTCAACTTGGGGCCGCCGCTTGCGGCTTAGCGTTTTTCCGCTCGTTCGTTCAACGTCCCGTGCGAAACGTCACTTGGCTTCGTTCTTGCCCGTGGCGATGTCGCGCGTCACCTTGCCGATCTTCATCTGCCGCTTGGCCAGGTCGCCCAGCTCGTCCACGATGCGCTTGTAGGTCTCGCGCACCTCGGCCGGGGCCGTCGGGGCCGGCGGGTTGGCCTGCTCGCCCTTGTACTGCTTGGCGTACAGGTCGGTCCGCGAGTTGACCCGGCGCTGCATGGCGTAGATCATCTTGAGCTCCGCCAACTGGTCGATCAACTTCGGGTCGGGCGGCGGGCCCGACTTCCCGGGCTTCCCGGGCTTGCCCGGCTTGGAGTCCTTCTGCGCCTTCTTCAGCGCCTCGATCATCTCCTTCAACGTCTCGATGACGTCGTTCTCGATCGTCACCGTGACCTTGTCGGTATTGGCCTTGTTCAGCCGATTCTTCACGTTGAGCATGTCCTTGGCGACCTGCTCGAAGACCTCGGCGAACGCGACTGCGGAGCCCTCGCCCTCCAGGAGCTTCCTCGCCAGCTCGGCCTCCTTGAGGATCTTCTCCTCCGTGTCGGCCAGCTTGTTCGAGTCGGCCCGATTTCCGACCGTCGGTTTCTTGTCGGGGTTGGCCTGGACGCGCTTGTCGAGCGTCACCGTGCCGTCGCGCACCTCGATCTGCAGCGCCAGCATGTAGCGGCAGCGGCGCTCCAGGTCGGCCAGGAGCCGTTCGATTTCCTCCTCGCGCATCTGGCGCAGAAGGTCCTCGAGCTTCTTCTTGGCCTTCACCAGCTCGTCGATCGCCTTGCCCTGCTTGTCCGAGGCCTCGTCCTTCTTGTTCTTGTCGATCTCGTCCTCGGCCTGCTTCTGGTACTTGTTGGCGTCTTCGATCTGCTTCTTCACGGGGTTGTCGTCGGGCTCGGGCTCGCCGCCCTTGCCGCCTTCCCCGCCCTTGCCACCCTTCCCGCCTTTGCCGCCCTTCCCGCCCTTCCCGCCGCCCTTGCTGGCGCCAGGCTTGCCTTCGCCGCCCTTGCCGCCCTTGCCTTCGCCGCCCTTGCCGGCGCCGGGCTTGGCTTCGCCGCCCTTGCCGCCCTTCCCGCCTTCGCCGCCCTTGCCGGCGCCCTTGCCTTCGCCCTTGGCCTTGCTGGCGCCAGGCTTGCCTTCGCCGCCCTTGCCACCTTTACCGCCCTTGCCTTCGCCGCCCTTGCCGGCGCCAGGCTTGCCTTCGCCACCCTTGCCGCCCTTGCCGGCGCCGGGCTTGCCTTCGCCGCCCTTGCCGCCTTCCTTCCCAGCGCCCGGGTTGCCACCCTTGCCAGCGCCGGCCTTCTCGCCGGGCTTGCCCTCGCCGCCCTTGCCCGAGCCATCGCCCTTGCCGGTGCCGGGCTTGCCTTCGCCCTTGCCTTCCTTGCCCTCCCCGGGCTTCACGCCCTTGCCGCCTTCGCCGCCCTTCCCGCCCTTGCCCGCGCCTTCCTTGCCGGCGCCGGCCTTGCCTTCGCCGCCCTTGCCCGAGCCTTCTTTCCCGGCGCCTTCCTTGCCCTCGCCGCCCTTGCCGCCCTTGCCTTCCTTGCCGGTGCCGGGCGCGCCTTGCTTGCCTCCGCCTTCCTTGCCTCCGCCTTCCTTGCCCTTTCCAGGCGCGCCTTCGCCGCCCTTGCCTTCTTTGCCTGCGCCTTCCTTACCGGCCCCGGCCTTGCCTTCCCCGCCCTTGCCGGCGCCTTCCTTGCCCTCGCCGCCCTTGCCTTCGCCGCCTTTGCCTTCCTTCCCTGCGCCTTCCTTCCCGGCCCCGGCACCTTCCTTGCCTTCCTTGCCGCCGCCCTCCTTGCCTTCACCCGGCTTACCTTCCTTGCCGCCGCCCTCCTTGCCTTCTTTCCCGCCGCCCTTGCCTTCCTTGCCGGCGCCAGGCTTGCCTTCCTTGCCTTCGCTCCCCTTGCCTTCCTTGCCCTTGCCGGGCTGGCCTTCCTTGTCGCCGCCTTCCTTCCCGCCCTTGCCTTCCTTCCCTTCGAGGCCCTTGCCTTCCTTGCCCTCGCCGGTTTGTTCGCCGTTCTTGCCTTCCCCGCTCTTGGCCTTGCCGGGGCGATCTTCCTTCGTCTCGCCGCCCTTGCCTTCCCGGCCCTCGCCCGGCTTGGCTTCCTTGTTCGGCCCTTCCTTGCCTTCGCCCTTGGCCTCGCCCTTGGCCGACTTGGTATCTTCTTTCCCCTCACCCTTGGCCTCGGCGCTACTTTCCTTGCCGCCGTCCTTCGCCTCGGCGTTCTTCGCCTCGCCCGCCTTGTCGGTCCCCTTCTTGTCCTTGGGGTCGATGACCGACTTGGTCGCCTTGGTGACGTCGTTCTGGTCCTTCTTCAGTTCCTTGTTGTTCTTGCGGCCAATCTCCGTGAGGGCGCGCACGCGCTCCTGCTTGGCGATCAGCTCCTTGAGCTGGTCGAGCAGCTTTTGCGTCTTCTCCTTGGCTTCCTTCTTGGAGTCCCGGCCGTCGGTGGCCAGCATGGCGATCAAAACCTTGATCTCGTCGCGCAGTTCCTTGTTGTCGCGCAGGATCTGGCTGAGGAGGTCGATGTCCTTGTCCGCGCCCTTCTTGCCGAGGTCGCGGATCAGCGCGTCGAACTTGCCTTCGAGGCCCTTGTCGTAGGTCCGCTTGAGCGCCGCGCGCAGCGCCTTGGCCTTTTCGCGCTCTTCTGGCTTGGAGCTGTTCTCGAGCCGTCCGGCGAGCAGCACCAGTTTCTCGCGGAACTGGCCGAATTGCCGCTTCATCTCTGCTTGACGAATGGCGGCATCATCGATCGAGACGACGCTCTCGGCGCGGGGGACAACTTTGCTACCCTTCTGGGCGACGAGCTCCGTTCGCGCCCCGAAGACCACGGCCACTGCCGAAACGAGCAGGGCAGCCAGAAGACGACACTTCATAGAGAACTTCCTCCCACAACTCGGGGCGCCAGGTTCGATCGACCGCCCCTGAAAAGTTCGGCAACTCCCACGGAGGCCTGCGAGTGGAGGCCCCTCCATTATCACATCACCACCGGCTGGGCTGGCGTGACAGGACCGAGCGATTTTGTTGAAAATAGCGCCCCGGGCAGGCTGCGAGGAGGGGGAAAGCTCCCCCGCGAGTGCGCACCCTCAGCGCGGGCACCCAGGGTAGACGACCGCCCCCACCTTTCCCCAACAGCGTATCATCCTGGGCCGCCCCTGTCATCCATCTTCTCGGGACAGGTCTCTCGTAGGGGCAACGTCTCGCTTGCCTGCTGGGCGGGGTTGGCAAGCGGGACGCTTGCCACTACGAGAGCGCTCCCGAAAATCTTGCCGCACACCCTTGCGGTGCCCCCTGGCTTTCTCGCGAACCTGCTGACCTCCGGCGCCGTCTTCTCCCTCTGGTAGAATCTCACCATCTCCTCCAACCCCGCGGGCGCCGATGTCCACCACCTCCCCGGAAGTTCGCTTCTACTCCACCACGGGCGAACACGGCTGCTTCTCAAACTTCAACGCCGCACCTTTCAAACTGCGCGGCCACACCTGCCGCACCAGCGAGCACTACTTCCAGGCCCAGAAGATAGTGTAGATGACGTAACAAGCTACCATTAAAGGAATTAAATCCGGAGAAATTTGCCGAGGCAGGGTATTCGTGCATAGAATCAAGCGGTCGCCCGGTCAGCCCCGCTCCGGAGACTACTTTCATGGCACGCAAGGCCGGGATCTGGTTCCGTTCGCAGGACGGCTTCTACTACACCACTTACAAGGGCGAGAGCGCCAAACTGTCGAAGGACAAGGCTGAGGCGGAGCGTGCCTTCCACGCCCTCATGGCGCAGGCTTCCGAAAAGGTGGAAGAGTGCAAGCTGCTCCCGACTTTCCGGAAGGGGGCCGAGCTGTTCCTTGATCACGCCGAGAAGACCAAGGAGAGGACGACCTACGAGTTGCAGCGGAACTACCTGTAGAGCTTCTGCGACCACGTCAGGAAGAAGCGGGCGATGGATGTCAGGGTTGCCGACGTGACCGCGTGGCTGCTGAAGCACACCGACCCAAAGGGCGCCGAGCCCCGACCCGCGAAGGAGCAGCCAAAGAAGGGCAAGAAGCGGAAGGCAGAGCCAGACGCGCTATGGGGCCACAACACGCAGGTCACCTGCCGAGCCATAGTGCGGGCCTGCTTCAACTGGGCTGTTGATCAAGGCTATCTGACGCACAGCCCACTGGGGCACCTCAAGGCGGGTGGCTACCACCGCCGAGAACGCGTTCTGACGAAAAACGAGCGGACGGCGATCCAGCGCTCCATCCGAGACCAGACGTTCCGCGAGTTCGTCTTCTTCTTGGAGCAAACGGGCGAGGCCATTCAGCGAGGCGGCGATGGTCAAGGCGGACATGATCGACTTCACCCAGGGCACAATCACCTTCAAGAAGCACAAGAACGCCAAGAAGGGGAAATCCCGCACCGTCTACATGACGGACAAAGTGAAGGAGCTTTTGCAGCGCCGCTGTGAGAACACGCCAACCGACTACCTCTTCACCAGCCGCAACGGAGAGACGTTCAAAGGCAACAACACCGTGCAGCGCATTCGGCGATTGGAGAAGCGACTGGGCATCAAGAGGTTCTGGACTCTGGCGAAAAAGCGGGCAGGAATAAGACTATAGGCCTCTGTGGAAATCCGGCAAGTGCGCAGGCAAAGCAATCTCCCTCTGAAAGGGGGAGTTACCAGCCTGACTTGCCGGGCCTGTCGGCAATTGGCTATGCGGCTGGGGTTCTTGCCGGCCCCAAGTAACGTGCGAGGACCTGCTCTACCGGCGTGCCGTTGGCCGCTTCCTCACAGGCCGCCCGCAACACCGCCCGTTGGTGTTCCTCGCGTAGCCGCGCCAATACCTCCGACAGACTCGTGGTCTTCCCGTGGGCCTCTTCGTACTCGTATTTTTGCCAGTACAAGTACACGAGCACCAAGTACACCACGGCATACCACTTACTGATCGCCTCGTGACTGTGTAACCGGAAGTCCCCCAAGCCCAATTGCAATTTCACGTACCAGTAATCGACTTCCTGGCCCCAACGATGCTGATAGCGCCTCAGGACCTCCTGCGCCGACGTTTTCACGTCGGTACACGGGAAACACTTCGGGGCTTGCGCCCCTGGTCCCTTTTGTGAGAGTAGCACGCGAACAATCCCGGGCACGCCGCGCAGGCGCCCCGTCAACTGGCGGACACAATAAGCCCGCTTTTTCTCGTTCGCCAACTCCAACGACACTCGGTCGTAGGAGCGCCCCTTGAGATCGTGGTGCCAGTCCGTCAACTTCCGGCCGGACAACTTGCGATTCGACTTGATGGCCGCGATCACGTGCCAGCCCTGCTGGCGAACCCACTTCACCAACTTGGCCGACGTGTACCACGAGTCGAAAAGCACGTACACGGGGTGCGTTTTCGGGAGCGATGAGACGACCTGTTGCAGCATCTCACGCGCCAATCCCAGGTTGCTGCGGTAATGCAGCCGGGGGCTCTTGCGGCGGCGATTCAGCCGCCGGACCGTGCTTTCGCGCGTATGCGCTCACCGGGGAAACCGTTGGAGTGAAACGGTAACGTGGTAAGAAAAGCGCAGGGAGGACGACGACCCGGTGAAGCGGGTCGTCATCGGGCGCAACCGGCCGGCCGCTAGACAGCCATGGGCCATGAAACAGCCTCCAACAGGCCGCGATGGGGGTGGAGGCGTTGGGTTTCCTGCTCGATGCGGAACGTGAAAAAGTGGTCCCAATCCCC
>JBBSEZ010000488.1:0-7345 GCA_038239195.1 Gemmatales bacterium
AAGAAAGCGCCGGCGCCGGCCAAGTTGTTCGCCCAGACGTGGGAACAGTCGCCTTTGGAGATCGTGGTCATCGCGAAAAAGGTCTCGGCGCAGGTGCTGTGGAAGGGCAAGCCGCTGGAGGGCGCGGAGGTGTCGTTCCAGTTGCCGGGCAAGGAAGACGCCGTCGCGGGCAAGACCGACAAGGACGGGCTGGTCAAGCTCCCCGCGCACACCGCCGCCGGGACGTATGGGGTACGCGCCGGCCACGTGGCGAAGAAGTCGGGCGAGCTGGGCGGGAAGAAGTACGGCGAGGTGCGCCACTACGCCACAATGACCTGGCTCGCCGAGGCGCCCGCGCCGCGGCGGGGCGCTGCGCGGGCCAAGCCGGCGGCCAGCCCCGAGGCGACGAAACTGCTGGCCGACGCCCGGGCGGCGCGCGCCACCTGGAAGAACTTCCCCGGCCTCGACGCCGACCTGGAACTGAACGTCGATGGCAAGGTGACGCGCGGCAAGGTGGAGGTCTCGGCCAAGGGGCTGGTGACGGTGACGCTGGAGGGCGACCTGAAGGACTGGGCGCGGCGAACGCTCGGATCGACCGTCGGCCATCGGCTCGACAACAGCGCGTCGCTCGAGACGCCGTGCTCCTTCGACGACGCCGTGAAAGATCATCCGCTGGGCCGGGCCATCCGCGTGCTCAACGACGAGTTCCACTCCAGCTATCGCATTCGCGATCGCCAGGTCATCGTCGTCAACCGCCAACAGGGGCCGGTGCGCTTCTCGATCGTCGTGCTGGAGGGCCGCGTCAACGAGGAGCGCCAGTTCCTGCCGGCGCACTTCGTCGTCAACACCTGGGACGGCAAGGATGGGGCGCTGAAGAGCTCGGTGGCACACCACCAGACCTGGCAGCGCGTGGGCAAGTTCGACCTGCCGGCCAGCACGATGACGGTGAGCGCGACGGCGGGCAAGATGGAGACGCGCGTGCTGAAGCTGTCGAACCATCGGCTGCGGAAGTAGGAAGGTTCGCGGCGCGAACTTTCACCCCAGCACCGAATCGCCGTTCGACGATCCGGTTTGTCCCATGAGGTAGCCGCGCAGGTCGCAGAAGATTTGCGTACACAGGGTGCGCCAGGCGACGTCGGAGTTGAGGTCGTCGCCGGGCGAGCGGAACACGACGGTGATGCGCAACTGGTTGTCGCGACCGGTGTCGGAGCGCTGGAGGCGCAATTCGAGGTCGATGCGGCTGGACTTGCGGCCGATGCCGAGCCAGGAGAGCCCGCGCGTCGGCGGGACGTAGACGCTGCCCTTGCCGCCGAGGCGCACGTTGATGCGGCCGGGAACGCTCTCGACGAGCTCGCCGCCGACGTCGTGGATGAAGCCGCGCAGCTTGTAGGTGGCGATCTTCTCCGGCATCCACGCTTCGAGGTGGTGGACGACGGCCATCGGGTCGGTGACGGTTGCCGCGGGCGAGAGCACGACCGGGGTCTTGACGGCCGCAGCCTCCGCGGCGGGCCCCGGTTGGGGCTGAATCGAGGCCGAGCGCCTGGTCAGGCTCGAGTTGGGTCGCGGCATGCGGCCGCTGGCGGCGCCGACGGAGGGCGTGAGAGCGAGGAAGCCGGCGAGGGCCTCCTCGTAGCGCTCGGCGAGGTCGCGGGCGTGGTCGGGGCGCTGCTCGGGGGCCTTGGCCAGGCACGACTGCACCACGCGCTCGATGGCGGGTGGCACGGCGGCGGCCGCGCCCACGGCCCGGAACGATGGCGGTTCCTCGGTGGCGTGGGCGAGCAGGATGTCCATCGTGGAGCGGCCGGCGAACGGCAACTGCCCGGTGAGCAGCTCGAAAAGGATGACGCCGACGCTGTAGAGGTCGCCGCGGTTGTCCATGTCCTCGCCGCGGGCCTGCTCGGGGCACATGTAGCCGGGCGTGCCGACGGCAAACTCGCAGTTGGTGACGGAGGCCTTGGAGCCGGCGGCGGAGGCGACGAGTTTGGCGAGGCCGAAGTCCATCACCTTGAGCAGTTCGTAGGGCGTGTCGGGATCGACGACCATCAAGTTGGCGGGCTTGAGGTCGCGGTGGACAATGCCCTCGGCGTGGGCGGCCTGGAGCACCTCGCAGAGTTGATGCAGCAACCGGCCGACGCGGGCGGGCGAGAGCCGGGTGTTGGTGTGCAGCAGGTTGTCGAGGGTGACGCCGCGGATGTACTCCATGACGATGCACGGCCCTTGCGGGTCGTTGAGCGAGGCGTCGTAGAGGGTGACCGCGTAGGGGTGCTGAAAGCGAGCCATCAGCAGCGTCTCGCGCTGGAAGCGCTCGCGGAACGTGGCGTCGGCGGCAATGTGGTCGTGCATGACCTTCACGACTACCTGCCGCCCGAGATCGAGCTGACGCGCGAGGTAGACGCGACCCATCCCGCCTTCGCCGAGCAGGCGGATGGTTTCATAACGACCCAAGAAAACGCGGCCCAGCATGGAGCGTATCCACCAGGTAAAGAAGGATCGATAGCTCTGCCTGGTGCAAGTGTAGGTCGCAAACGGCGGGCATGTCGGCGTTGTTGCTCATTTTTGCGCCCGGCGTGGAGAGGGAGGCCGTTGAGGCGAGGCGCGAAAGGGTCACACCACCCACGCCCGCCGTCCCTCGATGCGCAACCGCCCCGCCGCGAACAGCCGGATCGCCTCGGGATACGCCTCTTGCTCCTGCTCGAACACCCGGGCCGCCAGTGCCTCGGGCGTGTCGTCGTCGCGCACCTCGACCGTGCGCTGGAGCACGATGGGCCCGTGGTCGTACTCGTCGTCGGCGAAGTGGACCGTGCAGCCGCTCACCTTGACGCCCGCTTCGAGGGCGGCCTGATGGACGCGCTGGCCGTGAAAGCCCTTGCCGCTGAAGGCGGGGACCAGCGCCGGGTGAACGTTGAGCACGCGGTTGCGGAAGTCCTCGGCGATGGGCAGCAATTGCAGAAAGCCCGCGAGGCAGACGAGCTCGGCGCCGGCGTCGCGGCAGTGGGCAAAGACAAGCTCCCCGAACTCGGCGCGCGTGGCGCAGGCCTTGCGCTCGACGACGAAGGCCGGCACGCCCGCCCGGGCGGCGCGCGTCAGGCCGAACGCGGTGGGGTTGCTGGCGACGACGCAGACGACGCGGGCCGACAGCCGACCGTCGTCGATGCGGTCGAGCAGGTTTTGCAGAGTGGTGCCGCCGCCGCTGAGCAGCACGGCGAGGCGGATCGGGTGGTCCACGTTCGGTCCCTCGGGGCCGGTTCGGGGGCGCTGGCTCCGTCTCTCCTTCGTGTACGAGCCCGGCAGGGGGAAATGAAGGGGCTCGCTGGCGACGAGAAGACGAACGAGCGACGCGGCGCAAGTTTTGCGGGCCATCGCGTTCAGGGCGCAGGACCGAAGGACGACTTTCACCGTTGACGCCGGGCCTGACGGCGCGAGACAATCCTTTCGGGTCGCACCTTGAACTTCCAATTCGCTGGGGGCCATCCATGTCTTCTCTCGCCGTAGCCTGCCCGCAGTGCCAGCACAGCTTGCGATCCAACCGCCCGCTGCGCCCCCAGCAAAAGGTCCGCTGTCCCTTCTGCCAGACGCAGTTCGCCGCGCCCGCGGCCGGGCTCGAGCCCGCCAGCGCCTCCCTGCCGCCCGCCCCGGCGCCGGCCGCTCTCTCACCCGAACAACCCTCGGTCGCGCCGGCGGCCAGCTCGCGAAGCCCGACGTCCGGCGCCCTGATCGCGGGCGCGATCTTCCTGTCGCTGCTGCTGGGCAGCGGCATCATCGCGGGGGCGCTCTACCTCGCCATCGGCCGATCGCCCCCTCCCTCTGCCGCTCCCAACAACGAAGAGGCCGAGCGGATCGCGGCCGAGCGCAAGAAGCTGGAAGAAGAGCGCACCGCCTTCGCCCTCGCCAAGGAGAAGAAGCGCGACGAGGTCGTGGGAGAGGCGCCCGAAGTGCCCGAGGCCGCGCCCCCTGGCGCGGGGCTCGACAAGACCGCCGAGGCCCTCAAGGGGCTGCTGGAGCAAGGGCGCAAGGCGCTGGCCGACAAACAGTACGCGGTCGCCGTGCGCACCTACGAGCGCGCCCGCGAGCTGGCGCCGACCGACGCGGTCGTCCTGAAGGAACTGGCCCAGGCCCAGGCGGCGTCCGACGCGGACGCGGCAGAGAAGAAGAAGCTGGCCGACTACCGCGTCCGCATGGACGCCGGCCGGATCGCCTTCAACAACGAGCGCTTCGCCGATGCCGTGCGCGAGTACCAGGGCGCCCTCGACGTCGTGCCCGGCGACCCCGACGCCCTCGCCGGCCAGCGCAAGGCCGAGGGCCGCATCGCCGCCCTCAACGCCCTCAAGGCGCGCGACGACCGCTTCGCCGGGCTGATCGACCGCGCCCGGAAGTCGCTCGCCGAGAAGCGCTTCAACGCCGCCATCGCCGACCTGCGCGAGGCGGTGCGCCCCCCCCCCGAAGACCGCGACGCCAAGGAGGCGCTGCGCAAGGCGGAGTCGTCGCTCAAGAAGGCCCGGGCCGAATATACGGCGCTGGTGGCGAAGGGCAACGAGTTGATGCGGCTGCGGCGCTACGAGGAGGCCTATCGGCAGTACGTCGCGGCGGAGGAGGCGTGGGCCGAGGACGGCGAGGCCGCCAAGGGCAAGGTCGCCGCCTTGCGCGCCAGCGAAGACTACCGGCTGGCCCAGGTCGCTTACGCGCGGTTCATGACCCAGGGCGCCGACGCCCTCGCCGCCCGTCGCTATGCCGACGCCGCGACGGCCTACCAGGAGGCCTTGCGGCTCAACCCGGGGGACGCCCGCGCCACGGAAGGCCTGCGCCGGGCGCAGGCCGTCGTCGTCCGCGCCGCCCGGAACAAGGCGGACTACGACAAGCAGATGCGCCTGGGCTCCGCGGCCCTGAATCGCCAGTTCTTCGTCGATGCCGTCAACGCCTTCAGCGCGGCCTTGAAGGCCGCCCCCGGCGATCCCGACGCCACCAGCGGCCTGAGCGACGCCCGCTTCGGCCGCTTCATGGCGGACGGCAAGCGGGCCCTGATGTTGAAGCGCCGCGACGACGCCATCAACGCCTTCAAGAAGGCCCTCGACGAGCGGCCGGACGACGTGACCGCCAAGCTCTACCTGAGACAGGCGCAAGCGCTGCGGTTCTGAGCGAGAAGGCGAGCCAGGCCCGGTCCACGCTTCACACCACCCGACGCACCCGGCGTTGTTCGTTGTCGCGCAGGAGCTTGTGGCGCTCGTTCGCCGTCCGCTCGTAGAGGCCGAGAAAGAACTCGGCCTGGGCCTCGGTCCACGCCTGCCCGCGCCGGGCCATGGCGGCGGCCGCCGTCGCGAACGTGGCGCCCAGGTCGGTGCGCTCCGCCACCTTGCCCTGGCCGACCGAACAGAACGCCGGCAGGACGCGCGGCAACAAGGCCCCCGCCGTGACGAGCATGCCAAAGGGCCCGATCAGCGAGCCCGTGTTGAACAGACAGCCGATGCTCGCCTTGGTGTGGTCGCCCAGAAAGGAGCCGACCTTGAGCTTGCCGGTATCCACCTTCTGCCCATTGACAATTACGCTAACCGGGGCATAGTCGCTGCGCAGGTCGCTCGTGATGGTGCCGGCGCCGAGGTTGACCCACTCGCCGACGTAGGAGTGGCCGAGGAAGCCGTCGTGGGCCTTGTTGCTGTGGCCCTGCACGATGCTGGACTCTACCTCCCCGCCGATGCGGCACTGCGGGCCGAAACTGCTGCCGCTCACCCGCGCCGCCAGCACCTGCGTCCAGGCCCCCACGTAACAGGGCCCCTCGAGCCGGCTGAAGGCCCGCACCACCGCGCCTCGGTCGATGAGCACAGGCCCCTTGCGCGTGTCGAGCAGGACCAGCGGCTCGACGCGCGCCAGCGGGTCGATGACGGCGCGCTCCGGCGGGCCCAACACGCTCACGCCCTCGGGAATGGCGCCCTCCCGGCCGTGCCAGAGCAGGTAGTCCTGCTCCAGGGCCTCGCCGTTGTGCTCGATGAGGTCCCAGGGGTAGTCGATCATGGCGCCTCCGGCCTGGCGCGACGGCAGCGCCTGCGCCCAGCCCGCGAGGTGCCAGCCGAGGTTGGGCAAGGCCAGGTCGCGCACCTCCTGCGCCGACACCACCGCATAAGCGACCTGATCGCCGACCAGCCCGACCTCCGGGGTGGCGGGAATCGCCGTGCCCCCCGCCGGAGGGAGCCAGCGCGCGTTGACCAGCAGGACCGGCCCGCCGTTGAGCCAGACCGGGTCGTTGACGTACAGGCCCGGACAGCTCGCCCGGCACAGGTCGAGCAGTTCCGGGCGCACCAGAGCGCCCGCTTCCTCGGCGCCGAAGTGCCGCAGTTGCCGCTCCCACAGGGCCAGCGCCCCGCAGCGCAGGTCGAAGGCAGGGCGGGTCAACGTCAGCGGTTGGAGCCGGGCCACGCCGGCGTCCTCGAAGATGCAGATTCGCATGGGAAAGCCCCCTCTGGGTCCGGAGTTCTTGCATGTCGTTTCGCTTATGGCCCCCGCTACTCCACCGTCACGCTCTTGGCGAGATTGCGCGGCTTGTCCACGTCGCAGCCGCGCAGCACCGCCACGTGATAGGCGAGCAGTTGCAGGGGCACGACCGACACCAGCGGTTGCAGGTACTCCGGCACCTCGGGAACGTAGATCACGTCGTCGGCCCGCGCCGCCACCTCCTCGTCGCCTTCGTTGGCGATGGCGATAACGGGCCCGCCGCGCGCCTTGACCTCTTCGAGGTTGCTCATCACCTTGTCGAAGATCGGGCCGCGCGGCATCAGGAAGACGCTGGGCGTTTCCTCATCGACGAGAGCGATGGGGCCGTGCTTCATCTCGGCGGCGGGATAGCCCTCCGCGTGGATGTAGCTGATCTCCTTGAGCTTCAACGCTCCCTCCAGTGCCACCGGAAAGAGATATTGCCGACCCATGTAGAGGAAGTTATCGACGTGCGCGTAGCGGCCGGCGATCTCCCTCACCGCGTCGTGGCAGGCGAGGGTGCGGCGGATCAAGCCCGGCATCGCCTGGAGCTCGCGGATCATCCGCGCGCCCTGAATGCTCGAGAGGTGGCGGAGGCGGCCGAAGTAGAGGGCGAGCATGGTGAGGACGGCGACCTGATTGGTGAACGCCTTGGTGCTCGCCACCCCGATCTCCGGCCCGGCGTAAAGGTAGGCCCCGCCGTCGGCCTCGCGGGCGATGCTGCTGCCGACCACGTTGCACAGCGCCAGCGTCGGGTGGCCCTTGCGCTTGCTCTCGCGCAGGGCAGCCAGCGTGTCGGCCGTCTCGCCCGACTGCGTCAGGGCGATCTCGATGTTGGTGCGGTCTATTGGCGGGTTGCGGTAGGGGAACTCTCTGGCATACGCCTCATCCTCCTGCAGCCGCGCCA
>JBBSEZ010000489.1:0-7343 GCA_038239195.1 Gemmatales bacterium
GCGCGGCAACCGTTGCGGGCGCGCCCCGGGTTCGCGACGCTGCGAAGAAGGGTGGCGGCCCCAACGCTTCTTCGAAGCGTCGCTAACCGAGGGGCCTTCGCGAAAGTCGTCCCGAGGGCGAGGGCGCCCCTTTACCTCGCTACCTCAACCCGCGTAAAACCCCTTCGCCTCCGCTGCCATCTTGCGCATCAGTTCCGTCGGTTGATACCGCGGCCCCAGCTTCTCGTACTTCTCCAGCTTCTTCAGCACGTTCTCCATGCCCATCTCGTCGGCCCAGCGCAGGATGCCTCCCCGGAACGGCGGGAAGCCGATCCCCAGAATCAGCCCCATGTCAATGTCGCTCGGATCGCGCACGATGCCCTCCGCAAGCACCCGCGTCGCCTCCGTCAGCATCGGCAGGAACAGCCGGTCGGCGATCTCCTCCGCGCCCATGTCGGGGCGCCCGCCCGGTCGCCGTACCTTCTCCAGCAACGCCGCCGTCGCCGGGTCGTCCGCCCCCTTCCCGCCCTTCGCGTAGCGGTAGAAGCCCGCCCCCGTCTTCTGCCCGAGCCTCCCCGCGGCCACCAACTCGTCCAGGATGCGCGTCGGCGCTGCCCGGTCGGCGAAGGCGGTGTTGATGACGCGGCCCGCGTAGAGCGACGTGTCGAGCCCGACAAGATCGTTGAGCGCGATCGGCCCCATCGGCAGGCCGAAGCCCGTCGCAACCTTGTCGAGCGTGCGCGCCGGGACGCCCTCCTCCAGCAGCACCAGCGATTCGTTGAGGTAGGGGAACAGGATGCGATTGACGACGAACCCCGGGCAGTCGCGCACCGCGATCGGCGTCTTGCCGATGCGCCGCGCCAGCGCCACCAGCGTCGCCACCGTCTCGTCGCTCGTCTTCTCCCCGCGGATTACCTCCACCAGTTGCATGCGATCGACGGGGTTGAAGAAGTGCAGCCCCGCGAAGCGCTCCGGCGCGGCCACCGACTTCGCCATGCGCGCGATCGAGATCGTCGAGGTGTTCGACGCGAGGATGGCACCGGCAGGCAAGATCGCCTCCACCTCCTTGTAGAGCTTGACCTTCGCCTCCTCGTTCTCGACGATGGCCTCGATCACCACGTCGCGGTCCGCCAGGGCCTGCGTGGTCAGCGACGTGCTGAGCTTCGCCAGCGCCCCCGCCGCCTCGACGGGCGACATGCGGCCGATCTCCACGCGGCCCTGCAAGCTCTTCGTAATGTTGCCGACGCCCTTCTCCAGCGCCGCGGGGGCGCTGTCCAGGAGCAGCGCTGGAACGCCTCGGCGAACGTGGGCCCCGGCAATGCCCGCGCCCATGATGCCCGCGCCGACGACGCCGACCTGCCGGACGTCGCGCGGCTTGACGCTCCCTGCCACGCCCGGGTCCTTGGCCAGGCGCTGCGTCATGAAGAAGACCGCGATCAGGTTGCGCGAGATCGGGCTGCCGACGAGCGGGAGGAACGCCTCCGTCTCGACCTTCAGGCCATCGGCGAGGGGGAGATTGCACCCTTTCGCGATCGCGTTCAGCGCCGCCAGGGGGGCGGGATAATGGCCGCCCGTCTTCATCTGCACCTGGGCTCGCGTCACCGCGACCGTGAAGCCGAGCTGCTCCTCGCTCAGCCCGACCGGCTGCTGCTTGCGCCGCCGCGCCTCGCGCCAACTCCCGTCGGCGTGCGCCCAGCGCACCAGCGCCAGCGCCTCCTCGAGGAGCCTCTCGGCCGGCACCACGTCCCAGACGATGCCGAGTTGCCGGGCGCGGTCGCCCTTGGCCGCCTCGCCGGCGCAGATCATCTCGGCAGCGAGGGCGGGGCCGATGAGGCGGCTCAGGCGCTGCGTTCCGCCCCAGCCGGGGATGAGGCCAATCTTCGTCTCCGGCAATCCCAGCTCCGTCTTGGGGTTGTTGCTCGCCAGCCGATAGTCGAGCCCCAGCGCCAACTCCAACCCTCCGCCCATACAGGCCCCATCGACGGCGGCCACGGTCGGATAGGGCAAGCCCTCGAACGCCGCCACCAGATCGAGGCCGCGTTTCACCAGCCGCCGGGCCGTCTCCGGATCGGGGCGAGCCCCCCCCAACTCCTTGAGGTCGGCCCCGGCGATGAACATGCCGGGCTTCCCGCTGCGCAACACCAGGCCGTGCAGGTCGAGGCGCCCGGCCAGCGCGGCCACGGCGCCTTCCAGGTCGCCCAGGACGGCCTGGCCCAGGGTGTTCGCTCGGCTGTTGGGCTGATCGAGCGTCAGCACGGCGATCGGGCCGTCGAGGTACTCGAGGCGGACGGCGGACGCGGCGGGCTCACTCATGGGGGCCTCCCTTCGCGACGGAACGGGTCTGTGGGCTGAGTGTATCCGAAACCGCCCCCCCAGCAAGTCGGGCCCTCCTCGGCCACGACCTTAATACTTCACGTTGAACGTCCGCCCCGCCCAGGTCATCGACTGGAGCTCGACCTTGACGCTGAACGGCACCGCCAGCGCGCCCAGGTCAACGGAGGTCGCCTGGAAGAGCGCGGGCGTTCCTTCCGGAGGGAAGGCCCCAATGGGCAGCTCCACGGTCTGTTTGCCCGTCTGCCGGCCCTCCTTGTCGAGGCCGGTCAGCACGACCGCGACGCTCGTCGCCGGCCGGGACGGCACCGTCGCCCCATCCTCGGTCAGAGCTCGGCGCAGGGCGGAGTCGTCCGCGATCGGCTTCCATTTCAACTTGCTTCCCGGGACAACGGGGCCCGGAACCTCCGGGCGCCCGGCTGGGCCCGCGGTCGTCTTCCCTTTCAACTTGCTGTCCGGGGCGCCTTCCTCACCGTGCAGCAGGTCCAGCGCGAACGGGAAGCCCTCGGGCGCCGTCAGGGCCGAGGGCGACTTCCCCTCGACCGCAGTCACGGCCGAGCGAGGCTTCTTGAAAGCCAGGACAGTCGGCGTCTCGGACCAGTCGAACGAGAGGGCGCGGACGGTCGCCGTGGCGGGGATTGTGGATTTCCCCAACTCGGCGAGCACCTGCGTCCCGGTCTGCTGAAGGCTGATCCGCATGGTCTCTTTCCCGATCTTGGTCGTGCCGGTTTCGTCGGCGTAGGCGATTTCCAGCAGGACGGTGGCAGAGCCCGCCGAGGTGTCGGGGCGTTCCTTGCGGGCCTGTTCGTGCAGTTTCTTGCGCAGTTCCTCCAGCGGAACGGTCAGCTTCCACGGCAGAAGGGCACGATACCTCCTGGAGTCTTTCCCGATGACGGGCAGGCCCTTGTGCTCGGTCTCTTCGATGACGATGGGGCTGAAGGCGATCGGGAGCTCCTTGCCCTCGAGCTTGGGGACGATCTGAACGTTCTCGTTCTTCATGCGCAGGAGGGCCTGGCCCTGGGGGGTGTTTTCGTCTACCGAGCCCGGGCGCCCCGAGCACGTGCAACCGGCGAAGGGCACCCAGCAAACGAGGGCGAGCAAGGCATGACGGCGGCGCAGGCGCATGGCGGGTCTCCCAACAGAGGTCGAGGACGAGGCACTTCCAGGAAGCGAGGCACCGAAGGTGATGCGATTGTAACGGGCGGGGCCCGACGCCAACCAGGAAAATCGCCCGCGGCTTGGGGGACGACCCGGTTTCGAGGGCTGGCGAACCCAAACAACCGGCGAGCGAGCGCGTTTTCTTGATTGCCGTGACGCGAACCTCGCGGTAGAGTATGACAGAACACCTTTTTTCCGTTACACTCGACCAGCGGCGCTCGTCCAGAGGGAGGTGCCCCTCTGCTTTCCCCTCCCCTGCGGGACGGGAAGGGAGCCCGGAGCGCCCTCGAACCGCAAGGACTTCGCCAAGCCGACCATCGCCAAAGCCGAACCAAACGCTGGAGCAGCGGCCCCAAGGGGAAGAGGGGCCTCTCGCCACGAGAGCACATGGACAAGACCCACCTCGACCCCACCCGTGGGGCCCTCCCATTGCCCCCCGGCGCACCCAAGGGCCCTCCCAACGCCCCAGCCGGGGGCCCCGTGGACGGTTCGTCGCTCGGCCGGACCGACCCCTTGCAGGACGTCCGCACCCTCGGCGACTACCGCATCCTGCGCCGACTCGGCGAGGGCGGCATGGGCGCGGTTTACCTCGGCTACGACGAGCGCAACGACCGCCAGGTCGCCATCAAGGTCCTCAACGATCGGCTCGCCAGCAATCAGAGTTACATCGACCGCTTCAACCGCGAGGCCAAGAGCGGTCGGCTGCTCGACCACCCCAACATCGTCCGCACCTTTTTCTCGGGCCAGGACGGCACCACCGGCAAGCGCTACCTCGTGCTCGAGTTCGTCGATGGCCCCAGCGCCCACGCGCTGCTCGCCCACCAGACGCGCCTCTCCGTCGGCGATGCGGTCCACATCGCCCTCGACGTGGCGCGGGCGCTGGAGTACGCCCACTCGCGCAACATCGTCCACCGCGACATCAAGCCGGACAACGTCCTCATCACGCGCTCCGGCGTCGCCAAACTGGTCGATCTGGGCCTGGCCAAGCGTACCGACGAGGCCAGCCACCTCACCGCCGCCCGCCAGGGGTTCGGCACGACGCCCTACATGCCCTACGAGCAGGCCGTCGAGGCCAAGTCGGCCGATGGCCGCAGCGACGTCTACGCCCTGGGGGCCACCCTCTACCACCTGGTGACCGGCGAGGTGCCGTTCCCCGGCGAGAACCATCTGGAGATCGTCGAGAAGAAAGGGCTGGGGCTTTTCGTGCCGGCCAGTATGCGCAACCCCGACGTCCCGCCGGCGCTCGATCGGGTACTGGCGCGCATGCTGGCCCGCCAGCCGCGCGACCGCTACCAGACGGCGAGCGAGGTCATCATCGACCTGGAGCGGTCGAAGCTGGCCGCGCCGGTGCCGAGCTTCGCCGACCCCGACCAGGCCCGCAAGGACCCCTGGGTGCAGGCCTGCCTGGTTGCCGGCGAGCCGACGCGCCTCGACCCCGACGCCCCGGCCCGGCCGGCCGAAAAGGCGGCGGCCCCACTGCCGACGAGCGGGAGCGACGTCTGGTTGTTGCGCTACCAGACGCCTGCGGGGCGAACCTGCACGGTGATGACCACGGCGGCCCAGATCGTCCAGCGCGTCAAGGCGGGCAACGTCACCCTCCACGACGAGGCGCGCCGGCCTCACGAGGAGGAGTTTCACGCGCTGTCGCTGTTCGCCGAGTTTCACCACCTCCTGCCGAGCAAGAAGCGGGGCGCGGCGAAGCGCGAAGACGCCCCGGGCCCTTCCCCCCAATCCTCGCGCTGGGCGCTGCCCGCCGGGTTACTGGCGGCCCTGATCGCAGGGCTCGGGGCGCTGGTGTGGTGGCTGGGGCGAAACCATTGACCCCGGCGCGCGTTTGATGAGGGCGGGCGCGGGCGATCGCGGAACCGCGACGGGCCGGGCTGCGTCTCATCTGCGTCTCCCTTCCGAGCTCCATCACGTCCTTCGCAGAGGTTTCTCGACATGAAAAAGTTGTTGCTCGCGGCCGTCGCGCTCGCCTGGTGTGCGGTGCCGGCCTTCGGCGCCGACGTGCCCGACCTCATCAAGAAGCTCAAGAGCTCCGACAGCGACGTCCGCCGCGCCGCCGCCAAGGACCTCGCCGACGCCGGCACGGACGCCAAGCCCGCCGTCCCCGCCCTGCGCGGGGCGCTCAAGGACTCCGATCGGTTCGTCCGCCGCTTCGCCGCGCAGGCCCTCGCCGCCATCGGCCCCGAGGCCAGCGCTGCCGTGCCGGAACTGCGCATCGCCGCCAACGCCAAGGAAATCCAGGTCGCCGAGGCCGCCACCGTCGCCCTCGGCAAGATCGGGCCGCCCGCGCTGCCGGCGCTGATGGCGATCGCCAAGGACAAGAACAAGGAGCCGGTGGTGCGGCGCAAGGCCATCGAGGGGCTGGGGTCGATGGGCGAGGCGGGGCGCTCGGCGATCCCCACGTTGACCGAGATCATCAAGCCGGGCAAGGGCAAGATGAAGGGCGGCCGCAAGGGCGACCCGACCGACGTCCGCGCCGACGTCGCCAACGCGCTGGGCAACCTCGCCCGCGCCGACGACACCGAGGCGGTCGAAGCGCTGGAGGCGCTGGCGGGGATTAAGATCCGCGACAAGGTCCTCGCCGGCAGCGTGCGGCAGGCGCTGAACAAGATCAAGCGGCGCAAGAGCTGAGGCGTTGCCGCTCGACGCCGCGCGTGCTATAACACCTTCGGAGCGAGAGTGCCTTGCACGCGCCCTCGTTCCGTGGTCTCTTCCTCTACGTTGCCCCGCGAGGAGAATGGTTTCTCCTCGCGGGGTTTTTTCCTGCGCCAACCATGCCTCCACGCTTCGACCTTCAGGGCCATCGCGGCGCGCGCGGGCTTCGCCCGGAAAACACGCTCCCCTCCTTCGAGTACGCCCTCGACGCGGGCGCCACCTCGATCGAGACCGACCTGCATCTGACGCGCGACGGCGTCGCGGTGTTGTGCCACGATCCGCTCTTGACCGCACCGCTCTTCGTCCCGGCCTGCCCGGGCGCGCTCGATCTGGCAACTCGCCCCGCCGTCCGCGCCCTGTCGCTCGAGGAACTGCGCTGCTATCGCGCCAGCGGCAACCCTTCCCCGTCAGCATTCCCCGAACAGCAGCCCGAGGTCGGTCCGGCAGCGCGGCTCTACGCGGCCCAACACGGCCTCGATCCTTTCGCCGTCCCGGCCCTGGCCGACCTGTTCGCCTTCGCCGCAGGCTATGCGGGCGAGCTCGGCCAGCGCGCCGGCAAGAGCGACGGCCAGCGCGAGCGCGCCGCCCGCGCAACGTTCGACCTCGAACTCAAGCGCATCCCCTTCCACCCCGAGGCGATCGGCGACGGCTTCGACGGCGAGGGCCCTGCCCTGCTGGAGCAGCGCGTCCTGGAGGCGGTCGCGGCGGCCGGGGTGGAGGGGCGCACCGCCGTCCGCAGCTTCGACCATCGCTGTGTGCGGGCCCTGTGTCGCGCGGAGCCGCGCCTGGTCGGCGCCGTGCTGATCGCCCACACGATGCCGACGGCGCCCGAGGAACTGGTGCGCGCGGCGGAGGCACAAGTCTACTGCCCGGACTACCTGTCTCTCGACGAGGCGACGGTGCGGCGCCTGCATCGGGCGGGGGCCCGCGTCGTGCCCTATACAGTCAACGAGCCAGGGGCGTGGGAGCGCTTGCTGGCGTGGGGCGTGGACGGGACGTGTACCGACTATCCAGATCGGTTGGCGGCGTTTCTCCGACGGGGCGGGTTTGAGTTCTGATCGGGGCGCTCCTCTCTAGTTCGACTGTAGGAGTTGCCTTGCGTCAAGGCCAGGGAAGAGTGTAAAAGGGAGATCGGGAAAACGGAAGGCCAGTCGGAGATGCAGTCGATGGATGATCGGTACGCCAGACGGAAGCAAGAGTTGTTGGCGGAGAGC
>JBBSEZ010000490.1:0-7324 GCA_038239195.1 Gemmatales bacterium
AACGGCAAGCAAGAGGGGGCGCCCCCTCTTGCTTGCCGTTTCGCGCTTTTCTCACATCATCGGCGTGGCGGTCGGCGGCGCCCAGCGGTTCTCGCCGTGAGGGGGAGGGAACATGCTCCCGCCGTCCCAGGAGCCTCGCTCGGGCGGAGGGGTGGTGGCCTCTTCCCTGCCCATCTTCTCGGGCCCGGGGGCGGCCACGACGGGCCTGGGGGCGGGGACGGGGGCGCCCAGCACCGCGTCGGCGGTGCCACGAGCCCAGTTGAGCCGCTCGGCGCCGGGCAGGTGGGCCAGGAGGGCCTCCTGGATCTTCCGCCACGTCCCCGTCTGCTGCCATGCCTTGAGATAATTCAGGCAGGTCATGCCGCAGCCGCAGCCCATCTCGGCGGGGAGCTCTTCCCAGGGGATCCCGCTCTTGAGCACGAACACGATGCCGGTCAGCACCTTGCGAGGCTCGAGCGGCCTGCGCCCGGGGTGGCGCGAACGGCGCGGCTTCGGCGCCGGCAGCAAGGCCTCGATCTGCTCCCACAGTTCGTCGCTCACCAGGGGCTTGGCCATGTGCGATGCTCCCGATCCGTCCTTCGCTTCCGTGCAGGCGGCGATCGCCCGAACCGGCGGGCTCGGGTTGCCGCGACACGTCGGCCGATCGTCCCAAACGACCGCGGGGCGCTCGACGGGCGCCCAGCGCCCCACCCCGAGCCCGCCGCCCGCCAGAATCAGCGTCAGCAGCCCGAGGAGCAGCGCCTTCGCTTTGCCGGCGGCCAGCGCCTCGAAGACCGCCTCGCCCAGCGCCACGACCTGCGCCGAGAAGGCGCCGGCGCTGGCCGACTGGCCCGCCAGGAACAGCACCGACGCCCCCATCGTGCAGGCCAGCAGCGCCGGCGGCACGGGCGCCCGGGGCGGCGCGGGCAGTTCGGCGCTGCTGGCCGGGGCACAGCCAGACAGCGTCACGCCGCGCCGTTGGAGGCGCTGGCGCAACAGGGCCTTGGCGCGGGAGAGCCGGCCGGCGACGGTGCCGCGCGGCCAGCCGAGCGCGCGGGCCGCCTCCTCGTGCGTCTTGCCCTCCAGGTAGCACAGCACGACGGGCGCGCGATACTTGTCGCCCAGCCGGTTGAGCTCCTCGTCCAGCACCAGGCGCAGGTCGCGCCAGACCGCGTCTTCCTCGGGCAAAACGGTGGCCATGCGCGACACCTGCCTCTCCTCGCGCTGCCGGCGCGCCGCGGCACCGCGCGCACGCACCGCAGTGTGGTAGGCGACCGTGTAGAGCCAGGGCGCCAGCGGCCCCTCGCGCTGGAGCGAGCCCGCCTTGCGCAACAGCACCAGGAAGGTGGCCTGAAAGGCGTCCTCGGCGGCGTGATCGTCTCCCAGCACGCGCCGGCACACCCCGAGCACCAGGCCCGCGTGCCGGCGCAACAATTCCTCGAAGGCGCTCTCGTCGGCCTGGTCCGCGAACCGCGCCAGCAGGGCGCCGTCCGCAGACGCGCCGTCCTCCGGCCCGCCTACCAGCTTTCGCAGGTGGCGCAGCACGAGGCGCATCTGTCCGGGTATCATCGGGCTCGCTCCCCTTCCAGGACGGTCTACCTACATACAGTCCCGCTCGGCCCGAACGCAGACACTTTCTTTTCAAATGACGCGGGGCGATACGGGACGCGCGTTCACTGTGCAAACGAACGAGCGCCGCCCTTCTAACAGGGCTTTCGGCGGAGGAGGGCTCAGATTGTGTGAAGGCGCGAGAAGGGAAGACTTTCTTGGAGCTCGGCGCGTTTATCGCCGCTTTCTTTTCTTCCTCGCGGAGAAAAAAAGACAAAAGCGGTGATGAATCACCGCAGTCCAAACTTCACGCGCCGGCAAGGCGACCTTGCCGGCGCGGCGAGCTCGCGGTCCGATCACTTGATGAACTGCTTGACCATCGGCATCTTGTACCACTGCCCGCCCTTGGCCTTGAAGGCGGCCAGCAGCAGAAAGATCGTCGCCACTGCGTTGAGGACGAACGCGATAAAGCCTCCGAAAAGAGCAATCCCCCAGCCGATCCAGTACATCTCGGCAACCATGAGGCCACCGCCTAAACCGCCGAAGATGACACCCAGAAGGACCGTGATCAGGAAGAACGTGATGCACGCGTTCAGCCACTGCTTGCCGTGGTAATCGACGAACTTCGACTCCTTCCGCTTCATCATCCAGATCACGATCGGCCCGATCGCGCCGACCACGAAGCCCGACAGGTACAGCAGCATCGCCATCGTCCGCTCGCTGTCCTCCGTCGGCCCCGACGGCACCACCTGCCCCTTGCCCTTCTTCTTCGGGCGGTCGTCCTCGTCCTCGTCGAGGTCTTCGAGGTCGTCCTCGACCTTGCCCTTCGCGATGGCCTTGCTCTTGCGCGGCGGTTCGTCGGTGAAGTCCTCGACGTCGTCGGCCACCTTGGCCTTGGCCTTGCCCTTGCGCGGCGGCTCGTCGGTGAAGTCGTCGATCTCGTCGATCTCCTCGACCTTCGGCTTGGACTTGGCGGGCTTGCGCGGCGGGGGCGCGTCGTCGAGGTCTTCGAACGAGTCTTCGACCGGGGCCGGTTTCTTGACGGCGGCCGCGGCGGCCGGGGCCTTGATCAGGATGGGGGTGCCACAACCGGGGCACTTGACCGTCTTGCCGACCAGGCCCTCGGGGGCCTTCAGCTTGGCGTTGCAGGACGGACACGGAACGGTGATCGGCATGGCATACCTCACTGGCAGCCGACGGGAGTGGGACGAAACGCCCGCTGTCCACGGGGGGGAGGGAAGGGGCCCGGATTACGCGAGGCCTTACTTACGCATCAATGTAGACGCTCCGCGGCCGGAACGCAACGGGCGCAGTCTGGGATAAATGTGCGGGCCCGAAAAATCGTGGCAATCCCCGCCTCAGGCCCTTCCTTTGGCGTCCGCGCCGGAATTTGGTTGACGCACTCCCCCCGCGCTCGCCAGAATGGGGGGACGATCAGGCGAGCCGACGGCAACGATGCCCGCGGCCCGCCGACGCGCTCGGCCCCGCCTTCCTCCCGACCGCACCCGCGCGAGCGAACGACCCCTCGCCCGAACCAGCCCCCGAAATTGCGAAACGATTCCCCGCGCGTCTCGTCGGACTATCAGCCTTGCCGCCCGGACGTGCCGCGACCTTCCACCTACGAACTCACCCGGAGGCAACTCGTTCATGCCAGCCCCCGCTCTCCGCTGCCTCGTCCTCGCCCTGACGTTGGCCCTCGCCTCCCTCACCGGCTTCGCCGCCGCCCAGGTCACGCCCGAGCAGGCCGCCGGCATGCTCCTGGCCAGCTCGCGCCGGGCCTACAACGAGAAGAACTATCCGTTCGCCGCGGCGCGCTTCCGCGAGTTCCTGAGCAAGTACCCCGGCCACAAGGAGCTCCACTCCGCGCGCTTCGGCCTGGCCCTCTGCCTGGTCGAGGGCCCCGAGCGCGATTACGACAAGGCGCTCGAACAACTCAACCAGCTCACCGGCAACAAGGCGCTGCCCGAGCAGCCCTTCGCGCTTTACTACGCCGGCCTCTGCCGCCGCGCCCAGGGCACCAAGGCCCTCGAGCTTGCCCTCGCCCGACCCGCCGAGGCCAACAACCACCGCAACACGGCCCGCCAGCGCTTCGAGGAGGCCGCCAAACAGTTCGACGACGCGGCCCTCGCCTTCGCCGAGCGCGCGAAGGACAAAAAGGAGCCGGCAAAGGGCTTGCTCGTCGAACAAGAGTGGTTCGCCCGCTCGCGCTGCGACCGGGCCGAGATGCTCTTGCGCCTGCGCAAGGCGAAAGAGGCCCGCGCCGCGGTCGAGCCGGTCGTCGCCGACAAGAAACTGGCCGCGAGCCGCTACCGGGGGCTGGCCCTCTACTACCACGGCTTCGGCGCCTTCCTCATGAGCGACCACATGGCCGCCGGCCGGTCGCTCGGGCAACTCGCCCCCTTCCGCGACCCGGTGTTCGGCACGCACGCCCGCTACCTGCTGGCCCGCATCCATCACCTCGACACCAGGCTCGACGAGCGCGAGGAAGCACGCACCCACTACCAGGGCGTGCTCAAGGACCACGAGGCCTTCAAGAAGGCCGCCGTCGAGTCCCTGCGTCAGCCTCACCTCTTCAAGAACGACCCCGAAGAGAAGGCCAGGCTCGAGCGCCTGGCGAAGGGCGCGGTGCCCGATCACGTCGCCCGCGCCACCTTCTTCCTCGGCGTGCTCCAGTACGAGGACGGCCGATTCGGCGAGGCCCACCAGCACTTCAAGACGTTCGCCGAGAAGTATCCCTCCTCCTCGCTCGTGCCGGAGGCCCGGCTCCGCCAGGGGTTCTGCTCCGTGAAGCTCCAGCAGTTCGACGCCGCCCTGAAAATGCTCCAGCCGCTCGCCGACAAGAACCTGCTCCTCGCCGATCAGGCCCTGTTGTGGATCGGCAAGGCGCAGGTGGGCCAGGCCGACCCCAAGAAGCCCGACAGTTACAAGAGCGCCATCGAGACGTTCCGCAAGGCCGCCGACAAGGCCAACCAGCGCGCCACGAGCAACCCGCCCGACCCGGGCGGCAAACAGCGGCGCGGCGAGGCGCTGGTGGAACTGGCCGAGGCCCAGCAGTTCGCCCGGCAGTTCAAGGACGCCGCGAGCACCTACAACCAGGTGCTCAACGAGAAGTTGCTGCCGGGGCGCGACGAAGAAACGATGCAACACCTCGCCGCCGCCTGGCAGCTCGCGGGCGATTACAACGAGTCGGACAAGGTGTGCGTCAAGTTCGGCACCGCGCACCCCAAAAGCACTCTGCTCCCGGCGGTGCTATTCCGCCACGCCGAGAACGCCTACTTCATGGCGCTGGCAGCGGAGAAACTGCCCAACCCGGCCGACCGGGCGCGCGACACGAAGAAGCACAACGACGAGGCGATCAAGCGCTACAAGGCGGTGATCGAGAAGTTCCCGGAGCTGGCGCAGGTCAACCTCGCCCGTTACGGGCTCGGGATGGCGCATTATCGCAAGGGCGAGCTCGACGAGGCGCGGAAGGTGCTCGAGGCGATCCCCGCCACGGAGCGCAACAACGAGCTGGCCGTCGTATCGTATCAGCTTGCCGACGTGCTGATCCGCCAGGCCCCGGCGCGGGCCGACGACGCCGTGACGGCCGGCAAGATCGAGGAGGGAATGAAGGGCGCCGGCGACCTGCTCGAGGCGTTCCTCGGCAGCTCGGCCGACAGCCCCCAGGCCCCCGACGCGCTGCTCAAGCTCGGCTACTGCCACGTTCGGCTGGCCGCCCTCCAGGCCCAGCCCGCCGAGAAGGCCAAGGCGCTGGCGGCGGCGCGCGCCGCCTACGAGAAGCTCCAGCAGCGCTTCCCCAAACACGACCTCTTGCCCCAGGCCAAGTTCGAGCGCGCCAAGGTGCTCGCCCAGCAAAACGACTTCGGCGGGGCCATTGGCGAACTGCGGAACTTCACCAAGGAGCCCCTGAGCAAGTCGTCCATCGCCCCGATGGCGCTGCTCCACCTCGGCACGCTCCACCGCACCCAGAACCAGCCCGCCGAGGCCGTGAAGGTGCTGGCCGAGTGCCGCAAGGAGCACGAGGTCGACCTGGCGAAAGACGCCTCGCGCTCGCGCTGGGTGTCGCTCTTGAAGTATCACCATGCCGTCGCCCTTCGCGAGGCGGGCAAGTTGACCGAGGCGAGCGCCCTGTTCGCCCAGGTGGCCCAGGCCCATCCCGACCGGCCCGAGGCGTGGGAGTCGGCCCTGCGCGGCGGGCAGTGCATGAAGGACGTCGCCGAGAAGCGGATCGCCGATGGCGAGCGGAAGATGGCCGCGTCGGGGCTCAAGCCCGAGCAGCGCACGGCCGCGGAGAACGAGCGCAACGCCGGGCTCACCGCGCTCCGCGACGCGGCGAACTACCTGGCCAACCAGTCGAACGCCCTGAAAGCGCGCAAGGTGGAGGACGATCAGGCGAAGGCGCAGGCCCGGGCGCGGGCCCGCATGCTCTACGAGGCGGCGTGGGCCCACCGCACCATTGCCGAGCGCGAGGTGAACAAGGCGCGGCAGAAGGTGCGGCTCGACCGCTGGCAAAAGCGGAGGGACGAGGTCGCCAAGATGGTCCCGCCGGGGCAGCCGGTGCCGTTCGTCGCGCTGCCGGAGGTGGCCCTGGCCGACGTGCCCGTGCAGGCCGCCGAGAGCGAGGCGAAGAACCGCTACAAGGCCCTGATCGAGGCCTTCCCCGACGTGACGATCAACGCCGACGCGCGCTTCGAGCTGGCCGAGCTCCTCGCCGAGCGCGGCGACCACAAGCAGGCGGTCCAGCTCCTGCAAGACGCCCTGGAGAAGGAGCCCCCGCAGGAGCTGACCGACAAGATCAAGGTGCGCCTGGGCACGACGCTACTCGACCGCGGAGCGCGGGCGGCGGTGGCGGCGCGGCGCGTGCTGGCCTCGCCGATCGCCAAGGCCGCCGACAAGGACAAGGCGAAGAAGCAACTGGAGGGCTCCACCGCGGACCTCGAGTCCGCTCTGGAGCAGTTGCAGCCGGTGTCGGAGAACGCCAAGAGCGGGATGGTGGCCCACGCCGTCTACCGCGAGGCGGAGTGCTACCTGCACCTGGGCAAGCGCGAGGAGGCGATCAAGCACCTGACGAAGTTCCGCGATCACGGGCCGTTCCAGAACGTGGCGGGCGTAACCGACCGGGCCCTGTTGCGCCTGGGCTTCGCGCTGGGCGAGGACAAGCAGTGGGACAAGAGCAGGCAGGCCTACGAGACGTTGACCTCGCGCTTCGGAGGCAGCCCCTGGGCAGCCGAAGCGCGCTACGGGATCGGCTGGGCGCAGCAGAACCAGTCGAAGTACGAGGAGGCGGTCAACGCCTACAACCAGGTGACGGGGGCGGTGGCCACGGAACTGGCGGCGCGGGCGCAACTCAACGTGGGCGCGTGCCGGCTGGCGCAGAAGCGCTACGGCGACGCGGCGACGGCGCTGCTGGTGGTGCCGTTCACCTACGACTACCCGGAGCTGTCGGCGCTGGCCATGCTGGAGGCGGCGCGGGCGTTCAGCGAGAACAAGCAGACGGTGCAGGCGGTGCGGCTGTTGCAGCGCGTGTTGCGCGACCACCCCGACACGGCGGCGGCGCCGGCGGCGCGGAAGCGGTTGGCGGATTTGGAGGGGTGATGGCGGGCACAAGGCGACGTGTTGGTCGGGGGTGCCGTGGCGCGCGCCCGGCCGGGGGCGGGGGGGGGGGCGCGCGCCCCGCCGGCGGCCCGCCCCCCCCGGGGGCCCCCCCGGCGGGGCGCCCCCCCCCCCACGCCGCACCACCGCGCTAGGCACCACGGCACGGGAGGATGGGAGGAACGGGACCATGGCCCAGCCCCTC
>JBBSEZ010000491.1:0-7273 GCA_038239195.1 Gemmatales bacterium
AACCACGGGTGGGTTAAATGACCACGCTCCCCCCCAAACCCCAACCCCGGGGCGCCCTTGGTGTGCGGCGATTCACCGCCGCACTCCAAGGTCGCGCAGGGCGCAGGCCTTCACTCGACCCGGACGCACTTGCCGTAGATGGAGTTGGCCGACACCCAGCCGTTTATCCTGCCCCGGTTGTTGCCGATCTGGAAGCGCTCCCCCTCGATGGCCTTGACCAGGTGCAGGTACTGCCGCCCGCGTACCTTGCACAGCACGACGTCCCCGACTTGCAACGTGCCGGGATCGACCGGCTCGACCGAGCAGAGCTGGCCCGAATCGATCTTGCCCTGCATGGAGTTGCCCCTCGGCCGGAACTGGACCGTTTCGCCCCGCCGCAACCCGTCTACGTACTGTGTCGCCCAACCCATGACTTCCTCCTGCCGGACCGCGGATCATCCACTACGTGGGACACGGAGGGGGTCGCGGGGCTCGGGGGGCCGATCGAGGCGAGGCTCGCACGGGGCGGGGCAGCCGGATAGGATGGCGGTGGTCGCACGTCGCGGCGGGAATAGGCGGAGGACCACACCAAATGCGGGCGCATTGCGGTCGGTCGCCAAGGGAACACCTCGAGACCGAGGCCATCGACCTGTTGAGGGGTAGGGAAAGGGGGACCACGTGAAACGCGCGACTGCCAACCCGGCCATCCTCGAACTGCTCGAGGAGGGGCCGCTCACAGCGGACGAGCTCTACTCCCGCCTGAGGGGGAAAGGCTGCTACTGCGGCGGAGGCGGCAACTTCCATAACCGCCTCGATCGGATGGCGAAGCGCGGGCTGCTCGTGAAGCTCCTCGTCAAGGGGACGAACCACTACGTGCTGCCCGATGCCCTTGCCGCTGTGCAGGGGGCCGACCTCGGCGACCCGGCCGAACGGAAGATGGCGGCTGACGTGTTGGAAGAGAACGGTGCCCCACAGGCCGCGTCCTTGTTGCGGGCGGCACGGCGGTTCAAGTGCGGCGAGGAGTGACCGGCACGCCGCTGCTCCGCCGTATCATCTGCTCCTGAGCCAAGCCAGCCGAAGCCCAAAGCGCCGGGCGAACCGGCGCCGCGATGACGGTCTAGCGCCCGGAGGCGAACGCCCCCCCGGGCCTTCAGCCCTTGGGAAAAGATGGCCCGACCAGCGGCGCGGTGCGATCCCGCCGTGCCGGCGCCCACAGCGGGATCGGACCGCGCCGCTCGCCTGCCCGTTACGCCCCGCGCGCCGCGGCGAGGGCGAGGTAGAGGTGTCCGAGGTGGTGCCAGGCGCTGGTCTCGGCCAGGCCGCTGACGGCGCGCGAGAGGGCCTCGCGGGCCTCGGCAGCCCGATCCAGGAACAGGGCCGCCATGCCGCGGTTGAACAGCACGGGAACGCTAGGTCCCTGCGTTTGCCACATTTCGAGGGCGCGTTCGTGTTGCCCGCGATGCCAGGCCAGGGCGGCGCGTTCGTTGGCGGCGACCGCTTGCCAGGCGGCGGGCGCCTCGGCCCGCAGCAGCGCCTCGGCCCGATCGAAGTGACGAGCCAGGCGCAGCGCGCCGGCGGCCAGGAGGGCCTGCGGGTAGTCGTGGCTCCCGCCGGCCCACTCGAGCAGCGCGGGCGGGGCGATCGACGGCGCGGTCGGCCCGACGCGCAGGGCGGCAGGCTGGCCGGTCAGCAGCGGGCGCAGGTTGCGGACGAGTTGCGGGAAATTGCCCAGACAGAACGCCAGCGCGATGGCCGGCTCCTGCGTCGCCACCAGCACCGGCCACTCGGGCGGGACGGCCCAGTTTCGCTCCGTAGACGAAGGGAAGTGCCTGGCCGCCGCCAGGGCGTCGTTCCAGGCAAGCTGCGGATCGACCGGCTGAACGGGGACGGCGTCGTGAGGCACGACTTCGTCGGACGGCTCGGCGTAGCCGACACCGGCGGCGGTGGCGCGGGCCTGCTCTTGGAGGTAACGGGTGAACAGGTCGGCCAGCGACGGCGAGGCCGGTCGGTCGGTGGTTTCGTGCACGTGAGTCATGGCTCTTCCCCTATCTCTTCCAGTTTATCAGCGCTCTCCGCTCGACACCAGGGAACGCCGGACGCGGAAATACTTGCGCGGCGGGCGATTTACAACGCCCCCCTGCCCGAGTATGCTCCAGGGGCGATTTCCTCTTCCCCAACCGGAGCCGAACGCTCATGCCGTCCTGGTCCCGCCTCCTGCCCGCCCTGCTCGCCCCGTGCGCCTGCCTCGCCTTGCTGTCGGCTTGCGCCGCCGCCCCCCTCGAGAAAGGCGAGCGCATCGTGTTCCTCGGCGATTCCATCACCGAGGCCGGCGTCCGCCCCAAGGGCTACGTCACGCTGATCCGCCAGGCCCTCGCCGAGAAACACAAAGACCTCGGCATCACGGTAATCGGCGCGGGCATCAGCGGCAACAAGGTCCCCGACCTTCAGAAGCGCCTCGACCGCGACGTCCTCAAGAAGAAGCCGACGGTGGTCGTGATCTACATCGGCATCAACGACGTCTGGCACGGGCTCGACGACCCGGCCAAGGGCACCTCCAAGGAAAAATTCGAGGCGGGGCTCAAGGACGTCATCGGCAAGGTCCAGGCTGCCGGGGCGCGCGTGGTGCTCTGCACGCCCACCGTGATCGGCGAGAAGCCCGACGGCACCAACCGGGCCGACCCGCGCCTCGACGAATACGCGGCCATCGGCCGGAAGGTGGCCCGCGAAACCAAGTCCACCCTCTGCGACCTGCGCAAGGCGTTCCTCGACCACCTCAAGGCCCACAACAAGGCCGGCGCCGCCCGCGGCGTGCTCACTGGCGACACCGTCCACCTCAACGACAACGGCAACAAGCTCGTCGCCCAGACCATCCTCGAGGCGCTGGCGAAGTGATCGGAGGATAGGGGCGCGGCAAATCTTTCGGGAGCGCCCGGTTAGTTCTACTGTAGTGGATGCTCTCGTGGCCCGGAAATCAGCCCCCCAGTCAGCAGCGGACTCAGCGGATTCCCACGGGCTTCGCGGCTGCCATTTTGGCACCGACTACAGTAGAATTAGCGACGCTTCGCAGAAGCGTTGGGGCCGTCACGCTTCTTCGAAGCGTCGCTAACCGGGCGCTCCTGGAATTCTTGCCATGCCCCAAGACAGGCGAGCCGCCTGTCCTACGATCCCGACAGCCTGGCCCACCTCTCTTCTGGAGATCGCTCGCATGTCGCGCTCCTTCCTGTGCGTTTCGGCGCTGCTCGTCACCGCCGCGTTCTCGCCCTCCTTGCCGCGCGCCGAGGAAAAACCCAGGCCCGCCGCGCCCGCTGCCCTCAAGATGTCGCCCGTCGATCGGGGCCGGCTGGCCACGGCCCTCAAGAAGGATGGGCCCAAGGTCGCCGACAAGTCGATCGTCGTGCGCGGCCCCCAGCGCTACGCGGTCCTCTTTGTCGAGTTCGCCTCGGAGCGGGCCTGCGCCGACTTTGCCGCCCCCGCCGGTGCGACTGTCTTCAACCGCTTCCGGCAGTTCGCCGAGCTCTACGTGACCTCGCTGGCCGCCGCCGAGGCCGTCACCGAGGCCGCCGGGGTGCGCTGGGCCCAGCTCCACAGCGTCGTCACCGCGCCGCCCACGCCGGAGCTCACCAAGGTGCCCGGCAAGACCAAGGCCCTCAACAGCGTGGTCCGCGGCGGGCTCAACGGGCTGACCGGCAAGGGCGTCGTCGTCGCCGTGCTCGACACCGGCATCGACTTCCGCCATCCCGACTTCGTGCTCGACACGCCCAGCGGCAAGGCGTCGCGCATCCTCTACTTCTGGGACACGCTGCGCGATCACAAAGAGGGCGCCCCGGGCAAGCCCGGGCCGCTCAAGTACCCCAACGGCGCCGCCATCGGCACCGTCTACACGCGCGAGGAGCTCACGGCCGACCTCCGGGCCGACAAGTCGCGCATCCCCGAACTGGACACCGGCGGACACGGCACCTGCTGCGCCGGCATCGCGGCGGGGAACGGGCGCGGCGACCCCGGCAAGTCCTACGTCGGCGTGGCGCCGGGCGCCGACCTCATCGGCGTGCGCCTCGGCGCGGTGCACAACATCGAGAACGCCTACTTGCTCAACGCCGCTTGCGCCTGGATCGACAAAAAGGTGGGCACCCGGCCAGTGGTCGTCAACTGTAGTTTCGGCGGGCACCTCGGCTCCCACGACGGCTACAGCGTCCAGGAAAGGCACATCAGCGCGCGCTTCGCGCTGGACCGCAAGGGCCGGGCGATCTGCATCTCGGCCGGCAACCAGCGCCAGCTGCCCTCCCTCCACGGCCTTGCCACGTTCGCAGGGCCGTTGAACAAGGGGGCGCTGACCTGGTCCGCCGGCCAGGGGGGCCTGCTGGGCGTCTACGTCGATACGGCGAGCCCGGACGACGTCGTCGTCGAGACCGCGGGCCTGGGCACCAGCAAGCTCCACCGCTACGTCAGCCCGCTGTCCGGCTCGCTGGTGCTGGAGGCGGAGGTCGCCCTGGGGGCCCGCGGCGAGATGAAGCTCCACAGCAAGAGCGGCGCCCGCTTGCAGGCGCATGGGTTCATCGCCAATGGCATCTTCACCGGCCCCTGCGTGACGCGCACGCACTTGCTCGGCACCCCGGGCACCGCGCACAACGCCATCACCGTCGGCAGTTTCGACTTCAACGACGGCTTCGACGAGGCGGGCATCAAGGCCCGCTACGGGCCCGACGGCCGCGAGCTCAACCTCGGATCGCTGTCGTTTTATTCCAGCCCGGGACCGTTGCGCAAGGGCGGGCCCGTCAAGCCCGACGTCGTCTCGCCGGGCCAGTTCCACGTGGCCGCCGCCGCCAAGGGCTCGCCCGGCGCGCGCGACCGCACCGGCCATTACCGCAAGTTCAACGGCACCAGCGCCTCCTCGCCCTATACAGCGGGGGTGATCGCCCTGATGCTGGAGAAGAAGCCGGCCCTCACGACGGGCGAGATCAAGGCCCTGTTCCAGAAGCACGCCGTCAAGGACGACTTCACCGGCGGCACCCCCAACCGCGAGTGGGGCAACGGCAAGTTGGAGTATTTCGCCGTGAAGCGCATCCTCGACGCGCTGCGCTGAGCCTTCTTGCTCGGTTCGCGCGAGGCGTCGCGCGAACCGAGCAAGCTCCTCTCTCAGGAACGTCTCCTATGCGGGCCCTCTTTGTCCTCGTGCTGGCGCTTCCGGCCGCCATCCTTCCCCCGTTCGGCCGCCCGGCAGCCCCGCCCCGCAAGCCGGGCCGGTTCGCCCTGCTCGTGGGCGTGAACCATTACCCCTCGTTGAAGTCGAAGAGTGACGGCGCTCCTCTCCACGACCTCGAAGGCGCCGGCAACGACGCCGAGTTGCTGGCGAGCGTTCTGACGGGCCGCTTCGGCTTCCCGACCGACGCCGCTCACCTGCGCATCCTGACCGAGGAGCGCGGCCGCAAGTTCGCGGGCGACCTGCCGACGCGCGCCAACGTCGAGCGCGCGTTTCGGGCCCTGACGCGCGCCGTGCAGCGCGGCGATCAGGTCGTCATCTTGCTGGCGGGGCATGGCAGCCAGCAGCCGGCCGACTGGACCGTCCCCGACAACGACGAGCCCGACGGGCTGGACGAGGTTTTCTTGCCTCGCGACACCAGCCCCTTCGACGCTAAAAGCGAGCGCTGGCCCAACGCCATCACCGACGACGAGCTGCGCGCCTGGGTGGACCGGATCGCGGCGCGCGGGGCGCTGCTCTGGATCGCGATCGACTCGTGCCACTCGGGGACCATGCTGCGCACGCTGGGCAAGGAACGGGCCCGCGAGGTGCCCGTGAGCAAGGTGCTGTCGCCAGCGCGGCTGGCCCGGGCGCGGGCCGAGGGGCTGAAGCGCAGCGGGGGCAAAGCGCGCGGCACCGAGGGCGGGGCCGGGCTGCGCCTGCGCCCGGAGGCCCCCAACGTCGCGGCCATCTACGCGGCGCAGGCCCACGAATCGACGGTCGAACTGCCCCTGGGGCCCGGCGGCAAGCCCTACGGCCTGCTGACGTGGTCGATCTGCGAAATCCTGAGCCGGCCTTCGCGGCAGCCGCTCAGCTACGTGGACCTCGTGCGCCAGGTGCAAGCGCGCTATGGCGCGCTGGGGCGCGACTTCCCGACGCCCCTGGCCGAAGGGAAGTTGTGCGAGCGGGCCGTCGTCACTTTCGCCAAGGCCCTGCCGGCGCGCGCCCCGATTCGGCTCACGCGAGGGCGCCTCGACGCCGGCCGGCTCCACGGCCTGGCCCCGGGGAGCGTGCTCGCCGTCTACCCGCCCGACGCCGACCGGACGAGCCTCCCCTTGCCTCTCGCCCGGGTGCGCATCGAGCGCTGTGGCGTCCACGATGCCGAGGTCGCCCCTCTCGACAAGAGCGCGAAGGCGCTGCCGGCTCGCGCCCTGTGCGTCCACCTGGAGGTGGGCCTGGACGAGTGGCGCCCGGCCGTGGCCATGGCCCCGCTGACGGACAAGGGCGAGCCGCTCCCGGCGAAAGAGCGGGAGCGGTTGCGCGCGGCGCTGCGGCGCCTGAGCGAGGGCAAGGGCGCCGTTTGCCGGCTGGTGGACGAGCCCGGCGGCGCCTGGTTGGTGGGCCACGATTCGCTCGCCCGGCAGGGCCTGTGCCTGTGGCCGCCCCACCGGGCCGCCGCTGCCCATCGGAGCGGGCAGCGCCTCGACGGAGAGGGCGAGGCCTGGCTGCGCGAGCGCCTCGGGCGAGCCCAGCGGGCGGCCAACTTGCTGCGCTGCGCGAGTGCGTGGAAGGACCACGAAGCGCCGCTCGCCGACGAGGAGGAAGGGGCGCGCGTGAAGCTGGAGGTGCGCCGCGCCAAGGGCCCCGCCGACCGCGAAGGGTCCGTCCTGCCGGCAGGGGCTCGGCCGGTGTTCCGCGACGGCGACCATTTGCTGGTGCGCATCGCCAACACGGGCCGACACGCCGTGGACGTCAACTTGCTGGAGATCGGCGACGATCGGCGCATCGCATCGCTCTACCCGCGCAAGGCCGGGACCGACAACCGCGTTCGCTCGGGCGAGACGTTCGCGCGCGTGTTCCGGCAGGTGGCCCGAGGCGAGGAGTCGGTGCGCTGGGTGGTCATCGCGGTGCGCGCCGAGAAGTTGCGGCAGAACGTCGATTTTCTCTATCTCGAACAGGCGGGATTGGGCGAAGCGACCCGGGCCGTCGAGCGCGGCGGCGAGCGCGGGCCGGCGCGCTTGCTCGACCGCTTCTTGCTACGGCGACTGTTCCCGGCGCCGGGCCAGCGCGGGGACGCCGAAGGCAGCGGGGGCTGTGCGCTGGAGGCGTTCGAGTATC
>JBBSEZ010000492.1:0-7222 GCA_038239195.1 Gemmatales bacterium
AGTTCGGCGGCCAGTTCGGCGGCCAGTTCGGCGGCCAGCAGTTCGGCGGCCAGTTCGGCGGCCAGCAGTTCGGCGGCCAGTTCGGCGGCCAGTTCGGCGGCCAGTTCGGCGGCCAGCAGTTCGGCGGCCAGTTCGGCGGCCAGCAGTTCGGCGGCCAGTTCGGCGGCATGGGTGGCAAGCAGTTCGGCGGGTTCGGCGGTGGCCTCGTCGGGGGGCTCTAGCCTCTTGCGGCAAAGCCTTGCTTGCAACGAGAAAAGCCCAACAAGGCCGCGCGAGCCACTCGAGTTCGCGCGGCCTTGTGGCCTTGTGGCCTTGTGGCCTTGTCGGGCTGGCCAAGCCCGCCTCGTGAGCCGGGCCCTCCACTTCTCGGGGCAGCCGTTGACGTGACCGCCTTCGGCCGGCCTCTCCGGCGGAAGACCGCCCCTCCTCTCGCCAACAACCGACCGCCAGCCGCAACGTCGGTATGGGTCAAACGCGGGTAACACTTGGCGAGCGGGGGGCGTTAGCCCCCTGTTGGCGCAAGTGCAACCGTAGCAAGGAGAGAGAATAGGGGGCTGACGCCCCCCGCTCGCCGCTCCGGGATGTTGTGCGAAGTTGAACCCAGCCGCAAGGTCTGCTCCGCCCGGTTCGGGCCCGGTCGCCCGGACCAGGGCAGGCGGCGCAAGCGGCAATCACTTCGAGGGGCCCTGGGCCTCCGGGAAGCACAGGTGCCGGTACATCAAGATCTTGCGTGCCGGGGCGAACGTCCCGTCCGGCTGGAAGTCCTCCCCCATGAAGTAGATCTCGACGACCTGCAGTTGCTCCTCGGCAGGGTGGGCGGCGCTCCATTCGCGGCACAGGTAGGCGGCGTAGTAGCCCTGGAGCGGCGCGTAGTAAGGGTTGGGCAGGTTCTGCATGAACTTGCGCCAGCGGCCGTTGGGATAGGTGGCGGAGATCAGTTCGGGCCTGTCCCACGACACCGGGGCGCCGTCGCGGCGCAGGTCGATGGTGCGGCCGTCCTTCAGGGTGCCCACCACAACGTACCAACCCTTGGAGCGGCCGGGGGCGGGGGCGAACAGGTCCCAGCTCTGGTCCAGGGCCAGGGCGATGCCGAAGTTGTTGACCTGCGCGGGGAAGTAGGGCTTCAGCGCATGACCATAGCGCCGCAGCGGCGGCTCGCCGACCGTGCCGTCGGATTGGATTGGCACGTAGTCGAGGGTACGAACGTTCCAGGCCGTGACGTAGGCCAGGCAAAAGAGGACGATGGTGTTCTCGATCAGCCCCAGGGGGGTGACCAGCGGCTCGGGCGGCGCCGGCGTCGCCGCCAGGGCGGAGGCGGGGCGAGCGGCGAGGCGCTGATAGAGCCCGGCGGCGGCCCGGTTCAGCGGCGCCCAGCGCATCAGGGCGCCCAGCGGCCACCAGAGCGGCGACAGGCGGAGCAAGTAAGCGATGGCCTCGAACGGGTAGTGCGTCTTGCCCTCGCGATCGACGACGGCCCAGGCGGCCCCCTTGCGGGCGAGGAAGGGCGGGGCCTCCTGCGACGGTATCCAGCGAGCCTCGGGCAGGCAAAGGAATGTCCGCAGGTAGGCGATGCCGCGGACGCAGCCCGCGTCGGTCGCGTCGTAGCGGACGGTCAGCCCCAGGCGCTCGGGCGTGCGCAGCCAGGCCCCGAGCCTGTCCCAGAACCAGGTCGGCAGCAGCACGAGCCAGACGGCCATGCAGACCCAGGCAAAGTTGCTCAAGGCCATGCAGAGGCCGAGGCCAGCGTGGAACAGCACGAAGGAGACGATGGCGAAGACGCGCAGCGGGCCGGTGGCGAAGGGCAGGAACAGGCAGACGGGGCCAACGGTCTCCAGGACGACGGTGGCGAAGGTGAGGAACCGGAGCAGGTCGGGGAAGCCGAGCAGCCAGCGGCCCAGCCGGGTAGTCAGGTGATCGACGTTGAGGGCGAGAAAGACGGCGGTGCCCTCGGTGCGCCAGACGGGGTCCCACTTCCAGGCGCTGGCGAACCAGTAGATGAGGCAGATCTGGAGGATGAAGGCAGCCGAGCCGAGGGACACGACGCGGTCGGGGGCCGCCTCTCCACCCGCAGCCGCGCTGCGGGCGGCATCGACGGAGAAGCGGGCGCCGAGGGGCAGGAACAGGGACCAGAACAGCGCCAGGCGCAGCACCCCGTCGCCGCCAGCGAGTATGGCGGGGTTGCGGGCGTGCAGCGAAATGAGCAGGAACCAGGAGAGGAACAGCGCGAACCGCGTCCGCCAGCCGACGAGCAGGAACACGGCGAAAACGATGCCGGCGGCCATGAGGGCGCCCTGCCACCACACGGAGCCACTCAGCACGTGGACGGAGAGGGGGACGCTGACCGGCAGGCTGGTGCGGGGGACGATGCCCTCGTCGCTGTAGTGAGCGTGCAGGTCGGGCAGGCGGTCGGTGTAGTCGCAGAGGAGCAGCAGGCCGAGGAAGACGCGGAACAAGGCGAGCGAGCGCGTGTCGAGGTGAAAAAAATCGGCGAGCGGCAGCCAGCTGAGCAGGGGCCTCGCCGGCGCCTCGGATTGGACAGGCTTTTCCACCGGGCTCGGAGAAAGCATGGCCCTTTTCCCTCTGCGGTTCGTGCCCCCTTTGCTCAGCGGGGATCCTACACGAAGCGGGCGGGCGCTACCAGGGGCGCCCTCCTCGCTCAGGACACCAGCGCGAAGAACAGTTCCTCCAGGTCGTCCTGCTTGTGGCGCTCGCGCAGTTCGGGCAGCGTGCCGCAAGCTTGCACCCGCCCCTTGCTCACGATCGCCACCCGGTCGCACAGCTTCTCGACCTCGCGCATGATGTGCGTCGAGAACAGCACGCACTTGCCCAGCGCGCGCATCTGCTGGATGCTCTTCAGCACCTCCCGCGCCACCAGCACGTCGAGGCCGGCCGTCGGCTCATCGAAGATCAGCACCGGCGGGTCGTGGACGATGGCCCGCGCGATCGAGACCTTCTGCCGCATGCCCGTGCTCATCTTGGCGCCGAGCGTGTCGCGGAAGTCGTTCATCTGGAGCGTCGCGAACACTTCCTCCATGCGCTCGCGCAGCCTGGGCCCCGTCATCCCATAAAGGCTCCCGAAGTAGTGGACCATCTCCCAGGCCGACATTCGGTCGTAGACGGCCGTGTTCATCGACATGAAGCCGATGTTCTGGCGAACCTGCGCGGCCTCGGCGACCACGTCGTGGCCCGCCACGCGCGCCACGCCCCCCGTGGGCCGCAGCACGGTACACAGGATGCGCATGGTCGTTGTCTTGCCGGCCCCGTTGGGGCCGAGCAGGCCGAAAATCTCGCCCGCCTTCGCCTCGAAGGTCACGCCCTCGACCGCGTGGACGATCCCGCGCCGCAGGTCGCGGAACGATTTCGTCAGGTTCTCCACCTGAATCATGGCTTCCGTTCGCCTCCGGGGCCCTTGCCGGGCGGGGGGCGGCGCCGCGGTCGCGCCCTTCTTCCTTGTCGTTTCGCGCCTCTCACCCCACCAGGGGCAGCGCCGGGAGGGCTCGCGGGCAGGCCGGCTCGGCATCGAGGTGCTCGTAGAACACGTTGCGCTGCCGCGGGACGTAGCCGACCTCGCGGATGGCGTTCTTGATCTGCTCCAGCGACAGGTGATACACCGTGCCCGCCGAGGAGACGACGTTCTCCTCGATCATCAAGCTGCCCATGTCGTTGGCGCCGAACAGCAAGGCGAACTGGCCGATCTTTGGCCCCTGCGTCACCCACGACGACTGAATGTTGGGGACGTTGTCGAGGTAGAGCCGGGCGATCGCCTGCGTCTTCAGATACTCGTAGGCACCCACGGCCGGCACGTCGGCCATCGCCGTGTGCTCCGGCTGGAACGTCCAGCAGATGAACGCCGTGAAGCCGCCCGTCTCGTCCTGCAACCGCCGCAACCGCTCCAGCGTCTCGATGCGCTCCGCCAGCGTTTCCACGTGCCCGAACATCATCGTGCAGGTCGAGCGCCCGCCCAGGTCGTGCCAGACGCGCATCACTTCGAGCCACTCGTCCGTCAGGCACTTGTTCACGGTCATGGCCTTGCGGACGCGATCGACGAGTATCTCTCCTCCTCCCCCGGGCACGCTCCCCAGCCCCGCCTCCTTGAGGCGGCGCAGCACCTCGCGCAACGGCAGCTTGTTGATCTTGTGGAAGTGCCAGAGCTCGGGCGGGCTGAAGGCGTGCAGGTTGAACGTCGGATAGCGCGCCTTGAGGTCGCGCAGCAGTTCCTCGTACCACTCCAGTTTCAGGCTCGGGTGCATCCCCCCCTGCATCAACGTCTGGTCGCCGCCCAGCGCGATCGTCTCCTCGATCTTCCGGTAGATCTCTTCGCGCGATAGCACGTAGGCGTCGGCGTCGGTACTTTTGCGGTAGAAGGCGCAGAAGTCGCACACGGCGGCGCAGACGTTGGTGTAGTTGATGTTGCGGTCGATGTTGTAGGTGCGGTAGGGCCCCGGGTGCAGGCGCCGGCAGACGGCGTCGGCGGCCCGGCCGAGGGCGTGCAGGTCGCGGCAGTCGAACAGCGCCACGCCCTCGTCGAACGTCAGGCGCTCGCCGTCCACCGCCCGGCCCAGAATGCGTCGAATGTTGGCGTTCACGATGTCCACCTCAACGGACCGTTTCCAGTTCCCGCTCTGGCAGGAACGACAGGCCGACGCCGCGTCGGGCCAGGCCCAGCTCGCACGCCAGCGCGTAATAGCGGTTCAGCCCCGCCTGTTCGCGTGGCCCCAGGTCGAAGTGCAGGATCGTGCTCAGATAGCGGCGACAGAAGCCCGCGTCCAGCCCCAGCTTCGGCGCCTCGCGCATGGCGATCTCGCCGGCCCGCGCCAGCCCTCGCCTCTTGGCCTCTCCCAGCGCCTCGGCCACCCCGCTCAGATGGGCCCCGGCGCGCACCGCCCACACCGCATACACGAACGGCAGGCCCGTCCAGTCGAACCACTCCTGCCCCAGGTCGAAGGCGTGGGCGAAGCCCGGCAGACAGGCCCGCATGGCCCGGTCGCCGATCAGCAGCACCGCGTCGGCATCGACGTCCTCAGCGGCGCAGTCCATCGGCAGCGACACCAGCTCCGGAGAGACACCGTAGCGCTTGCCGAGCAATACCTGCGTCAGCGCGGCGCTGGTGCGGCTGCCGGCGTCCAGCGCCACCCGGCGGATGCCCGCCCACGGCGACCGGCTGAACAGCGTCACGCTCAGCACGGGGCCGCGCGAGGCGATGGAGACGTTGGGCACGATCGAATAGGTGCCGGCGCGGAAATACTCGATGACCGGCACCAGGGCCACGTCGAGCTGCCCGTCCGCGAGGAGGTCGGCCAGCCGGCTCGGCACGTCCAGCACCAGGTCGGCCTCCGGCGCCAGCGCCTCCAGGTCGCAGATCAGCGGCTTGGTGTTCAGGTAGTTCACCGCACCGATGCGAACGGCGCGTTCCATGGCAGCTCCTTCCGTGCCCCGAGAAGAGGCACGGCCCCCTCTCCCAAGTCCCCTCGATTATAGCGAGGCCCACCGCTTGCGGCTTCGCGTTCTTCCCGACAAGGAAGGAACCGCAGCGGCGGCGGCGCGACAACCGGTGAACGAAAACGGGCGTGGCGAGCGAGAACGTCCCCGGTTGCCACGCCCCATCAATGTAGCCCGCCGTTCCGCGGCGGGTGCCGCGACGGAGTCGCGGCGTACAATGTGGCCCGCCGCTCCGGGGCGGGGTGCCGCGCCGGTGTCGCGATCGACGTTAGAAATTCGGGGCATTCACCTCGCCGCTGGACTTCGTGACCAGCGCTGCCAGTGCCACGATGTTGATCGATTCCGAGACGTACCGAACCGAGCCGTCGGCGAAGCCGATGTTGGCCCCGCCGGTGTGGAAGCTGTAAATGTCGCCCTGGAGGTTGTTGCAGTTCATCACGCAGGGCCCTGTTCCGAAGTTCGTCGTCCCGGTCGCGTCGGTCCCGGTCACGGTCAGCCGGTTGTCCGAGTCGGCCCAGATCGGGCCGGTGATCTTGGTGGCGTCGTAGGGAGCGCTCTTTTTGCCGGTGTAATACTGCAAGGTCCGGCCGCCGGCCTCGGAATATAGCGTGGTGTTGCTCGTGCCGTCGGTGATCTGCAAGATGGGGGTGGTCCCGTTCTGGTGCATGGCGCCGGCGCTCGGGGCAACGCCCCCGTAGACCGCGACCAGGAGCGGGTTGGCCGCCGCGATCGGGTTGCCAAAACTGTCCTTGACGATCTTCACCTGAGCCAGCGGGGCGTAGTCCGACGACCACCCGGTCGAGGAGGTGTTTTTGGCGGGGTACACCTTCGTTCCGTAGATGTTGGTCCCCGACCCCACCGCGTTCGGCGGGGCAAAGGCATCGTTGCCTGGCGCGATGTACGTCGTCGCATACGCCGGGGCCATCGTGTTCCCCGAGGGGCTGGACGGGCACTGGAAGGTGTTGATCTTGATGGCCAGGACGTTGGCGTTCTGCGGGTCGCTCCAGTCCAGGTTGAACGTATACAGCGGGGCGATGTTCCCCTGCTCGATGAAGGGCAGCAGCGGCACCAGCCCGCTACCCCGCCCCTGCGTCCCGGCAGTGTTGCCAGGGGCCGCGACGGTCCCCTGCGCGTAGGGGATGAACGGCGCCTGGTTGTTGTTCTTGGTGATGGCGTTGTACGGCAGCGCGCCGTAGGTCGATTCGTAGTTCAGGGCGGCCAGCCCAAGCTGCTTGAGGTTATTGGTACACTTGATGCGCGCGGCGGCCTCACGCACCTTCTGGACGGCGGGCAGCAACAGGCCGACGAGCACGGCGATGATGGCGATCACCACCAGCAGCTCGATCAGCGTGAACGCCGGGCGACTCGGGACGCGCTTGTGCAAGTCAATTCTCCTTTGGGTTCAGGTGCGGAAGAAAGAAGCGCGGGCGCGGGCCGAGGACGACCTCCGACCTCGAGCCCAAACAGCGCTCTTTCTGCGAACGAGGGAGGGCATGAGCCCACACCTTACCCGCCGGGCGCAGCATCGCAACGCGCGCTTGGGTTTTTCAACAAACCTCCTCGCCGCCATCATTTCGCCTTCGCCGTTCGCTCACAAAAGGGGCCTGGCGAGGCCCGGAACGGCCAAGTTGTCGAACGAGACGGTGAAACGCGGGGCGGCCCGGGGGGCGGGGGGGGGGGGGGGGGGGAGGGGGGGTTCTCACGCGGGGATGTGGGGGGGGTGGGGGGGGGGGCCGCCCCGGCCCCCCCCCCCCCGGGGGGGGTGCCAACAGGGGGGGGGGGG
>JBBSEZ010000493.1:0-7141 GCA_038239195.1 Gemmatales bacterium
AGGATGTCCATCAGGGAACTCCTTCTTCGCACGAGTTGTTGGTAGCAACAGGTGTTGAAGTAGGAGTTTTCCCCCCCTTTCGTGTTCTCTCCTGGCGTTAAGTTGTGCGTATGGGGCCTCGAAGACTCGGCCCACCCTACGGTCCCGAGGGGCGTCTCCCGCGTGGGCCTCGAAGACTCGGCCCACCCTACGGTCCCGAGCAACCTCGAGCCGATTCGTCCGTGAGGCCATCATGAGCGACGCGACGCGCGACTTCCTGCGGCAGTTCGTCGGCCGCCCCGAGTTCGTGAGCAAGTATCGCTATTATGCCGCCATCCTGGCCCGCATGGTGCCGATCGAGGACCCGCACGTGGACGTGATGGCCGTCTCCGGGCGCGGCGCGCGCATCTACCTTCACGTCAACGTCGCCTTCTTCGGCCAGCCGAGCAACTTCCCCTTTCTCGGCGGGGTGCTGTTGCACGAGGTGCATCACGTCGTGATGGGGCATTTGAGCGACCCGAAGTTTCGCGGCGCCGGTCACCCCGACCTGATGGAGCTGGCGATGGAGGTCTCGGCCAACGAGCACATTCGCGAGCCGCTGCCGGGCAATCCGCCACAATGGACCAGCTACCAGGCCTTCGGCATCCAGCCCGGCCAGAGCACGCGCGAGCGCTACGAGTTGCTGGTCAAGGCTCGCGCGCAGGGCCATTTCGTCGATTGCGGCGGCTGCTACGCCCACGTCCTCGGGGGAGTGGGAGACGTCGGGCCCGAAGGGATGGAGATCGATCCGGGCGCTTATCGGCGCGTACGGCGGCTGGTCAAGGAAGCGATCGGCGACGCGATGCGCGAGGCGAAGGAGAGCGGCGGGGGAGCGCCGGGTGGGCGCCTGGCGGGGCGCGAGCCGGCGCGCTGGCTGGAGGAGCTGGAGGGGACGGAGGAGGCGCCGCGCCGCTTCATGGACTGGAAGGCCGCCGTGCAGATGTTCGTCGCCCGGATGCGGGCGCCCGTCCACACCTACGCGAGGCCGAGCCGGCGCTTCCCCGACAAGGTGGGCGTCATCCCTGGCCGGGCGTGGTATCCGGGCCCGCGCGACCGGCCGCGGCTGCTCGTGGCCATCGACACCTCGGGCAGCATGAGCTCGGAGGAGCTGAACGAGATCGCCCGGCATTTCCGCGTGCTCGACGACGTGGTGGACGTCACCGTGGTCGAGTGCGACGTGGTCATCCACCGGGTGTATGCGTTCGCGGGCGTGCTGACGGAGGTGGCGGGGCGCGGCGGGACCGACCTGCGGCCGGTGTTCGAGCCGGCGTTTTTGGCGGAGCATCGGCCGGAGGGGGTGATCTACTTCACCGACGGGGAGGGGCCGTATCCGGCGGACGATCCGGGGGTGAAGACGTTGTGGGTGTTGACGAAGCCGTGGGGCTTCGGGTGCGATTGGGGGGAGAAGGCGTTTCTACGGCGCGAGGGAGAGGGGTGAACGCAGGCGCCGCGCCACCTCTATCGCGCTCCCCTTGCCGCCAGCCGCACGCGCAGCCCGCCTCGGGGGCGGAGCACCACTTCCATCTCCGGCTCGGGCTCGCCCTGCTCCGGGGCAAGCTGGACGTCGAACCTTTGCAGGATGGTCGCCGCGACCAGCACGAGCTCCATCGTCGCCAGCGCGCTGCCGATGCAGATGCGCGCCCCTCCCCCGAACGGCAAGTAGGCGTAACCGGGAATTTTCTCGACGCGGCCGGGGGCGAATCGGTCGGGGTCGAACGCCTCGGGGCCCTCGAAGCTGCGCGGGTCGCGGTGGGCGACGTAGGGGCTGATGAAGACCCAGCCGCCCCGCCGGATGAGGTGGCCCCCGAGCTCGACGTCCTCCGCCGCCTGGCGGGCGAAGAGGAACCCGGCCGCCGGGTACAGCCGCAGCGACTCCTTCACGGCCCTCTCCACGTGCGGGAGCCGCGGCACGTCCTCGGAGGTGGCCGCCCGACCGCCCAGGACCGCGTCCACCTCCTCGCGCACGCGCGTCGCGACCTCGGGGTGCCGCGCCAGGAGATACCAGAACCACGTCAGGGCCGCCGAGGTGGTGTCGTGCCCGGCGACGAAGAGGGTGGTCGCCTCGTCGCGGGCCTCCTTGTCGGTGATGGGCGCCTCCCCGGCAGCCCCCCGACCGGCCGCGAGCATCTGGGATAGCATGTCCTCCCCGACCGCGCCGGAAGCGCGCCGCTCGCGGATGAGCTCCCAGATGAGCTCGTCCACCGCCCGGACCGCCCGGCGCTGGCGGAGCCTGCCCGGCAGCGGCAGCCAGTCCGGCAGGCGGACCAGGCTGGTGACCTCCTTCTGCATGTAGGCCCGGAAGACCTGGACGGCCTCGCGCAGGCGCGAGGCCTGGCCCGCCCAATCGACGTCGAAGACCACGCGGGCGATGATCTCCAGGGCGAGTTGGTTCATTTCCTCGCCCATGTCCAACGTCGCGTCGGTCGGCCAGCGATCGGCCCTGCGGGTCGCGTGTTCGACGATGACGCGCGCGTAGTGGCCCAGGTGGGCGGCGTGGAAGGCGGGCTGCACCATCGACCGTTGCCTTCGCCAGGCCGCGCCCTCCGCGACGACGAGGCCGTCGCCCTCGATGGCGCGCAGGGCCCTCATCTGCCTGCCCAGCTTGGGAAAGCTCTTCATCTTGGTGGTGAGGACTTCCCGGATCAGTTCGGGGCGGTTGACGAAATAAACCCGGAACCACCCCATGCGGGCGAAAACAAAGTCCCCGTACTTGCGGGCCAGCTCCGCGGCAAAGGCGAGAGGGCGCGAGCGAAACCGGGGCACGTACGTGAGGCCGAAGGCCCCGTCGCGCGGCCCGGGCGGGTATTTGTCTGCCATCCGCATTCATCCTTCATGAACGTCGAGGCCTGCCTTCGGCGCCGGCGTTAGCCTACGGGACAGGGGAGCGCAGGTCGTCCTTTGCCCCTCCCGCCGCCACGTCCACCCCGCCCGCCGGCACCGGCAGTTTCACCACCCACAGCGCCGCCTGCGCCACCAGCCGCCGATACTCGGCCCGCTTCCAGTTGGCGTGGAAGTGTAGCCCGCTGAAGCCGAACGATCGGCCGCCGTCCGGGCGCTGCCACGCCCACGCCACCGTCTCCTCGCGCCCGTCGATCGCCGCCTTCCAGATCGGGGCCAACCCTGCTTCTTTGGTGAACTTCAGGCGATAATACCACTCGTCCTTGACCGTGAAGTCCTCGATGCCGGAGGCGACTGGGTGCTTGCCGTCGGCCACCTTCACCGCCGTCTCGACCACCTTGTACTTGCGGTCGGGCCCGCCGTGACACCCGCCCACCAGCTTCAGGCAGGTGGGCACGTGCTTCGCGTCGCGCGTCCCCATCGCCCAGTGCAGCACCACCAGCCCGCCGCCGCGCTTCGCCAGTTGCCGCAGCGCCAACGTGCGCTTCGGCTCGCCGTCCATCCAGCGCGCCCCCTCGGCGAGGAACAGCACCACGGCGTCGGAACGGCCGATCAACTCCGGGCCTTCCTTCCACGCGCCGTCGGCGCTCACCACCATCACCTCGACCTCCGGCACCTTCTTCAGGCAGTCGGCCAGCACGCGCAGCCCCGCCAGGTATTCGTGCGTGTTGACCGGATGACCGTCGGGGCCCTGGCCGATCAGCAGCAACTTGCGGCGCGGCGCCTCGCCCTTCGCCGGCTTGCGGAAGTGGACGTCGGCGAAGTCGAGGAAGACCTTCCAGTCGCCCTTGGTCATCGAGTGCTTGCCCGGACGGACGTAGTAGCCGAGCCGGCCGGCGCTCAGCACGTTGAGCGGCGGTTTCGCCTTCGCCTCCAGGCCGGTCACGCCCAAAAAGCGATACACCGGGTCGGCGCCCTTGAGCACCTCGAACTGGCCATCGGGGTTGGCCCAGGTGTCGTCGGCGGCGTTGCTGAACAGCACCGGGCGCGGCGCCACCAGGGCCACCAGGCAGTTCTGGTCGATCGGCAGGCGCTCGACCTTGTCGTTGAATTCCTTGAAGTGGCCGTTGAACCAGTGCGGGAAGCTGGTGTTGATGCGCTTGACCGACTCGCCCACCTTGCCGCGGCTCGGCGCCGTCCCGCCGCAGCCCGCCTGGTGCGGGATCGCCAGGGCGATGCGCTCGTCGAACGCCGCCGCCAGGAGCGTCGCCTTGCCCAGGCGCGAATGGCCGACCACCGCGATCTTCTTGGCATCGATCTCGGGAAGGGTCGTCAGGTAATCGACGGCGCGATGAATGCCCCACGCCCAGGCGGCGAGGGTGGCGGTGTCGGCAGGGCCTGCCTTGTGGCCCTTGGGGACGAGGTAGGGGCGAAGCCCACCGCGCACGTCGGCGCGGTCGGGATCGACGTCGCCGTTGTAGAAGGTGGCGACGGCGTACCCGCGGTCGATGCTCTGCTCGAGCGCCCACGTGTCCACCTCCGTGCCGCGCCCCGCCGCCGTCGCCTTGTGGTCCTTCACGCCAGGGCGCCCGCCGTACATCCACGCCGTCGGCAGGCGCACGGCGGGGTCGCTCACCACCGCATGGTTGCCGCAGAAGTTCATGCCGATGAAGGCGGGCACCGGGGCCTTGCGCGCGTTGGGGATCACGACGAGGAGGTGGATCTTCGGTGCCTCAGGCGGGCCGACGGTCAGCGACACCTCGCGCAGGGTGGCCTTGCCGCCGAAGGCCTTCTTGTCCTCGCGCTCGACCTTGGCCGTCACCTTGGCGGGCCGGGCAGGCATCTGTCCGTACACGTAGTGCTGGAACAGCGCCTGGAGCTCGGGGCGGCGCTTCTTCTCCCACTCGGCCCGCGTAGAGACGCGCTTGCCGTCCATCCCCACGAGCGGGTCGGGCAGGTCGGGCCGAGCGGGGAGCTTCTCCACGGGCGGGAAGTCGGCGCGAGCCGGAGAAAAGAGGGCCAGGGCGGCAAGGAGGAGAGCGAAGCGACGCATGGGAGAGGCCTCCGGGGGCTACGTGGGCGTAGGGCAGATCATAGCAAGGCGCGGCGCCGCGCGGAGCCCGTACGTTTGGCTTTCCAGCCGGACACGCCTTCCCCAAGACCGGCTGGAAAGCCGGTCCCACAAAACGCCACGGGCCCGCGACGAGCACTTGCTCGCCGCGGGCCCGGCCGCCAGACAGTGGTCGGGGAGTCACGCCCCGCGCTTGGCGCTGCCGCACCGGCAGGGGAAGCACGGCCCGTAGCGCCCCATTCGCGCCACCAGCGGCGCCCGGCAGCACGGGCAGCGCACCAGCGCCGCCGCCTCGGCCGCCTCCTGCCGGCGCTTCGCGTCCAGCGGCCCCAGTTCCTTCGCCCGCGGGGCGCTATCCAGCGACAGCACCTCCGCCTCCGCCCAGCAACGCAACGCTCGCATGGCACTCCTCCTCTGGTCTCGATTTCCGACCGCCGGGCGCGAACAGAGGCAAACGCGCCTGCGCCCGACTCGTCAACTGGCGCAGATGCGCCTCCCACGCTGGCGTCCAGCCGCGCCGACGCACGTACAGCAAGCGGAAGCCCGACACCTCGTGGCACGCCTCGCACAGCCCCAGCCCGGTGGCGCTCGGCCGCCGCTCACAATGCAGACACAAAATCTCTCTCATCGCCTTGCGCCCGTCAAGGGCCTCCGCCCACGGTGCCTGCTGGGACTACTGTATGATTGTACAGTAGAAAAAAAGAGAAGCAAGGGCCTGCATGGGCGTCGTTGCGTGTCAGCGAGCGCCATTTTTCGGGAGTGGCGTTGCGCCCAGACCGGCGGCGGCGAGGGCGCGGGCCTCGGGGTACGGCGCCAGCAAGCGCGTCATCGAGGCGAGGAGCGCCTGCACCTCGGGCTCGGCGAGGCGCGAGCCGCGCCCGCCCTTGCCAGGCGCGGCGGGCCGCACGGGGCTGGTCCAGCCGGGCCTGTTGGGCGCCTCCCGGCCGGGGCCCTGGCGCAGCCAGTCCATCGGCTTGTCGGTGAGGACGGCGATCTCGGCGCCGAGGCGCGCTTGTGCCCCGGCCTGGAACACGGACTCGTAGAAGGCGCGGTGGAGCGCGCCGGCGCCGCGCGCCCGGCCGCGCTTCAGCCAGCGCTCGAAGACGCGCCGGGGCACGCCGGCCGCCTCGGCCGCGACGTGGGGGAAGCCGCCGGCGCGGATGAACGCGGCGATCTGTTGCCGAACGTCGGCTGTCGGGGGGTGGCGTTTGCGAGACATGGTAGGTCGTCGAAATTGGGTCAGCGGGACAGGAGGAGCCGGGCCAGGCGGCCCGGCAGGGGAGGGCCGACGTACTCGAAGCCGGCGGTCAGGCGCGTCGCGGCGTGTTTCAGCCCCGGCATGCGGTCGCCGCGCGCGTCGGCCAGCGAGGGAGCGCGGTGCATGCGCCAGTGGGGCGAGGCCAGGCGGGCGCGGACCAAGGCGGGGTGCGTCGTCGTCGAGAGGGCGCGGTAGCCCAGCCCGCGCCACAGCGACGCCACCAGCCCCGACAGCGCATGGCCGATGCCCACCCCCTGGAAGTCCGGCAGCGTCACCGTGCGGTGCTCGCGGCGCGCCGCTGCGCCGCGCCCGACGAACGGCAGCCAGGCGCTGAAGGCGACGGGGCGCCCGTCCCACTCGGCCAGGAAGCAGACCGCCCCGCTGGCCAGGGCGTGATTCAGGTAGTGATGCGATGAAAATAGGCGCCAGAGCGCCCGCCCACAGCGGGAGACGCGGAGCTCGACGGTGGGGCGTCGCCGAAGCCGCCTCCATTCGAAACGCGCCTCGGCCGGGCGGTACACCCAGTCGGGCTGGAGCCAGTCGATCACGTCGTCGTGGCACGTCACCGCGACGAAGCGCAGCGCCTGCTGGCGCACGGCGCGCGCCAGCGCCGCCGACCCCACCCGCGCCACCGTGCGATCGACCACGGAGGTGTATTCGTCCAGCACGATGGGCCGGCGTTTCTCCTGGGGGCAGGCCAGGGCCTCGGCGAGGAGCCTGGCCAGGGTGACGCGAAATTGCTGGCCGGTGGAGAGCACGCCGAACGGCCGCAGCCATGCCGGCGGCGAGGAGAAGCCGACGGCGGAGAGCAGGGCCGTTACCTCTTTCACCGACGCGGGCTCGGGGAAGGCGTCGAGCAGGCAGCGCTCGCGCGGCCAGGCCAGGTTGGCGGCGTGAGCGACCTCGTCCGGCCAGAGGTTGCGGGCGATGGTCGATTTGCCGCAGCCCGACGGGCC
>JBBSEZ010000494.1:0-7095 GCA_038239195.1 Gemmatales bacterium
ACTTTTTCACGTTCCGCATCGAGCAGGAAACCCAACGCCTCCACCCCCATCGCGGCCTGTTGGAGGCTGTTTCATGGCCCATGGCGGTCTAGCGGCCGGCCGGTTGCGCCCATTGGAAACCGTGCGGAGCAGTTTCTCGGCCGCTGCCGCCCCGGAGCCAAGCTCGACCTTGTACTTGATCAGGCCCGGTTTGAGCTTCACCGCGAACGCGTAGGCTTTGTCGTCCCCAGGCTTCCGGGTCGTGGTGCTGACGAGTTTGTCGTTGGCATAGAGCTTCAGGAAGACGACATCGGCAGCCGCCGTCAGTGTCCCGTTGTAGAACACCGTCCCCTCGTTCTTGTCGTCGCGGGCGTAGAACTGGCCGTCCTCGGGCTGCTCGTCCTTTGCGGGCACGCGTTCCACCCAGTTATCTTTCGCGGGCTCCTTGACCGCGATCGTCGTCGAACGCACGATCTCCTTGCCGCCATTGTTGATCGCGACCGTGACGGTCATTGTCCCGCTTTTCTGTGCTCGCTTCAGGACGAGCTTGTTCGGCGCCGTTTCCTTGAGCACGGCGATGTCGGAAACCGTCCAGGTGTGATGCAGTTTGTCCGCGCCGCTGGCCCGCATCTCGTTCAGGTTGGCGATTTTCGGCACGACCTCGATCGTCTTCCGCCCGTCCCAGGCGGCCGGCGCTTCCAGTGTGAAGACCGGCTCGGGAATGGCTTCCTTGATGAGGGTGGGAATGTCCCTGGTCTTCACCTCGCCGGGGTAGATCGCCTTGAACCGCAGCGTGAGTGACTGGTTACCCACCACCCGCCCCGCATCAAAGGCGAACGTGAACCGATTCGTGGCGACAACGGTTTCTCGACCGTCGCGTACCGCGACCCAGTACACCTGCTGCGCACCTCCGGCCTTCGCGGTGAGCGTGATACTCTTTCCCTCGGCCACGACGACTTTCGCCTCGGAGACGGAGAGCTCGGCGCCCGGCTGCACCAGCGGCCCAACCAGCGTCTGGAGGGGCCTCTGGTTCTCGTACTGGAGCCGAACCCAGTCGGCCGAACGAACGACGTTCGAGATCCGCACCTCGTCGATGTCGCCGACGAAGTCATAGTTGTGATACCAGCCGCCGATCCAGGGCCGGGCCGGGGACCTGAGCGCCAACGGGGCCGAGGCCGTTTTTGATTCGCCTTCGAGGGCCCCATTGATATAAATTCAACGGGCCGAAAAGCGGCTAAGATTACCCAGTTTAACGCAACATTCCAAGTAGAAAACCGAGTGTCAATGGGTTGTCACTGCCCGTTTCTAGCCGCTTTTCGGCCTGTTGTATAAATTCGCGATTCACCTTTCCGATAGGCATGCACGACGTGCGTCCACTGGTCCGGGGCCAGGGTGCTCCGATTGCGAACGTCGGCGCCCGAGAAATAACATTCCATTCTCACGTGAGGCGGGCTGCGATAGTGCATGACCACCTTTCCCTGGCCATGCTCATTGCCCCAGGCAATCGCCCGGCCATTGCTCTTCTCGGCGCGAGCCCACGCTTAGGTACTGTGGGAGCTCGAACCAGTGGGATAGCTCGGGATCTTGTCTCCGCAGAAGATGCCTTTCCCGCCGGGGAAGTGCCTCGCCCTGCCGATGATTCCGGCCGTCGAGGTCGTCCCGGTGTCCGCGCTCGTCAGGGAGCCGACTTCGTCCTTGTTGGGCTCGCCCATGTGCCAGACGCTGAGGTAGCCGTTTGACTCGTTGAACACGGCCTTGCCGTTCGACTCGGACTTCGCGTCGGCCTTGCCCCAATGAAGTTTGATCTCCTGCCGCGCGTTGCCCTGGATCCTGGGCACCCGCACCCAGATGCCGGCGGCCCCTCCGGACGCGTCCCACTCCTCGATCTGGTACGCCAGCGGGGCGCCCGTGCTCGACGAGAACCGCAGGTCCGCGCCGTTGGCTTTCGCCTGGCTGAAGTCGAAGAAGTCCTTGTGTAACCGGACGAGCAACGGGAAGCCCTCGACGGACGCCGAGGCCGGCAGATTGGCGCCCTCGGGCGTCGTGAGGACGTACACCGAGCCGGAGTGCTTCCAATCCGGATAGGCGGCGGGCGCCTGGCCTGCCAGGGCGAGTAGAACAAAGACGGCGAGTGCCGGAGGTGTTTTCAAGGTTTTCCGTCCCACGTGTTTGAGCTCGGTCAGGTACGTGCCCCGTTGCACTTACTCTTTCCAGACGAAGATTTCGGAGACCCCGCTTCGGGCCCTGTCCTTGTGGGCGAACACGACGCGCACCTTGCTCGCCTTTACCGCGGTGAAAAAAACCTCGTTGAACTGACTGCCGGTCGGCTTTTCGGGCGTTTTCTTCGCGTTGGTCACGCTCCGCCACGCCTTACCGTCCCAGTACTCGACTTCGTATCGGGTCGGCGGCTGTACCCCGCCGCGGTCGTCGTAGATCGCCAGTTCGATCCGGCGGAATGTTTTCTCCGTTCCGAAATCGACTTCGAGCCAGTCGGTTTTGTTGGGCGACTCGTAACTGGTCCAGCGGTTCGTCGGGCTGGGGAGGAAATTGACCTTGCCGTCGATGGCCAGCGCCGGCTTGCCGCCGAAGCGGTCCGAGTACGACGCGCTGGCCTTCGGGAACGGTTTGTCACCGGGGTTGTAGGCGAGGTTCCCGGCCGGGTGCGGGGCCGGGGCCAGCGGCAGCTTCGCATCGCCCCAGGCCTCGACCTCGGTCAGGCCGGTCTTTCCGCCCTCCGCGTGGTGCAGAACGGCTCGCACCTTCGTGGTTGCCAGCGCGGGGAAGCGGATCACGTTCGCCCGCCGGCCCGTCGGTTTGTCCGGAGTGCGCGTCTGGGTCGGCACCGCCTTCCAGTCCTTCCCGTCCCAGTATTCCAGGTCGAACCGGGCCGGCGGGACAATTCCCCTTTCATCCTCCAGGAAGTACAGCTTTGCCGTTTGAAGCGCGACCCGCATGCCGAAGTCGATGGCGACCGTATCACTCCTGTTCGGCGACCCCTCGCAGGTCCAGCGGTTCGGCGGATCGCGGTGATACCAGTAGTTGCCGTCGATCAACTTCGACGGCGGTGTGCGCGGGTGGGAGTACGAAGCGGACACGCGCGGAAAGTATGTGCCGTCGTTGTTCACCGCGTAGTTCACGGACGTCAGGGCCGGCTGCGCTGGGGCCTTCGCCGCCGGCAGCTTCGCCGACAGCGGGGCGAGTTTGTCCGACGCCGCGATTTCTTTTCCGTCCGCGAATAGCTTCAATCCCTTGCCGCGTTTGTATCGAGTGCCGTCGCGGTCCCACACGACGCTGACGAGGTGCCCGCGGTACGGCACGCCGTCGAGCGCGAAGTAGGCCCAGTCGGCGGAGGCGAGCGGCCTCACTTCGAGAACATCGTCGTCGCGCGGGCGCAACCCGACCAGGCCGGTTATGACGAGGTCGTTGAACGACGAGTGAAAGTAGTGTTCGCTGTGGTTGTAGCCGTCGTGGCCCTCGAAGGAGCCGGTGTCCGGATGACAGGCCTCGGCGAGGTAGGGCTTGCCGTTCTTGCGATGCGTCTTCGCGAACGTCCGGAGCAACTTCACGTAATCCGCCGACGCGACAACTTTCTGCTCGTATTCCTGGAGCAGGTTCGCCATCGCCTTGAGCGTCTGGCTCGTGGCGTAGGGCCACGACTGTCCGCTCCACCAGCAGCACGTCTTCTTCAGCAGGAACATCGGGTCCTTCCGCTCGACCGTCGTCGGGCCGAACCCGGCTGCGAAGCCATCTTTACCGAGTAATTTCCTCCAGGCGACCTCGTATCCCTTTCCACCATCCGGCATCGAGAACTGCCACGGCACGTAGCCGATGAGCTCGCGGCCATGCTCACTGCCGGCGTGCCGCCCGGATTGGTACGTGAGGGTGAGCGCCTTCACCTTGAAGCCGTCGGCCTCCTCGTCGCGCTGCGACATCGGGAAGAAGAACTGCCGCTTCGCATCCCAAAGCTTTTTCCGGAGGTTGTCCTTCAGGCCCGCGGCCTTCTTGCGATACGCTTCCGCCGTCGCCCTGTCTCCCGCGAGGTCGGCGACGCGGGCGATGGCCAGGGCGTCAGCCCACAGGTAGGCGTTCATGGTGGGACGGTAGCCCGGCGCGCCGCGAAGGACGTCCCTCGTCTGACGACTGTTGATGTTGAATTCCATGCCATCGTCATGCCCGGTCTGCCAAAACAGCCCCACCGCCGGCACGAAGTGCCGTTTCTCCCAGCCCTCGTGGTTCTTCTTCAGGTCGGGCAGCAGGGCCTTCACGAAGGCCTCGTCGGGGTGGACGCGGTGGACGGCCCAGACCGAGTCGGCCAGCCAGGTGCTGTAGTTGCGTGGCTGGGCGCCGGGCGTGCGGAACCAGTAGCGGGCGTAGTCGCGCGCGTACCGAGGGTCGCGCAACCAGCGGGCCTCGTAGAGTTGATGCCCCGCCGGGCACGAGATCGCTCCGTAGGTGCCGGACCAGAACGGGCGATCGATGAACTCGGTGAACGAATAGCCGGAATTGGGCGAGCCATAGGTGAGGTGCTTGGTCAACAGCTCCCAGCGGTAGTAGTACGTCGTTTGGATGTCCGCATCGGGGCACTCGAAGAACGGGATGTTGGCCTTGTACCAGTCCCAGTCCTTGTTGTCCCAGAACGTCTCGCGGTCCAGCAATGGCTGGGGCGGCAGCAGAGCGTCCGCGGCCCTGGCCTGACCGGCAAGGAGACAGAGGCCGAGCGTGGCGAGCAGGCAACGGATCGTTCGCATGGGGGCCCCCGGAGTTACCAATCTTTGCGGAAGGGAGAAACCGGACTTTTCCGCGCGAGCTGGCCTCGATCATCCTATCAACTCGCGAGCCCACGGAGCCCCGGAGCCTTCGGTGGGAGCGGTTCGCGCTCTCGATGTCTCGCTCATTCCTCCCTGGCGAACTGCGCGCTCCCGCGGACCTCGCCCTCCTCGATGCGCGGGCTCGGATCGCTCGGTTTCTCCTTATTCCACATCACCTTGCTGTCGCCTTGCAGGAGCTTGAACTGGACGGCGCCGTTGGCGGTCAGGGTCAGCGCGACGGCGGAACTGCCCTGGACGTTCCCAAGGAACTTCATCTCGCGGGCCCGCATCTCGAGCCGCGAGTCGCCGTTCAGGTCGCCTGTGCTGACGCTGCCGCCAGGGGCGTCGATCTCGACGTTCGCCTCGGCGTTGAGGCCCGCCAGCGTCACGGTGCCGCCGGGGGCGGCGAGCTTCAGGACCGATTTGCCGTTGACCGCCCCTTCCAGGACGATCGCCCTGGCCTGAAGGGCGGAGGCGTCCAGTTCGCCATCGTGGACTCCCTTGATTCGCAAGGTGCCGATGCGGCCCGACAGCCTGGTACGCTTGCCGTTGTTGATCGCCTCAACCGTGTGCGTGCCCGCCGGGCCCTCCAGGCGGGTCAGCCCTGCCGTTGCCTTGCCTGCCCTGGTCCGCTCCTCCTCCAAAGCCTTCTCGGCGGCCTCTGCTTTGGCTGACGCGCTGGCCAACTTCTTTTCCAGCGTCTCGCGCTGCCCGGCGGCGTCAACCCCAGGGCGGCCAGTTTCTTCTCCAGGGCCCGGAGCCGTTCCCCGTCCTTCCGGGCGACCGTAAGCGCGTTCTTCAACTTCCGCGCCTCGGCGGACGCCGTTTCGGCCTCGCTCTCAGCCGCCTGCTTTGCGGCAAGCAACGTGAGGGCGCCCGTCTGGTCGGGGGGCACTACGGCAGTGGGAGATGGCCGGCTCACCAGGAGCACCAGCACGAGGAGCGAGAGCACCGCCACGGCGGCGATCATGCCCCAGGGCCGGCGGGGGGGTGGCGGCGGCGGTTCGCTGGGCATCTTGGCGGGCTCCGGTTGTCCACCGAAGACAGCGCCGCAAGCGGGGCAGGCGGGGCCGGCGGCCTCCTCGGCAAGGAGGAGGACGTCGCAGTCGGGGCAGCGCGAGGCGGCCATGTTCGGGGCTCCTTCGGTGGTTCCGGCTCTTCACGGCTTGGAGAGCGCGCCCTGAGGGCCTTGTTCCCTGGCCCTCACTCCGGCAATCTCCTGCTCGAGGGTCGCGCCGGCTGGTGTAAATGGCGCTCCGACGCCCGATTTCCCGAAGAAATTGGCGGCATCGCCGGAGCCCGAGCCTGCTCGCTCCATTTCCGGATGAGGGCCCCGCCTCACCGAGTATCGGGCGACGGAAATAACCCTGGCGCTTGCCCGCCGCGCCTTCCCCTGACTATAAGTTGCCAGGAGAGGAAACAAGCCAGCGCTCCCCGACAACCGGGCCTTGGCCTGGCGGCTCGCTCCTCGAAACGAACCAGGGTTGCTCATGAATCGGCTTTTCTCTTGCGGTCTGTTGGTGGTCGCTCTCTCGGCAGGTTGCCTTCTTGCCAGGCCTGCCGCGCCGGTGGAGGAGCGGGCCGTCAAGGCAACCTGGCCGCAGTGGCGGGGGCCCAGCCGCGACGGCATCGTGGGCGGCCCCGCCTGGCCTACCGCCCTGAAAGGAGACGGTCTTCAGCGACTTTGGCGCGTCGAACTGGGCGAGGGATACCCGGGCCCGATCGTGACTGAGGACCGAGTTTTCGTCGTCGAGACGAAGGACCAAAAGGAGGAAGTGGTCCGCGCGCTCGACCGCCGGACCGGCAAGCAGCTCTGGGAGAGCAACTGGACGGGCGCGATGAAGGTGCCGTTCTTCGCCTCCGCCAACGGTTCCTGGGCCCGCTCCACCCCCGCCTACGATGGAGGATGTCTGTATGTCGGGGGCATGCGCGACGTGCTGGTCTGCCTCGACGCGAAGACGGGGAAGGAGCGCTGGAAGGCCGACCTGATGAACCGTTACAAGGCGCCGCTGCCGGCCTTTGGGCTGGTTTGCTCGCCTCTGGTCGTCGGCGACGCGGTCTATGTCCAGGCCGCGGCTTCGTTGCTGAAACTGGACCGCAAGACGGGCAAAACCGTGTGGCGAGCGCTTCAGGACGCCGGCGGAACGTCCGGCAGCGCGTTCTCCTCCCCGGCTGTGTCCTTCGATTTGGCCATTTGAGACTGGGCGGAGAGTTTATTCTGATCGTTTGTCCACTTGGCGCTCGGCGAGGCACGGGCCCCTGAACGAGCAAGGCTCGTCCCCCTACGGTAACTCTGCCAAGAGACCAC
>JBBSEZ010000495.1:0-7061 GCA_038239195.1 Gemmatales bacterium
ACCCCCCCCCAGGTTTTCCCCCAGGTCTACACGGGGGTGGGGGGGGGGGGGGGCGCGGCCCCCCCAACCACCAACACCCCCGCGGGGGGGTGTGTGTGGCCTCCCCCCGGGGCCGGGGCGCGATCTCACGCCAGAATCTTGGTCACCACGCCGGAGCCGACGGTGCGGCCGCCTTCGCGGATGGCGAAGCGGAGGTTTTCTTCCATGGCGATCGGCGAGTCGGCGATCAGCTCGACGGTCACCTTGACGTTGTCGCCGGGCATGCACATCTCGATGCCCTCGGGCAGCGTGACGTTGCCGGTGACGTCCGTCGTGCGGAAGTAGAACTGGGGGCGGTAGCCGGTGAAGAACGGCGTGTGCCGCCCGCCTTCGTCCTTGCTCAGCACGTAGACCTGGGCCTCGAACTTGGTGTGCGGGGTGATCGAGCCGGGCTTGGCCAGCACCTGCCCGCGCTCCAGGTCGGTGCGCTCGATGCCGCGCAGGAGCACGCCGACGTTGTCGCCCGCCTCGCCGGACTCGAGCGTCTTGTTGAACATTTCGACGCCGGTCACGACCGTCTTCTTGGGGGCCTTCATCAGGCCGACGATCTCGACTTCCTCGCCGACCTTGACCTTGCCGCGCTCGATGCGGCCGGTGCCCACGGTGCCGCGGCCCTTGATCGAGAAGACGTCCTCGATGGACATGAGGAACGGCTTGTCGATGAGGCGCTCGGGGGTGGGGATGTAGGTGTCCAGCGCGACCATCAGGTCGTCGATGCATTTGCCGGAGGCGTCGTCCTTGCCCTGCGAGAGCATGACGGCCAGGGAGTTGCCGCGGATGATCGGCACCTCTTCGCCGGGGAACTCATACTTGGTGAGCAGCTCGCGGATCTCCATCTCGACGAGCTCGATCAGTTCGGGGTCTTCGACCGTGTCCACCTTGTTGAGGTAGACGACGATGCGCGGCACGCCGACCTGGCGGGCGAGCAGGAGGTGCTCGCGCGTCTGGGGCATGGGGCCATCGTTGGCGGCCACGACCAGGATGGCGCCGTCCATCTGGGCGGCGCCGGTGATCATGTTCTTGATGTAATCGGCGTGCCCGGGGCAGTCGATGTGGGCGTAGTGGCGGTTCGGCGTCTCGTACTCGACGTGCGCCACCGCGATGGTCACGGTCTTGAGCTCGTCGCGGTCGGTCCCGCCCTTGGCGATCTCTTTGTAGTCCTTGAACTTCGTGATCTTGTTCTTGAAGGCCTGGCGGGCCACGATGGCCGCCGTGGTCGTGGTTTTGCCGTGGTCGATGTGACCGATGGTGCCCACGTTCACGTGCGGCTTGGTTCGCTGGAAGACGTCCTTAGCCATCTTTCCTCCGCAGTTTCATCTTGCGGCCCGGGCTCGCGCTCGCGAGCCCCGGACATTCTTGGTCGTACCGAACGCGGACTTACAGGAGAGCTGCTGGTGGGGGTTGAACCCACGACCTCGTCCTTACCAAGGACGCGCTCTACCACTGAGCTACAGCAGCGGCCACGTTGTCATGCCTGCCGGGCCTTCGGTTCTGGACGGGACAGAGCGGGTGAGGAGAATTGAACTCCCAACGACCTGCTTGGAAGGCAGGTGCTCTACCGTTGAGCTACACCCGCAAATCCTTCCCTGCGAATAAGAGAGTGGGTAGGGAGGGATTTGAACCCCCGTAGGACTAGGTCCGTCAGGTTTACAGCCTGATGCCATTGGCCACTCGGCCACCTACCCTCGCCATCGTGGTTTGCTTGTTGTAGGGCCTTGATGTTGCTTTCGTCCAGTCTCTGCTCCTCGAAAGCTAGCGGTGAGAGTTGAACTCACAACCACCGGTTTACAAAACCGGTGCTCTGCCATTGAGCTACGCTAGCAGAGCCCGACCGCGTGGAAAGAGTAATCTTAGGGAGGCGCCTTTCTCCAGGCAAGGCGAATTTCCCGCATAACCCCACCCGCCGGCCTCCCTCCTCCTTCGCCCGCCCGACCTCGCACGAAGAATGACACCCCTGACTCGAAAAAGTTCGAGCTCGTCGGGTGAGCAACCGCAGGAACCAGCCCGCGCTTGCCCGGCAGCCCTCTCCCCCAACCTCCTCGAAACCTTCATCAAATCTATACAATGTGAGGGTAGAATCCTCTTGCGGATGGCAGCGCTTCTCCGTCCCTCGCGGAGCAAGCCCCGAGGAGCTCCCATGTCCACGCTATCGTATTCCGCGATCATCTCCGAACGCAGCATGAACGGGCGCAAGCCCTCTAACGATCCGGGGATGCGCTCGAAGTTCAGCGTGCGCGCCATGTCGTTCTGGTACGGAGACAAGCAGGCGCTCTTCGACGTATCGCTCGTCGTCCCCCAGGGCTCGGTGATGGCGTTGATCGGGCCGTCCGGCTGCGGGAAATCGACCTTCCTGCGCTCGCTCAACCGCATGAACGACCTGATCGAGGGCACGCGCCTGACCGGCGAGGTGTTGCTCGACGGCCACGACGTCTACGACCGCGGCGTCAACCTCGTCGATCTGCGCCGGCGCGTCGGCATGGTCTTCCAGAAGTCGAACCCCTTCCCCAAGTCGGTCTTCGAGAACGTCGTTTTCGGCCCGCGCGTGGCGCGCCTGCGCGACCGCGCCCGGCTGGCCGAGGTCTGCGAGCGCTGCCTGCGCAACGCCGGCCTGTGGGACGAGGTCAAGGACCGGCTCGACGACTCCGCCCTCAACCTGTCCGGGGGACAGGCGCAACGGCTGTGCATCGCCCGCGCCCTGGCGACCGACCCCGAGGTGCTCCTCCTGGACGAGCCGGCCTCGGCGCTCGACCCCGCCTCGACGGCGCGCATCGAGGACCTGATCTTCGAGCTCAAGCGCGACTACACGATCGTCATCGTCACGCACAACATGCAGCAGGCGGCGCGGGTCTCCGACCTGACGGCGTTCTTCTTCCAGGGCCGGCTGATCGAGTCGGGGCCGACCGATTTTCTCTACACCCGTCCGCAGGTAAGACAGACGGAGGACTACATCACCGGGCGCTTCGGCTGATCCCGCGCGAAACGGCAACTAATAACCTCGACCTGACTCTGGATCGTGGGGCCCATGGCCAAACACCTACAGCGAGACCTCGAAAGCCTGCGGCGCGACCTGCTGGCGCTGGCCGGCCTTGTGGAAGAGATCATCCACAAGGCCATCCTCGCGCTGCAAACGCGCGACGTCCGCCTGGCGCGCGAGGTCATCGCCGGCGACGCCCAGATCGACCACGAGGAGAACCACCTTGCCGAGGAGTGCCTGAAGCTCCTTGCCCTGCATCAGCCGGTGGCCATCGACCTGCGCCGCATCGTCTCCACGATGATGATCACCATCGACCTGGAGCGCATGGGCGACCTGTCCGAAGAGATCGCCGAGCGGGCCGTCTGCCTGGCCAGCCCGCCCCACTTCCCGGTGCCCGCCAGGCTCCAGCGCATGACCGACCTGACGACGACGATGGTGCGCAACAGCCTCGACGCCTTCGTCAACCTCAACAAGGAGGAGGCGCAGGCGGTGCTGCGCATGGACGACGAGGTCGATCGCTACAACGTCGAGATCATCCAGGAAGTGATGCAGCAGATGAAGAGCGCGCCGCACCTGATCGAGGCGGGACTGTCGATGTTCTCGGCCACGCGGCACCTGGAACGGATCGCCGACCATGCGACGAACATCGCCGAGGACGTGATCTACCTGATCGAGGGCGAAATCGTTCGCCATCGGCTCGCCGACAAAGGATGAAAGATGACCCCGACCGAAGGCCTGCTCGCTTCATCCTACCTCCTGCCGACGTCCCGAACCGTTGGGAGAGACCTGCCTATGGCCGCCGCCCCTGGCCCGACCTCCAGCCCCGCCGTGGCCCGCCTGCGCGTGCTCATCATCGAGGACGAGCGCGACCTGGTAGACGTGCTGGTCTACAACCTCCAGCGCGAGGGCTACGAGACCATCGTGGCCCACGAGGGCCAGGAAGGGCTTCGCAAAGCGCAGACGCTCCTCCCCGACCTGATCCTCCTGGACGTCATGCTCCCCGGACTGAGCGGGACCGACGTCTGCCGCGAGTTGCGCGCCGGCGAACGCACGCGCGACATTCCCATCATCATTGTCAGCGCCAAGGCGGAGGAAACCGACCAGGTGGTCGGCTTCTCGCTCGGGGCCGACGATTACGTGACCAAGCCGTTCAGCATCAAGGTGCTGCTCCAGCGCATCAAGGCGCTCCAGCGCCGCATCGAGGGCGTCACCGACCCGGTTGACGTCGTCGAGTACCTCAACGTCCGCATCGATCGCGTGCGTCACCGCGCGTTCGCCGATGGCCGGGAGCTCGACCTGACCCCCACCGAGTTCCGCCTTCTGGAGTGCCTGCTGCGTCAACCCGGCCGGGCCTTCACCCGCCACCAGCTCATGGACGCCGCCATCGGCGAGGGCGCCATCGTGCTGGAGCGCACCATCGACGTCCACGTGAAGACGCTGCGCCGCAAGCTCGGGTCGTCCGACCTGATCGAGACGGTGCGCGGGGTGGGGTATCGCTTCCGGGAAAGCAAGTAAGTCCTGTCAAGTTCCGAACCTCGAACGGCCGATAATCGGAGGAGAAGGTCGCCAAGAGGCCCCGGCTGTCGCAGGGAGCTCCCTCTCGCGCTCATTTGCGCTCTCGCTTGAGGACCATCCGAAAGACGCGGCCGTCCGTGCTGGTCAATGAGGCGGGGCGCAGGCCCTTCTTGCCCACGTCATTTTGATAGGCTACGTCGAGAACGTCCCGATCCAGGGCGTAGATGCACAGGTACGTCATCCCCGCTGCTTTCAGGTCCATCGTCTTCTTCGGGCCGACGACCACGGTCAGTTCGTTTGTCTTGGTGCCGTCGCGCGTGAAGGTGACCTTGTCCGCAACGAAGACCGCCTTGAGCACGCCGGGGGTAGGCAGGGGCTTGCCGGCGTTTTCCTGGCGCACGATGACCCACGTCCCGAGCAGGAGCTTCTGTTGTTGCTTGGGATCGTCGGGGCGCGGAGGCGGCGCCGGGGCGAAGCCGAGCAACAGGCCAGTCAGTCCAACGACCAGGAGCCCCTTTTCCATGAACGCGCCCCTCACTTTTTCTCGCGCCGCCAGGTCATCGTCGTCAGGCGCGGATGGACGTCGTCGGGCCCGCTTGGTCGGCCGTTTACTTCTCCGCCCTTCCTGCGGGCGAAGTAGCATAGCTTCAGAGTGTCTCCTTTCCGCACGTACACGGCGCGGATAGTGGGCTCCTTGGCGCCGGCCCTACGAAGATCGAGGGTTGGTAACTTGCCTCTGACGTCCACTACCATCTCATACTCGATGGCCTGCTTCTGCTCTCGGACGAAGGCCCACTTACCGTCCGCGATGCGCAGTTTCATGTCCAGGAGCTTGGTCTGCGAGCTGTCTTTGCCGCCGAAGGTCAATCCGATAAGGGCCCACGTGCCTTCGAGGCTTTTCAGCTCCGCCTTGGGGCCGTTCTTGTCCCCCTTCGGCAAAGGGGCCGGTGCGAAGGCGAGGCATACCACGGCCGCTATCCCAAGCACGATGCGCGTTTTCATGCCACAAACCTCCGGCTCCACGGGGCGAGGTTGAGTCTACCCGCCACCCGAGCCGGAGGAAAGGAAAAAGGGGTGACTCCATCAGGCTTCCGTTGCGGCCAAGTACCCCTCCATATTGCCCAAGCTACGCAGAGTTACGGAAATCGTCTTGCCCAGACTTCCTATGTCTCTCCTGTTACGACCGGAAGCCTGATGGAGTCACCACCAAAAAAGGCTACCAGACCCAGCGGGCCGACACAACGGGCGCAAGCGGGCACGGCTTCCACACCCCGGCTTCTGGCACCAGGGGGGGTGGGCGTTGGCTCTTTCGCCTTCAGTTCGTTACGGCGGCGAGTGCGAAAGAACCCAGGGCTCGCTCGATGTCGGCACGATGACGCTCGAAGTCGGCGAGCGAGGCCGTTGCGGTGACGACGAACGCCGTGCCGGCCACAGGCACGATGACCTGCCGCACCCGCACGGGGCAGGGGCCGAGCGAGATGACCCATTCGCACAGCCGCCCGCCGGCCTGCGGCGCTGGCTCCTCGAAGGCTACCTCGACGGGGGCGCCGGCTTGCCTCAACTGGTTGAGGCTGTGGGCCAGGTAGTTTGCGGGGGCCACGCCGGCCGGGTTTTCAGCGATAACGTTGACGTTCGCCCGGAAGGCCGCATCGGCAGCGGGGTGCAGCAGGGCGAGCCGGGCGCCGCCGCGGCCGGACTCGTCGATGAGCCAGCCCGCAGGCACTTCCATAGTGAAGAGGCCTTCGGGGTCGGTGTAGGGCCTTTGCGCGAAGCGCACGGGTCGCTCGGGGTCGGTCATGGGGGCCTCCGTTTGCTGGGGGGCGCAGGCGCCACTGACACTCCGCCCAGCCCCTTGCGGGCACGATTCAGGTCTGCCCCGCTTCTTCGTTCGGCTTGAGATGAACGTAAGGCTCTTCAAGCCAGACGAGGGAATGCATGAAGGAGTCGAAGTCGTGCGCGACGAGGATGAGGGGGAAGTCGGGGCCCTCCGGGGGGGCGTTCTGCTCCCACCAATAGACGCGGCCAGCGTCCTCACCGGACAGCGAGAGGCACAGTTTCCCGCCGGGGGTGGTTGCGAAGACCATCAGGCGCTCTGGGAGATAACCGGCGAATAACCGCCTAAGGGAACGCAGGTCAACCGATTCGCCCCGCATCAGGCCGTAGAACGGCCCAAGCTCTCTCGCCGGGCGAGGGTCATCGGCGTTCGGATAGTAGACGTAGCGATCGCACCCGGTGAAGCCATAATCGAGGAGGAAGGTTCGGTAGTCCGCAGGCAAGGGGTAGCCGATCTCGCGCTCGAAGTCCTGGATGTCGGCTTCCGCGATCGGCACGCGCCACGGCATAGCGCGGCAGTGAAGGCGCCTCATCACATCATCGTACTTGTTTTTCACGCGATACAACTCAGCCGTTTCTTCGTATGCGCTCACCGGGGAAACCGTTGAAGTGAAACGGTAACGTGGTAAGAAAAGCGCAGGGAGGACGACGACCCGGTGAAGCGGGTCGTCATCTTTGTGGCGAACCGAGGCAGGGCAGG
>JBBSEZ010000496.1:0-7019 GCA_038239195.1 Gemmatales bacterium
CGGCCACGTGCCGCGGGTCGCCGTAGAACGTGTCGCGGTCGGCGAAGGCGAGCTTGGCGGCCTCGGTGACGGTGTGAACGTACTCGGTGGAGTTGTGGCCCATCCACTCGAGGTCGAAGCCTTCGAGCAGGCGCAGTTGCTGCAAGAACACGGGCGCCTGCGACCACGGCCCACACTTGAAGACCGTCAGGCCGCGATAATCGACCGAGAACGGTTCTTCCACCGTCGCCTTCCACGCCGCGAAGTCGTCCCGGGTCAGCAGCCCGCGGTGCTTGCGGCCGGAGGCGTCGCGCACCTCCGTCTTGCTCAGGTAGGCGACGATCTTCTCCGCCACCTCTCCCTTGTACCAGTAATCGACCGCCGCCTGGATCGCCTCGGCCCGGCCCGAGCGACTCGTTCGCGTCTCGACCTCGACGACCTTCTTGAGGGTGGCCGCCCACTCCGGGTTCTTGTGCAGGTCGCCGAGGGCGGGCACGCGATTGCCGGGAAGGTAGAGGCTCGCCGAGCTGGGCCATTCGGCGCGGAAGCGCTTGACCAGGCCCGCGAGGGCGGAGCGCAGGCCGGCGTAGACGGGGAACCCGCTCTCGGCGTAATCGATGGCCGGTTCGAGGACGTCCTTGAGCGCGAGGGTGCCGAAGCGCTGGAGCGCCAGCGCCCAGGTGCCGAAGGCGGCGGGGACTGTGGCAGGCAGGAAGCCATCGCCGGGAATGAGGTCGATCTTGAGGCGACGGAAGCGCTCGACCGTGGCGGCCTTGCCGATCCAGCCCTGCCCGCTCAGGGCGAAGACCTTCTTGTCGCGGGCGGAGTAGACGAGGATGGGCACCTCTCCGCCGAGGCCGTTGTTGTGCGGCTCGAGCAGGTTCAGCGCGAAGCCGGAGGCGACCGCGGCGTCGATGGCGTTGCCGCCGCGGTCGAACATGCGCTGGCCGGCGCGGGCGGCGAGGTAGTGGCCGGAGGCCAGCACGCCGCGCCGGCCCAGGTAGAGGGGGCGCGTGGTGAAGGTCGAGCGGGCGGGCATGAACGTTGCTCCTGCAAGGGCGTACAACAAAAGGGAGAAGCGGGCCCGGGTTCGTTGTACTCGTTTCTGGAGCGGAGAGGACATGGAAGCACGCCCACGGCTGCGCGTCGGGATCCTCGGCCTGGGCCCGCGCTGGCCCCGCTATCGCCGGGCGCTCCTCGCCCTGCGGCCGCCCCTGGAGGTGCGCGCCGTCTGCGACCCGGTCGTGCGCCGCGCCACCGACGAGTCCCGCCGCCTGGGCTGCGCCGTGGCCGAGGGCCCGACCGAGTTGCTGGAGCGCGAAGACCTCGACGCGGTGCTCGTGCTGGGCCGCGCGTGGTGGCGCCTCTGGCCGGTGGAGCGCGCCGTCGCTGCCGGCAAGCCCGTCTTCTGCGCTGGCTCGCTGGCGCAAGAGGACCGCGCCGACGCGCTGCTGTCGCTGGTGCGCGAGCGCAAGGGGGCCGTGACGATGGCGCCTTCGCCCGCCCTCGCCCTGCTGCTCGAGCACTTGCAGGGCTTGCTTGCGGGCCAGCTCGGGCCGGGGCGGGCGGTGCGCATCGACTGGCCGGCGCGCCTGGAGAAAGCGCTGCCCCTGCTGCAAGGTTGCGGGGCCCTGTTCGGCGGGCCGCCGACCGCCGTGCGCGCGCTGGGGGCCGAGGAGTTGCCGGGCTTCGCGAGCGTGGTGCTGGAGTTTGGCCCCGGCCGCGTGGCGCAGTTGACGCTCGGCACGAAAGGCTCCGCGCGGCGCATCGAGGTGGTGGCGGAGCGCGGCCGTGCCGTGGCGGAATGGCCGCGCCGGCTCGCCTGGCGCGACAACGAGGGGCGCCACGTGCTCGCGTTGCCGCAAGTCGGCGAGCGGCGCTTGCTGGAGCGCTTCGCGAAGGCGCTACGCCAGGGGGCGCCGTGGTCGGACCTGGAAAAGGGGCACGCGGCGCTGACCTGGCTGCGGGCGGCGCGCGCGAGCCTGGCGGAGGGGCGGAGGGTGGAGGTCGGCTAGGGGCGTAGGCGCGCCTTACCTCCCCGGGCTCACATTCGCTTGGGGAGCTCGTACCGGATGAAGCCATACATCTGGTTACGGTCAAAGAGCCTGGTCCTCTCCTCTTCCGTGAACCCAAGTTCTTTGAGGAAGCAGGCTTTCATCAAGATCGTGAGCGTTTGAGTCACCCAGAACAGCCGAAGGTTGTAATTGCCGAGCTGACTGGGATCGAGGTTCTTGCGAAGTACCTGGTTCCTGATCGCCAGGACCTCGCCGGTGAGTCCTTCTTCTCCTCTCGGGGCGAGAGGGCCGAGCACGGCCCGGTGTTCATCAAAGAGTTGCGAGAGCGTGCCTCGGAACGTATCAACGACGAGCCCTTCCAACCATTCTTGGATCGGCGACCGGCAGGCTTCGGGCAAATTGGCCAGGACGTCCGCAGGAAGGGACGGCTTTCCCAGCCGAGCGCCCGCGCCGTTCCGCCGCGCCTGATACAGTTCCAACGACTGCATCACCGCGAGGAGTGTGGTATCCAGGTAGGTCTGCGGAGCGTACTGAATGCTGAAGAACACGTTGCACGTGGCTTGGAAGTGCCGATGGATCTCTAACCACTTTCTCACAAAGGGCGCGAACCTGTCGCCTACGTCCTCCAAGGTGAAGAGCATCTTGTGCGGCGAGAATTCTTCCTCATTCGGTCCTTCATGGACACGAGAAGCCACCAGCACGATGGGTAGAGATGCCTCCTTCGGGTTGGCGCCTTCAAGGACGCGATGAAACTGAACCTTTCGTAAGGCGTTGGGGGCATTCGTTGCGAAGGTCAGGAAGTTTTCCAGGGGGTAGACGTATCGCTGATTCCACTCGCCCTCAGAGAGGGGGGCGCTCGCTACGACGCGGAACGAGACGTCCTCCTGAAAGTTCCATCGCCGAAGGGTGCTTTTGAACCTTGCCCCCCAGGACAACGCGACAGTCCCCTCAGGCACCGCGGCGGCCAGTGAGGGCGGGTGCTTGTACGTGAGAGAGATGCCATCCTCGCGGGACGGCCCCCTATTGAATTGAAAGCCCGTCCGATGCGACGCCCAACTCTCCAGGCCTCCGAGCTCGATCGTACACTCGGGGAAGAGGAAGTCTTCTTCTTCCTCCAGATGAGCGCCGAAGAAGGCTCGTTCGACGTGGTAGGTTTCCCTGGAGAAACCGGGAATGCCAACCGTGGAACCTGACAACCGACAATCTTTCAACGTCACCTGCTGATCGAACGGGCTGTCGTAGGCCACACCCAGGACGACGCGATACGTTTGTTCGCCGAGAGGCCACGACGCCTCGCTAAAGTTCCCAAGCAGGGAAAGAACGAGGCCCTTCTCACGTGAAAAGTGCAGGGTGCCCGGGAGGCGGTTCGCGGGCGCCTCCGCCGGCCACCAAACGCCGCTGCACTCAAACGCTTCCATCTCGCCCTCCGCGAGCCCTAACAACCTGTTCCCCGAACGTCGCAAGTGGTTCGTCAAGCCGGGACAGGAACTGGCACTCGGGACGGTTGAGGCTTCGGAAGCAGGACTTTGGCCGGCCCCTCGCCTTCCCGGCAGAGTTGCACCTTGCCCGCAACCATCCACGAAAGGATGAGGTCGCGTGCGCAGTTCGCGGAATACTCCGACAGGGCGCACGAGATCACAAGGACGCGGACCACCCCATCCTCCTCATCTCCAAAACGATCGATCCACAACTTCGGTTGCAGGCCACCGTCTCCTTGCTCGTGCTGGACGATGCGCACCCCCAGGCCGCGGGCGGCGGAAATGGCGCTGAAAATGGGGTCGCCGTCGCGAAAGGGGGTGCCGTTGGCAAACGTCGTCCTCAGCCAGGGGGCCTCCCACTCGCCCCATTGCCCGGTCAGTCGGACCAGGCCATCCCACAATCGCCGCCAATACGCCTCCGCCGAGGCGTACTCGGTGGGATCCTGAAGGAAGTTGGGGCACAGTTCCGCCATTGTTCGGCCCTCAAGGTCACGCGACTCAGCCCAGGACGCAAGCCTTCCCAGCCTTCACCTCCAGATCGACTCGAATGTCTCCCTCGTTCTTCCGTGGGAAGGACTTTGAAACCGGAGCATCCAGCCCACTCTGTTCGGCAGCACTCCGAATGAATTCGCGCGCCTGCGCGAACGCTTCTTCCCTTGCTCGCCTGTCGGCACGCCCGAGCTCCGCCTCCAGTTGATCCAACATCCCGAGAACGTCCGCCGCCGTCGGGGGCGTGGCCTGGGCCCACTTCCTGGATTTCTCGACGCCCCCTCCTTGCGCCTGCACTCGCCCCCGGTGGGGCGGGCTTTCCGTTGCTCTTCGCGACGCTGCGGCCATCGAAGAAGTCCACCTGCCGTCGTAGGGCTTCCCACTTCCAGCCGGTCCTCTGCCCCATTCTACCAGTTTCCCTGGCGGGGCTATGCCCTTTGTTCCATCCATCGACCGCAGGAGGGCGGGCGGTGCGCATCGACTGGCCGGCGCGCCTGGAGAATGCGCTCCCCCTGCTGCAAGGTTGCGGGGCCCTGTTCGGCGGCCCGCCGACCGCGGTGCGCACGCTGGGGGGCGAGGAGCTGCCGGGCTTCGCGAGCGTGGTGCTGGAGTTTGGCCCCGGCCGCGTGGCGCAGTTGACGCTCGGCACGAAAGGCTCCGCGCGGCGCATCGCGGTCATCGCGGAGCGCGGCCGCGCTGTGGCGGAATGGCCGGGCCGACTGGCCTGGCGCGATAACGAGGGGCGCCACCTGCTCGTGTTGCCGCAAGTCGGCGAGCGGCGCTTGCTGGTGCGCTTCGCGAAGGCGCTACGCCAGGGGGCGCCGAGCTCAGACCTGGAAGAGGGGCACGCGGCGCTGACGTGGCTGCGGGCGGCGCGCGCGAGCCTGGCGGAGGGGCGCAGGGTGAAGGTTGGCTAGAGGGCACGCCCTCCGCGAGCCTCCGGCGGCCCGCCCGCTGTTGAGCGCACCTTGTCCTCCCCCTGAGGTCGCCTGAAACGCGCAACTCCAAAACGCGCGTCGGGCTGCCCGAGTGGCGGCGGACTTGCAAAGCGAACGGCTACTTCCCACCCAGCACCTGCCGATACGCCTCTTCCCCGAAGCCCACCAGCAGCAGGTTGCCCTTGCGCAACGTCGGCGCCTTCAAGTTCCCGGTCGGCCCCAGCAGCAGCGCCGCCAGCGCGTCGTCGTCGGGCGGCGCTGCCTTCATGTCCAGCGTGACGACCTTCTTCCCCCGCGCCACCACGACCACCTCGGCCGAGCGCGCCAGCTTCAGCGCCTCCGCCCGGCCCTTGCGCTCCTTGCCGGCGTCCACGACCCCGCCGACGCTCCAACCACCTTCCTCAAGGAACCCTTGAGATTTCTTGCAGCCCGTTCAGCCCTTGCGGTGGTAAATCCAGTCGATCGTCCCTGCCATGGTTCCCTCCATCGATCAGTACTTCGGCATGCCCTTATCGACCCGGTCGGCCCAGGCCAGGATGCCGCCCTTGAGGTTCTTCAACTTCGTGAAGCCCTGTTCGCGGAGAAACTGGATCGCCTTCTGGCTGCGCATCCCGCTCTTGCAGTGAACCACCAGCTCGCGCTCGCGGTCCAACTCGCCGAAGCGCTGCGGCAGCGCCGGCAGGGGGAACAGCACGCTGCCGGGGATGCGGCAAATCTGAAACTCCTCCGGGTTGCGCACGTCGAGCACGAAAACGTCCTCTCCTCGGTCGAGCCGTGCCTTCAGTTCCTCGACGGTGAGCTCGGCGCCCGCGGGAGCTCCGGCGGGGGCCTCCTGGCCGCGCACGCCGCAAAACTGTTCGTAGTCGATGAGCTGCTTGATGGTGGGCCGATCGCCGCACATCGGGCACTGGGGGTTGCGGCGCACCTTGAACTCGCGGAAGCTCATCTGCAGCGCGTCGTAGAGCAGCAGCCGGCCGACGAGCGGCTCGCCCTGCCCGAGAATTATCTTGACCGCCTCGGTGGCCTGGATGCAGCCGACGAGCCCGGGCAGGATGCCCAGCACCCCGCCCTCGGCGCAGCTCGGCACCTCGCCGGGGGGCGGAGGCTCGGGGTAGAGGCAGCGGTAGCACGGGCCCTTGCCCGGCCAGAAGACCGACGCCTGCCCATCGAAGCGGAAGATGCTCCCGTAGACGTTCGGCTTGCCCAGCAACACGCAGGCATCATTGACGAGGTAGCGCGTGGGGAAGTTGTCGGTGCCGTCGATCACCATGTCGTAGGGCCCGAAGATCGACAGCGCGTTGGCCGAGCTGAGCCGCGTCTCGTACAGATCGACGCGCACCTCGGGGTTGAGGGCCTGGAGCTTGTCCCTGGCGGACTGGAGCTTCGAGCGACCCACGTCGGGCGTGCCGTGCAAGATCTGGCGCTGGAGGTTGCTGAAATCGACGAGGTCGAAATCGACGAGGCCGATGCGGCCCACGCCCGCCGCCGCGAGGTAGAGGGCCAGGGGCGAGCCGAGGCCGCCCGCGCCGATGAGCAGGACGCTGGCGGCCTTGAGGCGCTTCTGCCCCTCGGGGCCCACCTCGGGCAGGATGAGGTGACGGCTGTAGCGCGCCACCTCCTGTTGAGAGAGGCTGACCTGCCCGGCCGCCTCGGCTAGCCGATCGAGAAAAGCCATGGGTGTCGGTCCCGGGTTGAGAGGGCGCGTGGATCAGTTGCCGTTGAAGCCGCCAGCGCCACGGCCTCCGAAGCTACTGCCGGGGTTGTTCAAGCTGCCCGGCTTGGAGGCGTCCTTGGCCTTCTTGAGCAGGAAGTCCTGGTCCATCGTTTCCTTGGGAAACTCGGGCGCCTTACTGTAGCGGGTCTCGTCGGGCGGAACGGTGTACTCGACCGGGGGCTTGGGCGGTTTCAGGTGGGCGTCGGTGGAGGTACACCCGGCCGAGGCTATCAGGATCGCCAGAAGCAAGCCGAGTGCCTCCCTTGTCGTGCGCATGCGCCATCCCCCGACTGGTGAGTGGGCCCACGGCCATGTTCCCCCGAAGGCCGTTGGGGCGGACACTTATAGCGAGAAGCGCCGGTGCGTCAAGAGATCATTTAGCCGACGAGCTCGGCTCGTCGCGCCG
>JBBSEZ010000497.1:0-7017 GCA_038239195.1 Gemmatales bacterium
GCCCGCGCCTCTTGCTCCGCCGTCAGTTTCGTCACCTTCCCCATGGCTCGCCTCGCAGAGTGTCCGGGTGGTTTTTGGGCCGTAGGGCCCTCCCGAACTCATCTGTACAAAGATTCCACCAACTTTCAAGACGCTCACACGTGGGCCGGCTGGGGAGGATTTTGGGATGGACAGACCCAGCCTGTAAGCGTAAAATACAGGATGAAGACTGAAATTCTAATCAGTGCCCTTCACATCACTCGCCGCCTAACCCAGTTGGGTTAAGCCGCTTGTCCTGTCGAGGACAAGAGGCCCGTCTCGGTGGCGGTTCTCTATCACTTTCCTTAAAAGGATGCTGGAGGGGCTACCTTCCTCGGTAGTCCGCTGGCGAAGGTTCACCTAACTCTGAGAGTTAGGGGTGGGAAGAAGGTCCGTATGTATAGGGAATTCACCGTCAGGGTGGGGGAATCGCTCGTGATCGGCCACGGCATTCGTGCCGAGGCGGCAGAGGTCGCTCCCTACCGGCATCGGTATCGCTGTTGGTTGTGTAAATTCAAAGGTGTCTTGGAGTTTGAGCCGGATGCCTTGGGCCCGAGTTGGACGGAGTGCCACCACTGCGGGCTCGACAACGAAATACCTCCGGGGCTGTATGACCGACCAGCGATCATCTCAGGCCACGTGCCAAGTAGGATGATGTGACCAAATGCAACACCGTGACGGGCAGTGGTCCTGCCCGGCTCGATCTGCGTTGATCGCAAAGGTATCGGTGTTATCGTCGCCAATTAGAGTTCTTGGTGTTTTGGCGAAGCAACCAGCTTGACCGGCCCTGCTAGAAACACCCCTCTTATTACCCCGGCATGGAATTTGACAATGTGCGATTCGGTCGGTCTTCGGGGGCAATCGGGAATGGCGGGGACCGGGCAGCCGCCACTTTCCGTAGAATAGTCGAAAGGCCCTCACGGCAGCCAAGCAAGGGCGCACGCGAATGGCGAACACAAGACCAGACGGAGAGGGTGCGACCGACCCTTCACCGGCGAACGTCGAAAGGTTGCACGACCAGCGGGACTGGCTGCGCGTTACGCTCTCCTGCATTGGCGATGCGGTCATCACCACGGACGCCGATGGGCGGGTGACTTTCCTGAACCCGGTCGCTGAGTCCTTGACCGGGTGGGCGCCGCAAGAGGCCGTGGGGCAACCGCTCGACGGCGTGTTCCGCCTCATCAACGAAGAAAGCCGCCAGCCGGTCGAGAGCCCCTCCGTCCGAGCCTTCCGGGAAGGTCGCACGTTTGAGTTGGCGAGCCACAGCCTGCTCGTGGCCAGAGACGGCACGGAACGGCCTCTCGACGACAGTGCCGCCCCGATCAGCAACGACAAGGGGGAAGTCGCCGGTGTCGTGCTGGTCTTTCGGGACGTCACCGAACGGCGGAAGACGGAACGGGCGTTGGAAAAAGCCCTTGCGTACACGGATGACATCATTGCGACCCTGCGAGAGCCGTTCCTGGTCCTCAACGTCGATTTGCGAGTGAAGACGGCGAACCGCGCCTTCTACGACTCGTTTCACGTCTCGAAAGCGGAAACCGAAAACCGCCTGGTGTACGACCTGGGTAACGGCCAGTGGGACATTCCCGCCCTGCGGACGTTGCTGGATGAAGTCCTTTCCCGCAACCAATCCGTTCACGACTTCGAGGTCGAACACACTTTTCAGTCTCTCGGTCGAAAGACCATGCTGCTCAACGCCCGGCCATTCCCCCCGGACTCCAAACACCCCGAGTTGATCTTGCTCGCCGTGGAAGACGTTTCCGCCTTGCGAGAGCGGGCCGACGAACTGGCCAAAGTCAGCCGTCACAAGGACGAGTTCCTGGCGATGCTGTCCCACGAGCTCCGCAACCCGCTCGCCCCCATCCGCAACGCCGCCCAGGTGATCCGCCTCGTCGGGCCGGTCGATGCGAACCTCCAGCGGGCGGCCCAAATGATCGAGCGGCAGGTCGGCCAGATGACCTGCCTGGTGGACGACCTCCTGGAAGTCTCCCGCATCTCGAGCGGGAAGGTGAGGCTCCAGATGGAGCCGGTGGAACTGGCTGCCGTCGTCGCGCGGGCCGTGGAGACGAGCCGCCCGCTGATCGACGGGCGCAGGCACGAGTTGACCGTCACCTCCTGCCCGGGGCCCGTTTGCGTGGACGGGGACGTGACGCGCCTGGTGCAGGTGGTGGCGAACCTGCTCAACAACGCGGCGAAATACACCGGGGAGGGCGGGCACATCGCTCTGACGGTCGAGCGGAAGGGGGGCCAGGGGGTCGTGCGGGTGCGGGACGACGGCATGGGCATCGCCGCCGACGTGCTGCCCCACGTCTTCGTCCTGTTCACGCAAGGCGACCGCTCCCTCGCCCGGTCGGAGGGCGGGCTGGGCATCGGCCTCAGCCTGGTCAAGAATTTGGTCGAGTTGCACGGCGGGCGGGTCGAGGCGTTCAGCGACGGGCCGGGCAAGGGCAGCGAGTTCGTGGTACAGTTACCCGCCCTTGAGACACAGCCCGTCGCCCCGGTGGACGCCGGGGAGGTCACGGCGAACGGCACGCCCGTACTTCCCCGCAGCGTGCTGGTCGTGGACGACAACGTGGACTCTGCCGAGAGCCTGGCAATGCTCCTTCGCCTCGAGGGGCATGAAGTCCAAACCGCCTACGACGGGCCGACCGCCCTCGCCACGGCCTATGCGTTTCAACCGGAAGTCGCCTTCGTAGACATCGGCCTGCCTGGCATGGATGGGTTTGAACTGGCTCGTCGGCTCCGAGAACAGGTGGGGCTCAAGGACGCCCTGCTGGCGGCGTTGACCGGGTACGGTCAGCAAGAAGATCGGCGAAAATCGCTGGAGGCTGGCTTCGACGCCCATCTCGTCAAGCCCGTTGACCTCACCGCCGTATCGAAGCTCCTCGCGCGCCCTCGGTCGGTGAAATGAGAGCGGCGCGGGACGCCTTGACGAACCGCCGTTCCCCTCTGATCCACTACGCGGTTGCGCTGTTGGCCGTCCACGCCACCACGTCCGCGACGTCCTGCGTCTGCACCAGCCGGCCCCACGCCGCCAACCGATCGAGCCATCGCTTGTCCGGCTCACGTGGTAAGGCGAGCGGCAGGAGAAAACAGCCCGTAGGACGGCTCTCCTGAGCCGTCCTGCCGAGGAGAGGACGGCTCGGGAGAGCCGTCCTACGCGGGAGGGGTTTTCCTGCCGCTCGCCTAACAGGGCCGGTAGGCGGAGGAGGGGCCGAAGCATCGACTGACCTTCGCCGCTTTCACTAGAATAACCTGGAATGTCCCCCGGCACTCGAGCAGGACGCGACGTAGTGAACGCAAGACCAGATAAGGAGGGCTCGATGGGCCTTTCCCAGGGGGACAAGGGGGCGTTGCCCTCGCAACCCGAGTGGTGTCGTGTCGCCCTCGCTAGCATCAGCGACGCCGTCATCACCACCGACGCCGAAGGACGGGTCACATTCCTCAACTCCGTGGCCGAGTCCCTGACCGGCTGGGCGCTGCCAGAGGCGGCGGGCCAGGCCCTCGACAGCGTGCTCCGCATCATCGACGATGAAAGTCGCCAGACGGTCGAGAACACTGCCGCCAGGGGCTTGCGAGACGGCGTGTTCGCCGGCCCGGCGAACGACACGCTGCTCGTCGCCAAAGACGGCAGAGAACGTCCCATCGACCAAAGTGCCACCCCGATCCACAATGAGAAGGGCGAAGTCGTCGGGGCCCTACTGGTCTTTCGGGACACCACCGAACGCAGGTCACACGAGCGAGTGGCACAGCAAGCCCTCGCCTACGCCGACGACATCATTGCGACCTTGCGAGAGCCGTTCCTCGTTCTCGACCGTGACCTGCGGGTCAAGACGGCGAACGGTGCCTTCTACGAGACGTTTCACGTCTCGAAAGAAGACACGGTAAACCGCCTCGTCTACGACCTGGGCGACGGCCAGTGGGATGTCCCCCGCCTGCGGACGTTGCTGCGTGAAGTCGTGTCCTACAACCATCCCGTCCACGACTTCGAGGTCGAACACGATTTCCCGACCATCGGGCACAGGAGCATGTTGCTCAACGCCCGCAAGTTCCCGCCCGAGTCCATCAACCCGGACATGATCCTGCTCGCCATCGAAGACGTGACGGTACTCCGCGATGCCGAGGCGAACCAATCGCTCCGGGTGGAAGCCGCAGAGCGGGAGCGGCGCGAGCGAGAGCTCCAGGAACACGCCGCCGAACTGGAGCGGCGGGTGAAGGAGCGGACCAGCGAGTTGCAGGAGGCCAACGCCGCCCTCGAAGTCTTCGGCTTCTCGGTGTCGCACGATCTGCGGACGCCGCTGCGGAACGTGCAGTCGCTCGCTCAGGCGTTGGTGGAGGACTGCGGCGACCGGCTCGACGCGGGCGGGCGGGACTTCTGCCGCCGCATCATCGACGCCGTCCGCAAGATGGACACGCTCATCAACGACCTGCTGGCCTACAGTCGCCTGAGCCGCAGCGATCTGCCGCTGGCCCGCGTGGACCTGAACGAGATGCTCGCGGAAGTGCAAGCGGCACTGGCGAACGTAATCCGGGAGGGCCAGGCCGAGGTCGAGGTCCAGGGGCCCCTTCCTCCGGTCATGGCCCACCACCTCACGCTGGTCCAGATCGTCACCAACCTCGTGACGAACGCCGTCAAGTTCGTGGCCCCCGGCGTCCGGGCGAAGGTGCGGGTGCGCGCCGAGGACGTGGGCGAGTGGGTGCGGCTCTGGGTCGAGGACAACGGGCTCGGCATCTCCCCCGAACACCAGCAACGCATCTTCAGCGTCTTCGAGCGACTGCACGGCGAGGAGAGCTACCCAGGCACGGGCATCGGGCTGGCTATCGTCCGCAAAGGGGTGGAGCGGATGGGCGGCCGTGCCGGGGTGGAGTCGGAGGTCGGTCAGGGGAGTCGCTTCTGGTTGAACTTGCCAAAGCCGGGATAAGGAGTGCGAGCGTGCCGCATTTTACGATCTTGCTGGCCGAGGACAACTCGACCGACGCCCTGATGATCCGGCGAGCCTTCCGCAAGGCGAACCTGCTGAATCCGATCCAGGTCGTGGACGACGGCGACAAGGCGGTGGCCTATCTGAGCGGCCAAGGCCCCTACGCCGACCGGGAAAAGTGCCCGTTCCCCGTCCTGTTGCTCCTGGACTTGAAGCTGCCGAGGCGGTCGGGGCTGGAGGTCTTGGAATGGCTCCGTCAGCAGAAGTCGCTGAAACGCCTGCCGGTCGTCGTGCTGACTTCCTCGAAGGAGAGCTCGGACGTAAACCGGGCCTACGACCTGGGGGCCAATTCGTACCTCGTCAAGCCGGTGGACTTCGACCCCCTGCTGGAGATGGTCAAGGCGCTCGGGCTGTACTGGCTCGTGATGAACGAGAAGCCGGAAACCGACAAGGCGTGATCGCCCTCCCCCCAGTTGGGAGGCGCGACGCCGCGGCAGGCGAGCCGAAATGGGTGGGAACACGCATGGTACGCATCCTCCACGTAGACGACAACGAAACCGACCGGCACCTGGTCAAGCGGGAGCTCGGCCGGGTGTTCCCCGACCTCCAGACGCAGGAGGTGCGGGACCAGCGGGAGTTGGACCTGGCCCTGGGCGCCGGCCAGTTCGACCTGGCGATCACCGACTACCAGTTGGGCTGGAGCAACGGTCAGGCGGTACTCGACGCACTCAAGGCCCGCTACCCCGACCGCCCGGTGGTCATGTTCACCGGGACGGGCAACGAGGAGGTCGCCGTGGAGGCGATGAAGGCCGGGCTGGATGATTACGTCGTGAAGTCCCCGGGCCACGCGATCCGCCTGGTGACGGCAGTGCGTTCCTCGTTGGAGAAGGCCGAGGCCCGCAACAGGGTGGCCGAGGTCGAGCGGGAGCGGGCCGACCTGTTGTGCCTCGAGCAGGCGGCTCGGGCCGAGGCCGAGCGGCTACTGGGGGAGGTTCGGGAGGCGGACAAGAGGAAGGACGAGTTCCTGGCGATGCTGGCCCACGAACTGCGGAACCCCCTGGCCCCGATCACCAACGCCGTTCATCTGTTGCGGCAGCCGTCGCTCCAGGGCGAGGGGGCCGAGCGGGTGCGGGCCATGCTCGAAAGGCAGGTGAAACATCTGGGTCGGATCGTGGACGATCTGCTGGACGTAACCCGGATTACGCGGGGCAAGATCGAGTTGCGGCGCGAGCGAGTGGACCTCACCCGCCTGGTGCGGGAGGCCGTCGAGGACCATCGGGCGGCGATCGAGTCGGGCAAACTGACGACCGCGGTGGACGTTCCGGGCGAGCCGGTGTGGGCCCGGGGCGACCGCACGCGGCTGGCTCAGGTGGTCGGCAACCTGTTGCAGAACGCTGCGAAGTTCACCGACCCCGGAGGGCGGCTGACGGTGCGGCTGTCCGTGGACCGGACGACGCAGCAGGCCGTCCTGGCGGTGGAAGATACTGGCATCGGGATCGAGGCCGAGTTGCTCCCCCGCATATTCGAGATGTTCACGCAGGCCGACCGGACGCTGGACCGCAGCCGGGGCGGGCTGGGGCTGGGCCTTGCGTTAGTCAGGGGCCTGATCGAACTGCACGGCGGGAAGGCCGTTGCCGCCAGCGAGGGGCCGGGCAAGGGGGCACAGTTCACCTGCCGGCTGCCGCTGGACGGGGACGCGGCGGCCCCTCCTGAGGCGAGGGCGGAAGCTGCCGCAACGAAGCCGCTCCGTATCCTGGTGGTCGAAGACAGCCGGGACGCGGCGGAGTCGCTGAGGATGGTTTTATCTTTGTCCGGGCACGAGGTGCGGGTGGCCCACACCGGCCCGGCAGGGGTCGCGGCTGCGAAGGAGTTCCACCCCGCCGTGGTTCTCTGTGACCTGGGGCTGCCGGGCGGCATGAACGGGTACGACGTGGCCCAGGCATTGAGGCAGGACGCGACGATGGCCGAGGTACGCCTCATCGCGGTCAGCGGCTACGGCCAGCCGGAAGACCGGGAGCGGGCCAGGGCGTCGGGCTTCGACCTCCATCTCACAAAGCCAGTCGATCCGAAGGAATTA
>JBBSEZ010000498.1:0-7013 GCA_038239195.1 Gemmatales bacterium
ACGATCAGCACCAAACGGTGTTGGATATCCTTGGACTATTTGAAGCCACAACTACGGGGCGCAAAGTACATAACTTAATACAGAGACTTAGTCTGAAAAGCATAACTCCTACAGTCGAATTACTCTCCCGTAGATTTTAAGCAGCAGGAGGCCAGAATGCATTTGTTCTCACCGACTTTTCTTGGCTTGGTGGCACTCTATGCTGTGGGTAGAGAGCAAATAATCGCTATGCCGGTCAGGTGGGTTGCTATCGACTCAACCCGATTGGTCGAGGAACTGATTACCCACTTGCATGATGCTGACCCCGTGACAAGAGAGAGAGCAGCGCGGCAGTTGAGCCAACTTGGTGCAAGTGCAAAGGGAGCGACATCCGCACTCGCTGGCTCGCTGAAAGATCGAGTCGCAGGGGTTCGCGCTGCTGCGGCGACTGCTCTCGGGAGTATTGGACCAGCGGCCCATACAGCGGCTGTAGAACTCAAGAGGACACTGAAAGATCGTAATCCATGCGTACGCATCGAGGCAGCCCTCGCCTTGTATCTAATCGAGCTTCGCCCGGAACCGTCAGTAGGTCTACTTGTGGAGTCGCTTACGAACACCGATTTTCTAGTGCGCAGGCAAGCTGCCGGCGCCCTGAGTTCGATTGGGCCGCCCGCCTCTCCTGCTGTCAAAGCGTTGAGGAAGGCGCTGAAAGATGATTCGCGGAGTGTCCGGAGGGAGGCGGCGGAAGCACTTGGTAATATCGGTCAAGGGGCATCGATAGCCATCCCGGACCTTATTGCGGCGTCGAGAGATGAAAGTGTGTTCGTTCGTTGGGAGTCTGTCGCCGCGTTGAGCCGAATAAATCCAAAATCGAAGGAAGTACTCGTGGCGCTTATAGTAGCCCTTGCCGATGCTGACATGAACGATGCGATCTCAGCGTGTGTTCGTCGAACTGCTGCCCAGTCGATAGGGAAATTGGGGCAGCGAGGAAAGCCCGCGATCCCTGGCTTGCTTCGATTAGTGGCAGACAAAGATCGCGAAGCGTCCATCAGTGCTATTGGGGCGATTGGCGACATTGGGCACGACGCTGACGAAGTGCTACTGGTGCTGCGGAAAGCCATCAGAAGCGAAGATCAGGAACTCCGACAAGCAGCAGCAAAAGCCCTTATGAAGGTCACCTCAAAGAAAAAGCGCTGATATCAACTTAAGACTTGGGCGATGATCGTTTCGGCAACTTGGGCTGTGCAGTAGTTTCCCGGCGAACGTGACACAGGGATAAGGCAAGTCGCTCGTACCGTATCAAAGCAACCGGACTGAGGGGGGCTTGACAGTTTGCCGGTGGAGTGGGGATGCAGGCGCCGCGGCGCAACCCGTTCTGTGCTAAGCACTTCGCAGCTCCGATCTGTCGTCGCCGATCAGCGCCGAACTATCAAGTGCCTTCGGCGCCCCGTGAGGCGATGCCGAGGCGCGATTTCCTCAAATGGTGGGACGCTTGACGCAGACACCTCCCGCGCAGAGCTAGTCAGGTAGTCGTTCAACGGGCAAGCTCACCCACGTGGTGTGGCATGCAAGCTCCTTGATGGTGGGCGCTCCGGCACGTTCCGGTCGTTTCCTGCGCCCGCGACTGCACCAACTCCCTTCGCAGCGGCCTCATCGAATGGGTCGCTGGTTTGCGTTTAAGTTCGCTCACGCGATCTTGCTCCCGAAATGATGCACGTACAAGTCCCGGCACACCCCCAGCCGATGCCCCGCCCGCCTCGCCCTCGCGCACAGCGCCCCCGCGTCGAACACTCCCGGCCCCGCCCCGTCGTCCAGCAGCGGCACCTTCGCCAGCACCTCCCGCTTCGCCAAAAAGCAGAAGCCGCCCAGGTGCTCCACCTCCGCCCACGCCCCCTTCTCCCTCGCCCGGTGCTCCTTCGCGAACTCGTCCACCGCCCCCGTCTCCAGGCTGCCCGGCGCCTCCCCCGCCCGCAGCCGGTACGGCACCGCCACCCGCTGCCCCTCCGGCGCCACGTTCGCCATCGGCCCCACCATGCCCAGCGTCGCGTTCCCGCCCGCCAGCGCCACCAACTGGCTCAGCCACAGCGGCGGCACCAGCACGTCGTTGTTGACCCACGCCACGTACGCCCCCCGCGCCCGCGCCAACCCCTCCATCACCGCCGCCCCGAACGCCGCCTCCGCCGACGTGCAAACCACCTCCACCCGCACCGCGGCCGCGTCGGCCACCCCCGCCAGGTAGTCGGGCGTCCCGTCCAGGGAGCCGGCGTCCACGAAGATCAGCTCGAACGGCGGCCGGCTGTGCCGCAGTAGCCGCGGCACGCTCAGCCGCGTGTGCTCGACCTGCCCGCAGCACGGCACCACGATCGACACCAGCGCCTCCTTCGCGGGCGCCCCCGCCGGTTGCGCCGCGTCCCGCCGCTCTTCCGCCATGACGATCTCCTGTTCCAAGGCCCTGACCCGGAAGGACGAGGGGCCCCCGTCAGCCAGAAGCCGCCCCCATCGCCCCTCCCGCCCCCGGCGCCGGCCCCGGCTGCGCCGGCCGCTCCCACCCCGCCGGCGGCCGCGGCGCGATGATCCGGTCCGCCGTCCGCCGGTACTGCCGCTGTCGCCCCTGGTCCATCGCCGCGAGCACCTCCCGCTGCTTCGCCAGCAGGTCCTCCCGATACGTCCCCTCTCGGTCCCACGCCAGCGCCTCCCCCACCGCCGCCAGCGCCGCCGCGTGCTCCCCCCGCCTCACGTGGACGAACACCAGGTTGTACCGCGCCCGCACATCCTCCGGGCTCACCGCCAGTGCATGCCGGAAGCACAGCAGCGACTCCTGCGTCCTCCCCAGGTTGTACAGCGCGTCGCCCAGCACGTTCCACAGCTCCGCCGAGCACGCCTCGTTCCTCGCCAGCCCCGCCCGCGCCATCTCCGCCCCCGCCGCCGCGTCGCCCAGCGCGAACGTCAAGAAGTGGGCCACCTCGCTCATCAGCGCCCAGTTGCCCGGCTGCCGCTCCAGCGCCTGCTGATACGCCAGCAGCGCCGCCTCCAGCCGACCCTGCTTGACCCACTCCCGCGCCGCCCGCGCCGGCCCCTCCCGCCCCTCGCGCTCCCCCTTGCCGAACCGCTCCTTGAACCGCGCCACCGCCCCCGCCGCCGGCCTCCGACCCAGCAGCCGGGCGTAAACGCCGGCCCCCTCCTCGTCGTCCGGCTTCGCCCACGTCAGCCCCGCCCGCCCCGCAAAGTGGGCCTGCAACAGCGGGAAGTTCACCCCCACGAACGTCGCCCCCGAGTAGCGCTGGTGGGCGAAGTCGTCCTCCCCCGCCTTCGTCTGCCCGTAGTCGTTCACCAGCACCAGCCCGCCCTCGCCCACCAGCCCCAGCACGCGCTCCAGGCACTCGATGGCCCCGTAGTTCAACACCACCTGCTTCTGGCCGGCCATCTGCGCCTGCCGCACCGCCAGCTCGCCGTGCGGGATCGCCGCCACGTCGGCCGGCCGGTAGTCGTACTCCGCCACGAGCAGCGCCGCCACCTCGCGCAGCTCGCGCCGGTCGCGCGCCTCCGCCGAGCCCGCCAGCCGCCGCAGCTCCTCCACGCCCAGCGCCACCTCGCCCGGCCCCGCGCCGCGGGCCAGGCAGGTGCGCACGCACAGTTGCTTCAGCCCGCCCTCGTCGCGCCGCAGCACCGCCGCCGGCAGGCAGTCCAGCAGGTAGTTGAGGAACACGGCCCGGAAGGCCGCCCTCCCTTCCGCCCCCAGCACCGGGCAGCGCGCCAGCGCCTCCTCCGGCTTCATGGCGTCGGCCACGCGCAGCAGGTAGCGCCCCGGGTGCGCGGCGAACGTGCCGCGCCGGGCCGCGTCCAGCAGCATGCGCTCGGAGTAGTCGGCGGCCACGTAGCACAGCCGGCCGTAGTAGTCCTTCCCCTCGCGCTCGCACAGCGCGCGGAAGTGGTCGAGGAAGTAGCGGGCAAACAGCCCCACGCCAATGCCCAGCTCCAGTACGTAGACGTCCGGCTCCAGCGTGCCGTCGCGCTCGGCCGCGCTCAGCGCGGCGAACAGCACCTCGGCCGCGCTGGCCGACAGGGTGCCGTCGTTGTTGACGGCGAACGGCACGGGCTCGGCGTCCGAGAGGAACGCCTTGCTGCCGCGGTCCTGCAAGTAGCGCTGCCCCAGCTCCCACTCCAGGCTCTCCGCCAGCGGGCGAAACTCCTGCAACACCACCCGCCTCGCGTGGGCCCCCGCGAGCAACTCGGCGGGCGAAAGCGGCGCCAGCCCCGCCCGGACGGGGACGGGCGCACCGCCGCTGGGCGTCGAACCGGGCACAGACATGCGGTCGTCCTCGCGCGGAGGGGAAAGGAGGGGCAGAGGGGAACGTACTTTCCGGTATACGCTCGCGCCCGGGCCCCTTCAAGCGCCGCCCGGAAAAGTACCGCCCCTCCCCACTCCTCGCAGGTGCCGCGAGCCGAACGGCGCCCCGCTTGGCTCCCTTCGCCGCCGGGAAAGTGCATTGCCGCCGCGAGACGGCCCGGACGATGTTGCGGTCGGCCTTCTTCCACGCATGGGCGCCCGCCCCCCCTCCTTGTATCTTGCCAGAACAGGTTTCGACAGTCGGGGCCCGCCCCACGCAGGAGGAGTGGCCATGTCCACCGAGCTCCCCACCATCTACCTCGCCCGGCACGGCGAGACGGCCTGGTCGCTCTCCGGGCAACACACCGGCCTCACCGACCTCCCCCTCACCGAGCGCGGCGAGCGCAACGCCGTCCGGTTGGGGGAGCGCCTCCGCGGGACTGCCTTCCAGCGCGTCTTCACCAGCCCGCTCCAGCGCGCCCGGCGCACCTGCGACCTTGCCGGCTTCGCTTCTGCGGCCGCAGTCGATCCCGACCTCGTCGAGTGGGACTACGGCGCCTACGAAGGCCTGCGGGCCCCCGAGATCCTGCAGAAGCAGCCCGGCTGGCAGCTCTTCCGCGACGGCTGTCCCGGCGGCGAAAGCGTGGCGGACGTTGCCGCCCGCGCGGACCGCGTCCTCGCCCGGCTCCGCCCCCTTGGCGGCGCCATCCTGCTCTTTTCCAGCGGCCACTTCCTGCGCGTCCTGGCCGCCCGCTGGCTCGGCCTCGAGGCCTCCGCCGGCCGCTTGTTCGTGCTGGCGACCGCCAGCCTCAGTACGCTCGGCTACGAGCACACCCTCTCCGAGCCGGTCCTCCGGCTGTGGAACGACGATCACCACATTCAGAAGGATGAAGGATGAATTAAGACACGCCCGATTCATCCTTCATCCTTCCTCCTTTGAAATGGAGCCCCCCATGTCGCTTTCTCCCCTGGCCGGCAAGCCGGCGCCTGCCGAGTTGCTCATCGACGTCGCGAAACTGGTCAATGACTACTACGCCAAAAAGCCCGACCTTGGCGACCCGCAGCAGTTGGTGAGCTTTGGCACCAGCGGGCACCGCGGCACGGCGCTCGACGGCACCTTCACCGAGGCCCACATCCTCGCCATCGCCCAGGCCCTGTGCGAGTACCGGGCCAGCAAGGGCATCGATGGGCCTCTGTTCCTCGGCAAGGACACGCACGCCCTGTCGGGCCCGGCCGAGCGCACCGCCCTGGAGGTGCTCGCGGCCAATGGCGTCGAGGCCTTCCTCCAGCGCGAGGACGGCGTCACCCCGACCCCGGTCGTCTCCCACGCGATCCTCGGCTACAACCGCGGGAGGCGCGACGGCCTGGCCGACGGCATCGTCATCACCCCTTCGCACAATCCGCCCGCGGACGGCGGCTTCAAGTACAACCCCCCCAACGGTGGGCCTGCCGATACCGACGTCACGAGCTGGGTGCAGGACCGCGCCAACGCGCTCCTGCGCGCCGGCAATCGCGACGTCAAGCGCGTCCCCTACCCCACTGCCCTCGCTTCCTCCACCACGCATGCCCACGACTTCGTGGCCCCCTACGTGCAAGACCTGGGCAGCGTCCTCGACATGGCCGCCATCCGCGCCGCTGGGGTCAAGATCGGCGTCGATCCCCTGGGCGGGGCGGCCGTCCATTACTGGGTGCCCATCAAGGCCCACTATGGGCTCGACCTCACGGTGGTCAACGCCCAGGTGAGCCCGACCTTCTCCTTCATGCCGGTCGATCGCGACGGCAAGATCCGGATGGATTGTTCCTCCCCCTATGCGATGGCCAACCTCGTCAACATGAAGGACAACTTTCAGGTCGCCTTCGGCAACGACCCCGACGCCGACCGCCACGGCATTGTCACGCCCTCGGCGGGCTTGCTCAACCCGAACCACTTCCTCGCCGTCGCGATCCGCTACCTCTTGACCCACCGCCCCGACTGGCGGACCAGCGCCGTCGTCGGCAAGACGCTGGTGAGCAGCAGCCTGATCGATCGCGTGGTGGGGGGCCTGGGCCGCAAACTGTCCGAGGTGCCCGTCGGCTTCAAATGGTTCGCGCCGGGCCTCTTCGATGGGTCGTGTTGCTTTGGGGGAGAGGAGAGTGCCGGAGCGAGCTTCCTGCGCCGCGACGGGACGGTATGGACCACCGACAAGGACGGGCCGATCATGGGCCTGCTGGCGGCGGAGATCTTGGCGCGCACCGGCAAAGACCCGGGACAGCACTACGAAGAGCTCGCCGCCCAGTTCGGCGCCTCCTCCTACACGCGCATCGACGCTCCGGCCACGCCCGCCCAGAAGGCGGCCCTGAAGAACCTCTCGCCGGAAGCAGTCGCGGACAAGGAGTTGGCAGGAGAGCCGATCGTCGCCAAGCTGACGCGAGCGCCGGGCAACAACGCGCCGATCGGCGGGCTGAAGGTCGTTGCGAAGAGCGGCTGGTTCGCGGCCCGCCCTTCGGGGACCGAGAACGTCTACAAGATCTACGCGGAAAGCTTCCAGGGACAGGCGCACCTCGACGCCATCGTCAAGGAAGCTCAGGCCATCGTCGGCCGGGCGCTCGCAAAGGCGTGAACGCCGAAGAGGCACGGGGCGGGGCCCCGGCCCCGGGGGGGGGCGGGGGGCGCCCCCGGGCCCGTCCCGGTTCCCATGTGCCCCGCCCGTGGGTTCGTCGTTTTGCC
>JBBSEZ010000499.1:0-6982 GCA_038239195.1 Gemmatales bacterium
CCGGCCCGGGCCACCGACAGTTACACCGTCAACCTCGTCGCCGGGCAGGCCGTCATGGTCATGGCCATTGGCGACGGCGACACCGACCTCGACCTGTTCGTGTACGACGCGGACGGCGTACTCGTCGGCTCCGACACCGACCTGACCGACACGTGCCTCGTCAGGTTCACCCCCCGCGCCGGCGGGGCCTACACCATCAAGGTGAAGAACCTCGGCGCCATCGGCAATCGCTACGTTCTGATCGTCAAGTGAGTCGCCCTCGCCCAGTCGCCCAGGCCGGCATGGCTGCCGGCCGGGCCGTTTGCGTTAGCCTCCTCCGCCCAGCCGCCCCAACAACGCCCGCAGCACCTCCGCATCTCCCGGATAGCTCGTCGGCAACACCACGCGCAGCGGTATCGGCACCTCGTCCATCCGGTACGCCGTCCCGCCCAGGTGTACTCCCGGCACCCCCGTCGTGAAGCGCACCGTCGGCGTGAACGGCGTCACGGTCTCGGGCCCGTCCAGCACGACCGTCGGCAGTGCCCGCAGCGCCGCCAGCGCTCCCGGCTCGAAGCGCTTCGTCCCCCCGCTCCCCACCAACAGACACGCATCGATCTCGCCGCGCAGCAGCATGTCGTGGCCCGAGAACTCGCCCGTGTTGTAGCGCGGATAGCCACGCGCCAGATTGACCGCGAACGGGTAGCCCGTCTGCCAGGCCAGCACGCTGTCGGCCCCCGCCACGTCGCCCGAGACGCGCATGCGCCGGGCGTAGAAGCGCGTGTGAGCGTTCAGGTCTGTCACCAGCCGCAACAGCGCCTCGACGGTGCGATGGCCCTGCCGGCTCAGCCCGAGCCCGAAGAATGCGATGCCGAACTTGCACCGCTTCATCCGTTCGGCGAGGTCGCGCAACACCTCGCCCAACGAGCCGCTCTCGGGCTCGATCCCGCGCACGAGGGCGCGCAGCGCCCACAGCGCCTCGAAGTCGCGGCCGCGCTCCACCTTCACGAACAGGTCGGCCTGTTCGCTGGTCGCCGTCTTGCAGACGTCCACCACGACCACCGTCCGGTCGCGCCGGCCGTTGGGGATGAATTCGCCGGTCGCATCGACGGAGTAGCGCTCGAAGTGGCGCGGGTGGCTCTCCACGGGGTCGGAGCCCCAGAACACGACGAGGTCGGCCCGGTTCTTCACCTCGCCCAGGGTGCAGGTCGATTCGCCCGCCTCCTGGAGCGCCAGCACCGACGGCGCATGGCCGCGCGACGCGGTCGTGTCGATCGTCGCCCCCAAGCAATCCGCCAGTTCCACGGCGGCGCGCTGCCCGTCCGTGTTGCTGCGAGACAGGCCGTAAATCAGCGGCGACCGCGCCTTCCGGAGGATGAGCGCCGCTTGCGCCAGCGCCTCCTCGTGCGACACCGGACGGCCCTCGATCTCGGCCGCGGGGGGTTGGCGCGTGTTCTGCCCCAGATACCACGGCTCGGCGAGGCGGCAGGCCCCTTCGGCGCCCACGACACGCTCCCCCGCCACGGTGATGCGCAGGTCGTCGCAGACGCAGCCGCAGACGGTGCAGGCGACGTCGCTCACCACCCGCGTCGCGGCCGCGTCGGGCGCCCCACTCGGTTCAACCATCGCTCTTGCGCCGCCGAGAACGCGAAGCCGGCAGCCCCAGGAGGGCCTCCCAACTCGGCGCCGTCATCACTGCTTCATTCAACTCCTCGAGCCGCTCCAGGTCGCCGATTGCTTCCGCTGCCTTCCGTGCCCGCGCAGGGGCGGTGGCACCAAACCGCTTCTGTCCGAGCCGGAGAAGGAGCTTCCTGGCCTCGTCGATCGCGCCCCGTTCGAGCCCCTGCTCGAGCCCCTGCTCGAGCCCTTTGGCGACAATGGCCTGATACGTCACCGACTCTTCCATCCCAAGCACCTCCTGAAAAAGCCGATCCGTCAACGTCTGTTCGTAGCGCAACCCCATCAGCACGTAGGCCGACGTCCAGAACCGCGCCGCCTCCTCCCGCCGATGGCCGCTCAACCGCTCCTTCATCCGCCGAATCCCAGTCGGCAAGTCCTTTGCGCGGACCGCGCTGATCGGCGCCAGCGCCAGCGTCCCCGGCCCGCCCGACAGCAACCGCTCCACCGGGACCTCCCACACTCGAATCACCTGGTACTCGAACGTCAGATACGGCTTCTCGCGCGGAAACTGGCGCTTGTACGTCCCGTTGATTGCCGAGAGGTTCGCCTCGGGACGGAGCAGCACCACCACGCTGCGCACCAGCAACTCGTGCCGGTCCTCCAGCAGCGCATTATACCCGTGCGTGCGTCGCGGCAGCGAGGCGTCTGGCCCTGCCTGGAAGTCGAAGTGCATGATCGAGTCCGGCGTTCCGCGCACCCGGAGCACCTTGTCGGCCGCCCCGCTCACCGTGGAAACGTTGGCGTCGATGACCTCCACCTCGTCCGCGGGGCGGTCGGCGAGGGCCGGCCAGTCCGGGGGCGAGCCCTCCAGCAACGTCTTCAACGTCGCATCGAACTTCTTCGCCATTCCCACCTCCGAACCATCGATAACACGCGATCACGCTGGCGGTGCCTGGAGTGCGTGCGCAACCGCCATCACCAGCGCGACCGCCCCGACCACGAGCAGCGCCAGCAGCGCCGCGCACAGCAGTAGCATGCCCACCACGAAGACCCAGTGTCGCCAGGTCGAGGGTGGAGGGCCCACGTCGATGCCCGCGTACGCCTGGAGAAGGCGGACGTTGCGGGTGTCGGCCTTGTAGTAGAAGTTGAACAGGTTGCCCACCACTGGGACGATGCCCAGCGTCGCTTCCATCAGCGAGTTGAGCACCATGCGCGCCGCCACGATACGCGGCACCCGGTAGCTGCTGAGGCCGACCGACAGGATGAAAAAGGAGATCATGCCCGCCAGGGCATCGCCGACGCCCGGCACGAGAGGCAGGATCGAACTCAGGCCAAAGCGCCGCTGGCTGCCGGGCAGCTCGAAACAGCGATCCATCAGGTAACTGAGCATCTCCAGCAGCGGCAGGGGGCCGGGAGGGCTCGGCGGCCGGTCTAGAATCACCACCGGCCCTTGATAAGGGCGTTCGCTCGGTACGACGTTAGCCATGATCTCATCCCCGCGAGGGAAGGGCGTCGAGTACACTGTTGCAGATGTCGTGCCGGTAGAACGCACCGGGGAACCGCACGAGCGCCACGGCCTCATACGCCCGCTTCCGGGCGTCGGCCAACGTCTCGCCCAGCGCCGTCACCCCCAGCACGCGCCCGCCGTCGGTGAAGGTCCGCTCGCCGTCGCGCCGCGTTCCCGCGTGGAACACCTTCACGTCGGGCAACCGATCGGCCGCGGCGAGCCCTTCGATGACGTGGCCGCGCTCGTACGGCCCCGGGTAGCCGCCGGCGCACACCACCACGCAGACCGCCGGCCTCGGGTCCCACTCCAGCCCCTCGCCGGCAAACTCCTCCAAACGGTCCTCGACCACGGCGTCGAGGAGGTCGAGCAGGTCGGTCTTGAGGCGCATCAGTAAGGGCTGCGCCTCGGGGTCGCCCAGTCGGCAGTTGAACTCCAGCACGCGCGGGCCCTGATTGGTGACCATCACGCCGGCATAGAGCACTCCGCGGAACGGCTCGTGGCGCCGCTTCATGGCGTGGACCGTGGGCACCAGCACGTCGCGATCAACCGCCGCCAGCAGTTCGGGCGTGCCCAGCGGCGCCGGGCAGTAGGCTCCCATTCCGCCCGTGTTGGGCCCGGTGTCTCCGTCGCCGGCGCGCTTGTGGTCCTGCGTCGGCGGCAGCGGCACGATGGTGCGCCCCGCGACCAGCGCCAGGATGCTCAGTTCCTGGCCCTCCAGGCGCTTCTCGATGACGATGCGCCGCCCCGCCGACCGCCCGAACTCCTCCTGGGCCATGATGCGGTCGATGGCTACAAGCGCCTCCTCCGTCCGCGAGCACACGATCACGCCCTTGCCACCCGCCAGGCCATCGGCCTTGACCACGAGCGGCTCCGGCGGGCTGATGCGCACCCTGCGGCCGTTGGGCAGCAGGATGAACTTCTTCCCGTCCTCGACGCCCACCTCCTCCTTCTCGAAGGGGAAATGAACGTGTTTGCCGTCGGGCAGGACGGCGTATTCGCGCGTCCGCACGTAGTGCCGGGCCGGGTCGGGGTGGTCGAAGACGAGAAAGTCGGCGGTCGGCACGTCGGCGTGGCGCATGATCGACTTGGCGAAGACCTTGCTCGTCTCCAGTTCGGCCGCCTTGCGCGAGGGCCCGAAGATGCGCAGCCCCGCTTTCTGGAAGTGATCGACGATGCCCCGCGCCAGAGGCTCCTCCGGCCCCACGACAGTCAGGCCGATCTCCTCCTTGCGGGCGAAGCGCACGAGCGGCTCGAAGTCGTTCGGATCGAGAGGTACGTTGACGCCGTCCTGCGCGGTGCCGGCGTTGCCCGGGGCGCAGTAGACGCGCTCGGCGCGCCGCGAGCGGGCCAACTTCCACACCAGGGCGTGCTCGCGCCCGCCCTTGCCGATGACGAGTACCTTCATGGAACGCGGTCCCTCTGCCTGGGCAAAAGGACATTGTAGCGAGCGGGCCTGGCCAGGGCCCCTATTTAGCTGCCCCGCTTGCGGGGTGCGGCGGACGTCGCGCCGAGCAGAGCTCGGCGGCTAAATCGAGGCGTGGGGCGTCACAGGCGCATTAGCGGGCCCTTCACCTTCTCGTCCCGGGGCTCGCAAGAGACGCCTTCCACCGAACACGACGCCCCGATTCGCCGGTCGTCTCCCTGCGCCGCGTCTGCAAGGCGCTGGTAGCGCTCGCTCAGTTCGCGCACCTCATCCTCGGAAAGGTTCTCCACGTTGATGAGGCGATTGCTGGCGCCCTTCAGCGCGGCCACCACCTCGTTGAGCTTGAGCTGGAGCGCCAGCGTGTCCTTGTTCTGCGAGCGCTGAATCAGGAAGACCATCAGGAAGGTCACGACGCTCGTTCCGGTGTTGATGACGAGTTGCCAGGTGTCCGAGTAATCGAACATCGGCCCCGTCAGCGCCCAGACGACGATCACCGTCGCCGCCACCACGAACGCCGGAGCGCTCCCCACCCAGGCGATGAAGCGCTGCGTGAGCCATTCCATCCCGCGGTTCAGGCGATTCAACAGGCCCGGCTTCGGGACCGCGCTCATATCTGCTTCTCCCCAGGGAGGAAATTGCCCTGAAGAGGCGAGAGTGCAAACGGAATGCCGATCAGCTCGTCGCGTGCGCCAGGGACGCGCGGGCCTGGTCCACGCCCAGCCGCTGACAAAAATCGCCGAAGCCTTCCCCCTCCCGGCGCTCCTCGCGGAAGCGCTCGAGCAGCGGGCGCAGCGCGCTGACGATCTGGCCGCGCGGCACGAGGTCTTGCAGCTCGAAGTTCAGCCGGTCGCCGACGACGTTCCCGCCGACGTAGAGCACGTATTTGTCCCCGCTGCGCCCGACGATGCCGACGTCGCTCTGGTAGGGTCGGGCGCAGCCGTTGGGGCAGCCCGTCATGCGCACGCTCAGCGCCTCGCCCTTGAGGCCAAGGCGCGCCAGTTCCGCCTCCAGTTCATCGAGGATGCCCGGCAGCGCGCGTTCCGCCTCCGAGATGGCCAGCCCACACGTCGGGATGGCGGGGCACGACATGCTGTGCTTGCGCACCGTCGAGAGGCGCTCCGGGCGCGCGATGCCATGTTCGTCCAGCACGTTCTCCAGTTGAGGCAGCGCCGCGCCGTCGAGCCCACAGAAGAGCACGTCCTGCATCGGCGTCAGCCGCAGCTCGGGCCGAAAGCGCTCGACGAGGGCGCGCAGCCCCGAGCGCAGGCGCAGCCCACCCTCGTCCTTCACCCGACCGTTCTCGATGCTCACCCCGTAATACCACTTCCCATCGCCCTGCGGGTGGGCGCCCAGGTGCAGCGGGAAGCCCGTCACCTCGACCGACCTCGGGAGGGCGAGTGGGCCCTTGACGTAGTCGGCCAGGACCGCGCGAAAGCGATCGACGCCCCAGTCGTGGACCAGGTACTTGATGCGAGCCCGCTTGCGGTCGGCACGGTTGCCGTAATCGCGGAACAGCTTGACCACCGCCTCGGCCGTCGGGACGACCTCCTCGCGCGGAACGTAAGCGATGGGTCGGGCGAGGAAGGGGAAGGTGTTGGCGTTGCCGTGGCTCATGCCCATACCGCCGCCGACCAGGAAATTGTAGCCGGCGACGCGACCGTCCTGGACGAGGGCAAGCAAGCCCAGGTCCTGGGCGTAGACGTCCACGGAATTGTCCTCGGGCAGCGCGAGGCCCATCTTGAACTTCCGCGGCAGATACGCCTTCCCGTAAATGGGCTCCGCATCTTCTGGCTCCGCGATGGCCTTCCCGTCGAGCCAGACCTCGTGGTAGCCGCGCGTGCGCGGCGCGAAGTGCGCCGCCAACCGCCGGGCCGTCTCCTGGAGCTCGCCGTAGATGCCGTCGGCTCGCGGCGCCGGCGGGGCCATCACGTTGCGATTGACGTCGCCGCAGGCCCCAAGCGTGGTGAGGAGCGTGCCGTTGATGGCGGCCACGTGGGCCTTGAGGTCCTTCTTGAGCACCCCATGGAACTGGATGCCCTGCCGGCTCGTGAAGCGCAGCGTCCCGTTGGCATAGCGCCCGGCCAACTCGTCCAGGGCGAGGTACTGGTCTGCCGTCAGCCGCCCGCCGGGGATCTTGCAGCGCACCATGAAGATGTGGTGCTTCCCCAGCCCGTCGGCGCGGCGCATCTTCCGCGCGTCGCGGTCCTCCTGCTGGTAACTGCCGTGGAACTTGAGCAGGTTCTTGTCCGCGTCGGAAAACTTGTCCGTTTCGCGCGCCAGCTCTTCCCCGATCGAGCCCCGCAGCGCCCGGCTGTTTTCCTTGACCGACTCGACCGCCGATCGCTTCGGCCCGGCCCCTTCGGGATGTTCGGACATGCCTTGCCCTTCAAACGCTTGAATCTTCACTAACCCTATCACCTTACCTGTCACTTTAGGGCATCGGAGGAGAAAGACCA
>JBBSEZ010000500.1:0-6973 GCA_038239195.1 Gemmatales bacterium
CTTGCCGTCGGGCGAAAAGGCGACCGCGTTGGACAGGCCCGTCGTGCCCTGCAAAGGCGCCGGGCCCGCCAGCTTGCGCAGCTGAAGGGCGCCGTCGGCGCCGCCCGTGAGGAGCTGCTTGCCGCCGGACACGAGCAGCGCCACGTAGGTTTGCGCGCCGTGTCCGCGCACTGCCGCGAGGGCCTGCATCGGGGGGATGGCCGCCGGCCAGACGCGCACGGTGCGGTCGAGGCTGCCCGTCACGAGCCCCTGGCCATCGGGAGTGAAGGCGATGCAGGTGACGGCCTCCTGGTGCCCGAACAGGTTGCCGCGCAGCGAGCCGCTTTGCGGGTCGAGCACGTAGACGATGCGATCGGCGCTGACGGCCACCAGCGACCGGCCGCGCGGCGAGAACGCCACCGCCTGCATCGAGGAGTCGTTGCGGTTGAACGCGCCGACCTCGGCGCCCGACGCCGTGTCCCAGACGCGCACGTTGCCGTCCTCGCTGGCCGTCGCCAGGCGCCGGCCGTCGGGCGAGAAGGCCACGCCGCGCACGGTGTCCTCGTGCCCCTTGAGAGTGTGCAGCACCTCGCGCCTGGCGAGGTCCCAGACGCGCACCGACTTCTCCGCGCCGCACGAGGCGAGCAACTTGCCGTCGCGCGACAGGGCGACGCCGCGCACTCCGCCGCGGTGCTTCTTGAGCAGCCCTATCTGTTTGCCGCTCGCGACGTCCCACAGCCGAATGCTGCGGTCGTAACTGCCCGAGGCGAGCGTGCGGCCATCGGCCGAGAAGGCGACGGCGAAGACCCAGTTGGTGTGGCCTTCGAGGGTACGGATCAGTCGGCCGGTCGCCGGCTCCCAGAACTTGATGGTGCGGTCGAAGCTGGCGGTGGCCAGCAGCTTGCCGTCGGGGGAGAAGGCGACCGACGCCACCAGGTCGTCGTGCCCTTCGAGCAGGCGCACGGCCTGGCCGGTCTTGACGTCGAGCAACTTGACGCCCTTCTCCTCGCCACCCACGGCGAGCAACTTGCCGTCGGGCGAACAGGCAACCGTCAGGAGGGGGAACTGGGAGTCGGGCTGGTGGATGCGGGCCTGGAGCTTTCGCAACTCCTTGCGCGAGGCGACGTCCCAGACCTTGACCGTCTTGTCCCAGCTCCCGGTGACCAGCGACTTGCCGTCGCCGGACAGGGCCAGGGCGTACGTGAGACTGGTGTGTCCGGTGAGGAGGGGCGGGGCCGCTTCCTTGCCAGACGTGGCGTCCCACTGGCGCACCGTCTGGTCGTTGCTGGCGGTGAATAGTTGCTTGCCGTCGGCGGTGAACGTGGCGTTGTTGATGGACGAGCCGTGGCCGACGAGCGTCAGGCGCTCCTTGCCGGTGGCGACGTTCCACAGCTTGGCGGTGCTGTCGGCGCTGGTCGTCACCACCGTCTGGCCATCGGGCGAGAAGGCGACGGCCTCGACGGTGTTGGCGTGCCCGGCGAGCGTGTGTTTCTCCTTGCCGGCCTCCAGGTCCCAGACCTTGGCGACGTTGTTGCGCCCGGCGGAGGCGAGCAGCTTGCCGTCGCGCGACAGGGCGAGGAAGAGCACCGAGGCCGTATGGCCGGCGAGCGTTTTGAGCTCCTTGCCGCTGGCGACGTCCCACAGCTTGATGGCGTTGCCGAGCCCACCTGTAATCAAGGTCTTGCTGTCGGGGGTGAAGACGACGGCGTTGACGCCGTTGGGATCGACGCGCAGAACGAGGCGCGTCTTGCCGGTGACGGGATCGCGCAACTTGGCAGTGCCGTCGAGCTCGCCGGTGGCCAGGTGCTTGCCGTCGGGCGAGAAACTGACGTGCCGGACGGGGCGCTCCTCGCGCAGCGAGACGAGCTCCTTGCCGGTCTGGAAGTCGTAGAGGTTGAGGTCGCCGGGCGCGGCCTGGCGGAAGCGGTTACCGCCGCTGGCGACGGCGAGCGTTTTGCCGTCGGGGGAGAGGGCGACGGCCCAGACCTCGCCGCCACCGCCCTGGAAGGTGCGCGGGCGGGGCTCGTAGTTCTCGGGCTCGTCGGAGAGGTCGCCGTGGGCGAGGGGGGGCGCCAGGACCGCGGGCCGCGCGCCGGGGGGCGGAGCGGCGGGCCTGGCGCCGGCCGGGACGAGCAGGAGGAGCGGGAGGAGGGCGAGGACGGCGAACCGGCCGGCCAGGGACAGGCCGCGGGGGGTGGTGCCGCGCACGATCATCGTCGGTCTCCGCTCGGGGTAGAACAGGCGACCTATCCCTTGGGCTTCTCGAGCTGCCGCAGAAAGGCCCACAACTCGTGCCGTTCCAGCGTACTGAACTGCTCCGCCTTCAATAGGTGCATCAGCAGAGGCGCCATCGACCCGCCACAGAGTCGCTCGGCCACGTGGCGCAGGCGGAGCCCGATCAACGTCTCGCGGTCGATGGCCGGGGCGAAGACGTGGGGCCACGGCGCGCGGTCGCGCGCCACGTGCCCTTTCTCCTCGAGCCGGTCGAGCAACACCTGCACGGTCCCGTACTTCGCCGCCGCCCCGCCGGGATACAAGGCGTCGGTGAGTTGACGAATGGTCGCCCGTCCCTGCGCCCAGAGCACCTGGAGCACGGCCAACTCGGCGTCGGTGACGTCCTTCACGTCCGGCGGCATGGCTCGCGCAGGGCCCGTTCGGGTAAGGGGAGAGGTCTGGGGTAGGAGATTAAGACAGCGCGTCTGAAATGTCAAGGAAAAAGTGAGGGGGCGCGCGCGGATTGTGAGGATGGGGAGGGCGGGCGCGAACGAGGCCCCGCGCCCACTCGGCCCGGTGGGGCCCGCTCCCCGGCCGGGCGTGCCCAACCCGTCGCTCATGAGCGCCTCTTCTTCCCTTTGGCCACGCCTGGCCCCTGCGGCCGCACGCCGTCACTGGCTGACCGGCATCCGCCGGAAACTCTACCGTTGGTGACGGTCCCGGCCTTCCGTGGGACCGGCTTTCCAGCAGGTCTTGGGAAGGCGTGTCCGGCTGGAAAGCCGGACGTACGGCCGTGGGACCGGCTTTCCAGGCGGTCTTCCGTGGGGCGGGCCCCGGCCTGCCTCCCTTGTCCCGCATTGTTCCCGTCGCGCCTGCCGCTGCGCTCTGTCGCTGACTGTCCCACATCCTCCGGGAACTCAACCGTTCGGTGACGGCCCCCGCGGTGGTCGGGCGCGCATGCCGCCCGGCGCAACGGCGCCCCCCAGCGCTGCGGCTGCCGGAAGCAGGCTCGCCGTTCTCGGCTGGGGCGTTGCCGTTCGCGGGCGAGAAGGAGGAGAGGCTCATGGGTCTCGCCCTCGAAAGGGGGACAAGGTACGGAGTCGCGCCCGCCACCCCACCAGACTACCTGCGGTGCGTACGCCGTTGCGAGAGGAGGATGAGCGCCATCCCGGGCCCGTTGTGGAGTGCGTGCGATTCATCGCCGCTTTCTCTTCGCCCCGCGCGTGCTCGCCCTGCCCTGGGGACGTTCTGCAATGGGTGGCATGGCGTTCGTGCCGTTCAAGTCGAACTGCGTGGCGGGTGAGGCGGGGAAGCTCTGGGAGAGGATGTTCCACTACCACAACTTCTGGCGCGAGGAGCTCCTGACGCACTCCCACCAGCGCAGCAACGCGGAGAGCACGTTCAGTATGATAAAGGCGAAGTTCCGCGACCACGTCCGCAGCAAGACGGACGTGGCGATGAAGAACGAGGTGCTGTGCAAGTTCCTCTGCCACAACCTCTGCGTGGTTCACCAGTCGCACGTCGAGCCAGGCATCGAGCCGGTCTTCTGGCAGGATGAACAGGTGCCGGTGGAGGGGCCGGAAGAGGTCCTGCGGTTCCCCGGATGAAGGACGCGCTGGGCAGGATGCCTGTTGAGGGATCGACATGAAGCCCGCGTTCCGCTCTGCTAACCCCCTGGTGTGGGCGATAAAAGGCTGCTCGTTAGGGGCCCTTCCACCTGTCGCCCTCATCTGCTGCATTGTTTTGGTAGCTGAGATGGGAGGGCCGTCGCGGACTGGCGGGCCGGGGAGCGCTCTCGTGGGCCTATGCGGGTGTTGCGCGAGCCCACTGTTGCTAGGGGGCCTGGTTCTGGGGGGCGTATCGGGCATCGTGCTCGCCAAGCGGCACAACAGTCGAACGCCACCCGAACAAGGCATACAGATAAGTGCCGACGTTGAGGCGGTTGCCCGCGAGCGGTTCAGCGCCGATCAAGGCAGAGCGGAGACGGACGAGCGGGTGCAGCCGGACAAGGGAAACGTGAAGGAAGGCGAGTAGCCGCACTTCCTTCACACGTCAAGCGTTTGAAGCGAAATGCCAGAGAATGAAACAAAACGGCTCGGAAAAGGAGAGTTTTGTTGCAAGGCCTGACGTGTCACCCTTCTGCAACGAAAGACCCTGGAATGAAACGGAATGGGCGATTTCGGAGGGGAAAAGGAGCAAAGCCGGAGCGCGGCGTGAGAGCGCAGGCCGAACCTGGCGCTGATGGCGCGCAGAGTGAAGCCGGGCGGTTTGGGGACAGCCCGGCACCGCATGCAGAACTGCGACCGGAGGCCGGAACCGCGCCAGGCGGGATAGGGGAGGGCCCGCGCGGAACGGAACGTCGCGCCGCTCACTCCGCAGCCATCGTCAGCACCAGCGCGTCGGCCCCTCCCGCGGGGACCACGACGTTGTCCCACGGCGTCGTGTCGGGCTTGAGATAGCCCAGGGGGAAGCTCAGGCTCAGGCCCCCCGGGCCCTTCCCGCCGGCGCCTCCACCGATTAGCGGGCCCCCTACCCCCGTGCCGCGGACCACCGGGGCGAGGGTGACGCGGTAGCGGCCTGGCAGGCACTCGCCAGCGAACTGGCCGTCCCCCTTGAGGACGAGCGTCATCAGCCGGCCGTGCTTGTTGCTCTCGTCGGCGGGGTGGAACGTGATCGTCAAGTCCTTGATCGGCTGGCCGTCGGCGCGCTCCACCTTCCCCTTGACCGCGACGGGGACCGCGGGCTTCTTGCGACAACCCGAGCCGGCCGCGACGAGAGACGCCGCAACGCCCAGACAGATGAGGCTGCGCATGGCTTTCCCCGACTACCAGTCGCTGCCCAGGGAGTTGCCGTCGGCCGGCAGCAGGGCGTTGGTCCAGGTGGCCTGCGAGACGCTGGCGCTGACGCGCCGCACGCTGCCGTCGCCGAGGCAGACGTTCATCCCGCCGCGGTGGCCCGATTGCGCGCGCCAGTTGTCGCAGTCCTTGACGGCGGGCTTGTCCTGAAACATGAGCGTGTTGGACTGCTGATACCAGTCGAGCCCGAAGTTGTGGTAGTACCACGAGTAGAGGGCGATGCGGCCGATCTGATCGCAGTTCGCGTAGCCCTCGCCGAAAAGCACCGTGTTGGAGAGGCCGTCCTTGAAGTGCTGGAAGCCGACGGGCGTCGCCCACAGGCCGGGCGAGCCGGTGGACCAGGCGTTGTAGTTGGCGAGATAGCTGGTGCTTCCCCAGTAGCCGTAGACCAGCCCGGTGCTGTCCGCCGACGGGTCGGAGGGGCATTGCAGCACCTTGAAGGTGGCCTGGTGGGCCCCCTCGATCCAGATGCCATCGACGTGGTAGCCCGACCCGCCGCTCTGGCTGTAGGATTGATAGACGTAGTCGTGACCGTTGTACTGATCGACGACGATGCCTCCTCCCGACCCGCCCGTGGGCGGAACGTCGTAGTACGGCTCGTTGTGACCGGAGGACGCGACGTCTTTCATGACGAACTTGTAGAGGTTGTCCTGTTCGACGTAGGGCAACAGGTGGGCGAACCAACCGCCGTACATCTTGGTGAGGCTGCTCGCCGGATAGTTCGGGTAGACGTAGCCGCCGTTGGCGGGATAGACCCCGAAGTAGGTGGGCAGCGAGTTGTTCGTCTGCTCGAAGTTGTGGACGGCCAGGCCGAGCTGTTTGAGGTTGTTCTGGCACTTCATCCGGGCGGCCGCCTCGCGCACCGCCTGGACGGCGGGCAAAAGCAAGCCAATCAAGATCGCGATGATGGCGATCACCACCAGTAATTCGATGAGCGTGAACGCTCTCCGGCGCGCGCGAACGTCTTGCACCATGGCCCCAACCCTCCCGGATGGAGGAACGATAAGCTGGGTTCAAAGCTGCCCGGAACCTCCCGCCCGACGAGTTGAGCGGGAAGGACCAGGCAGGGCCGATGCTTAACGTTAACAGCCCGAGGGCACCCGGTCAACGAAAAAGAGAGGGCCCCAGTCCGCTAGGGCCCGCCGCGCGCGGCCTGGCGAGGAGCGCCCGGCGCTCAAAAGAGGGTGTAGACGAACGGGGCGGCGGCGCTGCTGGAGAGCATGGTGAGCAGGCCGAGGCCGAGGAGGATGAGCAGCATCGGCAGCAGCCACCATTTCTTGTTGGCGCGGAGGAAGTCCCAGAACTCGCGCACGATGCCGTGGCCGGCGGAGCTCTGGGCCGCCTTCTCGAACTCGCTGGAAACGTGCTGGGCCATGCGGCCCTCCTTCCTTCAAAACTGACGGAAATAGCCGCGCACGTCGGCGGCCTGCGGTTTGGGCAGCCAATAGGTGTCCTGGCCCGGGCGGGCCCGCAGGCGCATCGCATCGCGGCCCACCAGCCGGAAGAACAGCCCGACCGGCGTGAAGAGGCCATAGAACAGGACGGCGAGGACCAGGCGCGACACGGCCCAGCCGACCGGGAACGTGGCGATCGTCAGGCCGACGAACAGCAGGCGAATCGCCCCCGGCTTGCACAGCCCGAGCAGGCCCACCGAGAGCGCCAGGACGGCCAGGCCAGCGACCTGCGCGGCCGGCGCCTGGTGGAGGGCGAACCAGACGGCCAGGCCCGCGAAGAACGCCAGCCAGAGGCCGGCGAACTGGCGAAGCGTTCGGCGCGGCGGGGCGAAATCGACGTCGGACCAGTTCATGGTCGAAGGCTCCTTCGTAGAGACCGAGGCGCGCGGGGGGCGTCCGCCCCGTGTTGGGGCGCCTTCAACAGGGGGCTGACGCGCCCCGCGCGCCGCGATCGGGCAATCGAGCTGGAAC
>JBBSEZ010000501.1:0-6942 GCA_038239195.1 Gemmatales bacterium
GCCGGGGTGGAGAAGGTGTTGTTGGAGGTGATCGCGGAGAAGACGGGCTACCCGACGGAGATGCTCGAACTGGACATGGCGCTGGACGCCGACCTCGGCATCGACTCCATCAAGCGCGTCGAGATCCTCTCGGCCTTGCAGGAGCGCCTGCCCGAGGCCCCGCCCGTCAAGCCCGAGCACCTCGGCACCCTCCACACGCTCCGCCACATCGCCGCCTTCCTCGCCGGCCCCGAAGGCGCGGCCGCGAGCGAGCCCGTGCGCGCCGAGCCCCCGCGAGCGCCCGTCCAGAGCAAGAACGGGACACACCTTCCGCCCGCCGCGGAACCGGCAGCGCCGAGCGCCATCCTCGAGCGCAGCGTTCTACGGGCCGTGCCGCTGACGGGGCCGCGCGAGCCGCGCCGTGCGGCGCCGGGCACCGAGGTCTGGATCACCAACGACGACGTCGAACTGGCCCGGGCCCTGGAGAAGCGCCTGGGCGCGCTCGGCCTGGTGCCGCGCCTGGCGAGGTGCGTCGCCCTGGCGTCTCTGCCGCTCCCCGCAACGCTTGGCGGGCTGGTGATCGTGGCCCCGCTCACTTGCGACGACGCCTTCCTGCGCGACGCCCTCTTCGGCGCCAAATGCGCCGGGCCCGCCCTGCGCCAGACGGGCAAGCGAGGGGCCCTCCTCGCCACCGTGTCGCGCCTCGACGGGGCCTTCGGCCTCCACGGCCTCGACGCGCAGCGCGAGCCGACCGACGGCGGGCTGGCGGGCCTGGCCAAGACGGCGCGCCACGAATGGCCCGAGGTCCACTGCAAGGCCCTCGATCTGTCGCCCGACTTCGCCGACGTTGATGCGGCCGCCGACGCTCTCGTCGAGGAACTGTTCCTGACCGGCCCGGCCGAGGTGGGGCTGTCGCCCTCCGGCCGCGTCGCCCTCGAACGCGCCCCGCAGGCGGTGTCTGGGGGTGGGCGGCCCCCCCTCCAGCCCGGCGACGTCGTGGTGGTCTCGGGCGGGGCGCGCGGCGTGACCGCCGAGGTCGCGCTGGCGCTCGCCCGCGCCTATCAGCCCTCTCTCGTGCTCCTGGGTCGCAGCCCCGAGCCGCAGCCGGAGCCCGACTGGCTGGCACGCCTGGCGAGCGAGGCGGACGTCAAGCGCGAGCTGGGCGCGCGCCTCGGCGCTTCCGTCAAGGAGGTCGGCGAGCGCTACCGGCACGCGATGGCGGAGCGCGAGGTCCGGCAGAACATGGCGCGCATCGAGCAGGGCGGCGGCCGCGCCCTCTACCGCTCTGTAGACGTGCGCGACGCGGTCTCGGTGGCGAAGCTGTTCCAGGAGGTGCGGCAAAGCCTGGGCCCGATCCGCGGGATCGTCCACGGCGCCGGCGTGCTGGCCGACGCCCGCATCGAGGACAAGACGCCCGAGCAGTTCGAGCGCGTCTACCAGACCAAGGTCGCGGGCCTGCGCTCCCTCCTGAGCGCGGCCGGCACCGACCTGCGGGCGCTGTGCCTGTTCTCGTCCTCGACGGGCCGCTTCGGCCGGACGGGGCAGGTCGATTACGCCATCGCCAACGAGGTGCTGAACAAGATCGCGCGCCAACAAGCGCTCCTGCGGCCGGGCTGTCGCGTCGTGTCGTTCAACTGGGGCCCGTGGGAGGGCGGAATGGTCACGCCCGCGCTCCGCAAGGTCTTTGAAAGCGAGGGGGTCGGCCTGATCCCGCTCGAGGCCGGCGCCCGGCTTCTGGTCGAGGAACTGGCCTCGCCGGCGGCCGACGCGGAAGTGATCGTGCTGGCCCACTCGGCGGGCAAGCCGAGCGCCGCCGGCCTCCCGCCGGCGCTGCCGACCGCGTTCGAGCGAGTGCTTCAGGTGTCCGACTCGCCCGTGCTCGAAGCGCACGTCCTCGACGGCCGGCCGGTGATGCCGCTCGCCATCCTGCTCGAGTGGCTGGCCCACGCCGCCCTCGTCACCAACGCCGGGCTGGCGTTCCACGGCTGCGACGAACTGCGCGTCCTGCACGGCGTCGTCGTCGAGGGCCCGCTCACCGTGCGCGTCGGGGCTGGCAAATCGTCCCGGCGCGACGGGCTGTACGTGGTCCCCACCGAGGTGCGCAGTCAGCGCTCCGATGGCCGCGAGGTGCTGCACGCCCGCGCCGAGATCGTCCTGGCCAACGACCTGCCGCCCGCCCCGCCGCCCCGGGCCATCCCGGCCCTGCCCCCGTACCCGCGAACGCCGGAGGAAGCGTACGAACAGGGATTGCTCTTCCACGGGCCCGCTTTGCAGGGCATCGAGCGCGTGGACGGTTGCGAAGAGAAGGGCATCGTCGGCGGCAGCCGCGCCGCCCCGCCGCCCGCCGACTGGTTGCGCCAGCCGTTGCGAAACCGTTGGATCACCGACCCTCTGGTCGTCGATGGCGCCTTCCAGTTGCTGATCCTGTGGGCGCAGCAGACGCGCGGCGCCCCGTCGCTGCCGTCCTACGTGCGGCGCTATCGCCAGTGGCGCCGCGCCTTCCCCACAACCGGGGCCCGCATCGTCGCCGAGGTGACGCGCGCCGGCGAGTCCCAGGCGGTCGCCGACGTCGATTTCGTGGACGAGGCAGGGGGGCTGATCGCCCGGATGGAGGGGTACGAGTCCACCCTCGACGCGAACCTGGCGCGGGCGTTCCGGCGCAACCAGATCGTGCCGGCGTCGTGATCCCGCCTCGGTAGGGAACGGCCTCCGTGCCGTTCCGTTGCGGCCCGGAACGCCACGGAGGCCGTTCCCTACAGGTGTTTTGCTCCCGCGCTTGTATCCTTGGGAGAGCTCGAGCATGTCGGCCACGCCGCGCGTCGCCATCGTCGGGCTGGGCGGCCTTTTCCCTGCCGCCCCCACCCCGGAGCGGCTCTGGGACAACATCCTGCGCGCCGTCGATGGCTCGCGCGAGGTGCCGCCCGGCCGCTGGCTGCTGCCGCCCGGCGAGGCGTACGAGCCCGCCATCGCCCGGGCCGATCGCGTCTACTCGCGCCGCGGCTACTTCCTCGATCCGTGGATGGTCGATCTCGCCGGGCTCGACGTCCCCGCTGACTTGCTCGCCGAGCTCGACCCCCTCTTTCACCTGGCGCTCCACGCCGGCCGGCAGGCGTGGCGGTCGGCCGTCACCGAGAACCTGGATCGCCGAAGGGTAGGCGTGGTGCTCGGCAACATTGCCCTGCCGACGGACAAGGCCTCAGCGCTGGCCCGGCACTACCTGGGCCGGACGTTCGGGGAGAAGTTCGGTCTGAAGGGCGAGCCGGGCCGCGAGCCACACCCGCTCAACCGCTACGTCGCCGGCCTGCCGGGCGGAATGCTAGCCAAGGCGCTGGGCCTCGGCGGGGGCAGCTTCACGCTGGACGCGGCGTGCGCCTCATCGCTGTACGCCATCAAGCTGGCGGTCGATGAGTTGCTCGCCGGCCGGGCCGACGCCATGCTGGCGGGCGGCATGTCGCGGCCCGATTGCCTCTACACGCAGATGGGCTTCGCGCAGCTGCGGGCCCTGTCGGGGAGCGGCCGTTGCTCGCCCTTCGACGCCCGCGCCGACGGCCTGGTGGTCGGCGAGGGGGCCGGCATCTTCCTGCTCAAGCGCCTCGACGACGCCCTGCGCGACGGCGACCTCGTCCACGCGGTCATTGCCGGCATCGGCCTGTCCAACGACGTCGGCGGGGGCCTGCTGGCGCCCAACAGTGAGGGCCAGTTGCGGGCGATGCGCGCCGCCTATCGCGCCGCCGGGTGGTCGCCGCACGACGTCGATCTGATCGAGTGTCACGCCACCGGGACGCCGGTGGGCGACAGCGTCGAGCTGCAGAGCTTACAGGAACTGTGGGGCAGGGGAGGCCGGCCCGGGCGCTGCGTCATCGGTTCGGTCAAATCGACGGTCGGCCACCTGCTCACCGGCGCGGGCGCGGCGGCGCTCACCAAGGCACTGTTCGCGCTGCAAACCGGCACGCTGCCGCCGACGGCCAACTTCGAGAAGGCCGCGCCCGGCATGGACGTGACGAGCTCGCCGTTCCGGGTACTGCGCGAGCCGGAGCCGTGGGCGCGCCGCGCGGGGCCGCGCCGCGCGGCCGTCAGCGCGTTCGGGTTCGGCGGGATCAACGCGCATCTCTTGCTGGAGGAGTGGCGCGCCGCGTGCGGCTTGGCGTCTTCCCCAGCCCCGCCCGCTAAGCCGCAAGCGGCAAAGCGCCCGGTGCCCATCGCCGTCGTCGGGCTCGGCGCCTATTTCGGGCCCTGGTCGTCCCTGCAAGCCTTTGCAGCGCGCGTCCTGGGGCAGGGCGCCCCCGCCGAGCCGCGCCGGCCAACGCGCTGGTGGGGCGTGCCGGACAGCGCGTGGTTCCGGCAAGAAGGCACGACGCCCGTCCCCGGCTACTACCTCGATGGCCTCACGGTCGCCGCCGAGCGCTTCCGCATCCCGCCGCGCGAGATGGAGGAGATGCTGCCGCAACAGCTCCTCATGCTCTCCGTCATGGCAGGAGCGCTCGATGGCGTACACTTCCCCGAGGACCGCCGCGAGCGGACCGGCACGTTCGTCGGCCTTGGCCTCGACCTCAACACGACCAACTTCACCTTCCGCTGGTCGGTCTACAAACAGGCGAAAGAATGGGCCGAGCGGCTGGGCGTCTCGCCCGCCGAGCTCCCCGCCTGGGACGAGGCACTGCGCGATGCGGCGGGACCGCCCCTGACGGCCAACCGCACGATGGGGGCGCTCGGCAGTATCGTCGCCAGTCGCATCGCCCGCGAACTGCACCTTGGCGGGCCCAGCTTCACCCTCTGTAGCGAGGAAAGCTCGGGCCTGCGCGCCCTCGAAGTCGCCGTGCGTGCCCTCCAGCAAGGCGAGCTCGACCAGGCCCTCGTCGGTGCCGTCGATCTCGCCGGCGACGTGCGCGCCGTCCTTGCCACGCATCGACAGAGGCCCTTCGCGCCGGATGGCCAGGCGCGGCCATTCGACGCCGCCTCCGAAGGGCCGGTGGTCGGCGAGGGGGCTGCGGCCGTCGTCCTGAAACGCCTCGACGATGCCCAGCGCGACGGCGACGTCATTTACGCGATCGTCCGCGGTGTCGGCGTGGCGACGGGCGGAGCGGCCGACGGGCTGATGCCGGCCGGCGCTGCGTACCGGCTCGCGCTCGAACGGGCCTACGCCGAGGCGGCCGTCGCCCCGGACAGCGTCGGCTACGTCGAGGCGCACGGCAGCGGCCACCCCGCCGAGGACGCGATGGAGTCCGCGGCCCTGGCCGAGTTCTTCGACGGGCGCCCCGACGCCCCGCTGGCACTGGGCAGCGCCAAGGGGGACGTCGGCCATGCCGGAGCCGCCTCGGGGCTGGCCGGGCTGGTGAAGGCGTGCCTCTGCCTCGACGAGCAGGTGCTGCCGGGGGTGCGTTCTCTTTCGCGCCCGCGCCCGGAGCTGTCGCCGTACCTGCTCCCGCGCGCCCCCTTACCCTGGCTGCGGGACCGCAGCGCCGGCCCGCGCCGCGCGGGCGTCAGCTCGTTCAGCGTCGATGGCAACTGCGTCCACGTCGTCCTCGAAGGATGGGAAGGAGCCCGCTCCCCGGTCGTGCGGCCCCTGGGCCCGAAGCCCGAGGAGCTGTTCGCGGTCGAAGGCGCCGATGCCCGCGCCCTCGACGAGGGCCTGGGCCGGCTGCGAGCCCACCTCGCCACTGGCAGCGACCTCGAAGCGCTGGCGAGGTCGTGGCGGCGCCTGGCCCAATCGCCCACGGCGCCACTCGCCATCGCTCTCGTGGCGCGCGACCGGGGAGAATTGGCGCAGCACGTGGACGCCGCGCGCGCCGCCCTGGCGCGCGATTCGTCGCAGCCCTTGCCGACGCCGGCCTTGCGCGAGCGCGTCTTCTACTCGCCTGCCCCGTTGGGGCCGCAGGGGCAGCTCGCGTTCGTCTTCCCCGGCTCGGGCAACGACTTCCCCGGCATGGGCCGCGAGCTCGCCCTGCGCTGCCCAGAGGTCCTCCGCCGGCAAGACGCCGCCAACGAGCGCTTGCTCGGCCAGTACCTCCCCCAGCGCTTCTGGGCCGACGCCCCCAACCCGCCAACGGTCTCGGAGCGCATCTTCGCGCAAGTGGCGCTGGGCACGCTGGTCAGCGACGTCCTGCGCGACCTCGGCGTGCGCCCGGATGCGGCCCTCGGCTACAGCCTGGGCGAGTCGTCGGCCCTGTTCGCGCTGGGCGCGTGGCGCGGCCGAGACGAAATGCTGCGCCGGATGCACGCCTCGCCGCTCTTTGTCAGCGACCTCACCGGGCGCTGCGATGCGGCGCGCGCCGCCTGGGGCGTGGAGCGCGTCGATTGGCGAACGGGCATCGTCGATCGCTCGCCCGCCGAAGTGGAGGTCGCCCTCCTCGGCCTGGAGCGCGCCTATTTGCAGATCGTCAACGCCCCTCGCGAGTGCGTCGTGGGCGGAGAGCGGGGCGCGGTCGAGGAACTGGTGCGCCGGCTGGCGTGTTCCCTGGTGCCGGTGCCCGAGACGACCACCATGCATTGTGCCGTGGTGCGGCCCGTTGCCGAGGCCTACCGCGAGCTGCACCGCCTGCCGACTACCCCGCCCGCCGGCGTGCGCTTCTACAGCGCCGCCCTGGCACGCGCCTACGAGGTGAGCGCGGACAGCGCCGCCGAGGCAATCCTGGCGCAGGCGCTGGACACCATCGACTTCCCCGCCGTCGTCGAGGCGGCCTACCGCGACGGCGTGCGCCTGTTCGTCGAGGCGGGGCCCGGCGCCTCCTGCTCGCGCATGATCGGCGCCATCCTCGGCGATCGGCCTCACCGGGCGCGCTCGGCGTGCGTGCCGGGGGCCGATGGCGTGGCGCCGCTCTTGCGCCTGCTGGCGCAGTTGATCGCGGAGCGCGTGCCGGTCGATCTCGATGCGCTGGACGGGCCCGAGCCGCGAGCGCCGGCGCCGATTCAGCGACCGCTCACGGTGCCGATTGGCGGGGGGGCGTTTGTGGTGCCGGCGGTCCC
>JBBSEZ010000502.1:0-6873 GCA_038239195.1 Gemmatales bacterium
GCGGCCCCCCCCTACTGCGTTGGGGTTCCGCCCAAAACCCCCCGCGCCAAACGACAAGCAAGATGGGGGGGCGCGCTCCCCATCTTGCTTGTCGTTTCGCGCGAAACCCCAGAATCTTCTTGCCTTCCCTTCCCCGCCGCGTTACTTTCTCAGCATTGCGTTGTTTCATGCCTCGGAGGAAAGCGCCCTCCCCCCCGCACCGCCTGCCTGCCACGACCCACCAACTTTCCCTCCCCACCGTTCGCTGAGGGAAGACTCACCGGAGGACCGCGGAATGCGCTCCCCTCGCCTCACCCGCCACGTGCTTCTGCTCGGCCTCGGCTCGTTGCTGTTCGTGCCGTTCGCGCGCTCGGCCGCCGCGCCCGCCAAGGCCCCCACTCCCATCGCGCTCCCGGGGGGCGGCAGCGTCACCAAGGTCGATTTCGAGCGCCACGTCATGGGCCTGCTCGGCCGCATGGGCTGCAACTCCGGCTCGTGTCACGGCTCCTTCCAGGGCAAGGGCGGGCTGCGGCTGTCGCTGTTCGGCTACGACCCCGCCAAGGACTACGCGGCCCTGACGCGCGAGGCCAACGGCCGGCGCGTCTCCATCGACAACCCCGACAACAGCCTGCTCCTCCTCAAGGCCACCGGCCAGGTGCCGCACGGCGGCCTCACGCGCTTCAGCAAGGAATCGTGGTCCTATCGCGTCCTCCGCGCCTGGATCGCCCAAGGCGCCGGTTGGACCAAGGGCAGCGGCGACGTCGCCAGCATTCGCATCACGCCGCCCGAACAGGCGTTCGCGCGGCCCGGCCTGACGGCCCAGCTCCGCGTTCGCGCCACGTTCGCCGATGGGCAGAGCGAGGACATCACGCCCCTGTGCGACTTCCGCACCAACGATGACGCCGTCGCCGAGGTAACCTCCCTGGGCGCCGTCAAGGCATCGCGGCCCGGCGATACGTCGATCATCGTTTCTTACCGCGGCCAGGTGTTGCCGGTGCGCGTGCTCGTGCCCACGGTCCCCGCCCCCGGGTTCCGCTACCCCGCCGTGCCGACCGTCAACTTCATCGACGTCGAGGTGTTCGCCAAGCTCCGCCGCCTCAACATGGTGCCGTCCGACCTTTGCACCGACAGCGAGTTTCTGCGCCGGGTCACGCTCGACACCGTCGGCACCTTGCCCACGCCGACCGAGGTGCGTGCCTTCCTCGCCGACAAGCGCGCCGACAAGCGCGCCCGCAAGATCGACGAACTGCTCGCTCACCCCATGCACGCCGCCCTCTGGGCCACCAAGTTCTGCGACATAACGGGGAACAACACCGACGCCCTCGAAAACCCGCAGCAGCGCCGCGCCCATCTCAGCCAGATGTGGCACGATTGGTTCCGCAAGCGCGTGGCCGACAACATGCCCTACGACGAGCTCGTCAAGGGCGTGTTCTGCGCCACCAGCCGCGAGGGCAAGGCCCCCGAGGACTACGTCAAGGACGTGACCGCTCGCGAAGAGGAGATGGACGCCGGCCGCAAGCCCAGCTATGCCGACCGGCCCAGCCTCGATCTGTTCTGGCGCCGGCAGCAGCGCGTCACCATCGACCAGTGGGGCGAGAAGACCGCTGCGGCCTTCCTCGGCGTGCGCCTCGAATGCGCCCAGTGCCACAAGCACCCGTTCGATCGCTGGACGCAGGCCGATTACCGCGCCTATGCCAACGTCTTCGCCCCGGTGCAGTTCGGCATCTCGCCCGAGTCGGCCAAGACGTTCCGCGCCGTCAACGTCGAGCGCCAGAAGGAGACCGTCGAGCGCCAGAAGAAGCAGCGCATGAAGGGCGCCAAGGGCGTATTTCTCCCGCTTCCGCCTCTGCGCGAGGTCTTCATCGGGACGACCTCCAGGGGCAAGGCGGGCGGCCTGCTGCCGCACCCCGACACCAATCGGCCCCTGGCCCCCCGCGCCCTCGGCGGGCCGGAGATCGTCTTCGAGACGGGCCGCGACCCGCGCGTGGACCTCTTCGAGTGGATGCGGGCCCCCGAGAACCCGTTCTTCGCGCGCTCGTTCGCCAACCGCGTCTGGGGCCACTATTTCGGCATCGGCATCGTTCAGCCGGTGGACGACTTCTCGCTGGCCAACCCGCCGTCCAACCCGAAGTTGCTCGACGCCTTGGCCCGCGAGCTCGTCAAGAACAAGTACGACGTCCGCGCCCTGGAGCGAACGATCCTCAACTCGCGCACCTACCAGTTGAGTTCGACGCCCAACGCCACCAACAAGCTCGACCGCAACACCTACGCGCGCTCCTACGTCCGGCCGATGATGGCGGAGGTGGTCGTGGACATGCTCAATGCCGCCCTCGGGGTCGGCGAGAAGTGGGGCCCCGAGGCGCCGGCGGGGGCGCGGGCCATCGAGATCGGCGCCAGCCGCGTGCAGAGCCCGGCGGTGGCGTATGCCTTCCGCGTGTTCGGCCGTCCGCCGCGCACCAGCGCCTGCGACTGCGAGCGCGCCATGGAGCCGGGCCTGGCGCAGAAGCTGTTCCTCATGGCCGACCCCAACTTGCAGATCAAGTTGAAGGCCCCGACCAACCGGCTCGGCAAGCTGGTCGTGCCGGCCAAAACGGACGCGGAAGTGCTCGACGAATTGTTCCTGGCGACGCTCTCGCGCCTGCCGACGAAGGCGGATCGGGATCGGTTCGCCGAGTTCGTCGCCGAGACCGACGCGCCGGGCCGGACGAGGCGCGACCGCTTCAACGACGCCCTGTGGGCCCTCATCAACACGACGGAGTTCATTTTCAACCATTAGGCCGCTTGCGGCCTGGCGTTCCGGCTGACTTCCTAAGGGGGGGACTTACTCATGACCATGCGTTCGACGGATTGCGAAGGGTTTCACCGGCGCGACTTCTTGAAGATCGGCGCCTCGGCGGGCCTGCTCGGGCTGAGCCTGCCGCAGCTGTTGCAGTTGGAGGCCACGGCGGCGCGGGCGCCCGCGCCGGCCGGCCGCGCCGACCGCAAGGCGACCTCCGTCATCATGCTGTGGTTGGGCGGGGGCCCGGCCACGATCGACATGTGGGACCTGAAGCCCGGCGCGCCGGAAGGCATCCGCGGGCTGTTCAAGCCGATCAACACGCGGGCGGCGGGGGTGCAGATCGGCGAGCACATGCCGAAGTTGGCCGAGGTGGCCGACAAGGCCACCTTCGTCCGCTCGCTGCACCACACCATTCCGTCGCACGGCCCGGCCACGGTCTTCATGACCACCGGCAACAAGCCGACGCCGGCGGTGCAGTACCCCGCGCTCGGCTCGCTGGTGACCAAGTTCAAGCCGGCCGAGAAGGGCGTTCCCCCCTACGTCAGCTTCGGCGAGATCCGCGGCGGGACGGCGGGGACCTCGGGCTACCTGGGCACGGCCTACAACCCGTTCATCATCGAGGGGTCTGCCAGCGGGAAGGGCGGGAAGGCCGGGGGGACGATGCAGGTGCGCGGCATCCAGTTGCCGAACGGCTTCACCCTCCGCGACCTCGAAAAGCGCGACCAGCTCCTGCGCGGCTTCGACAGCACGTTCCGGGCGGTCGATAAGTCGGCCGACGTGGTCGATGGGTTCGACGCCTTCCACAAGCAGGCGCTGGAGATCCTGCGCGCCGAGAAGACGCGCAACGCGTTCAAGCTGGAGCTGGAGAGCGCCGCCCTGCGGGCGCGCTACGGCGCCACGCCGTTCGGGCAAGGGGCGCTGGCCGCGCGGCGCCTGGTCGAGGCGGGCGTGCGCTTCGTCACGCTGAGCCTGGGCGGCTGGGACACCCACGGCCGCAACTTCGACGCGCTGTCCCGCCGGCTGCTGCCGACGTTGGATCAGACGCTGGCGGCCCTGATCGGCGACCTGGCCGAGCGCGGCATGCTCGACCGCACCATCGTCTACTGCGCCGGCGAGTTTGGCCGGACGCCGAAGATCAACAAGAACGCCGGGCGCGACCACTGGGCGCGGTCGATGGCCGTGGTGCTGGCGGGCGGCGGCTTCAAGCGCGGCTACGCCCACGGCACGACCGACGCGCAGGGCATGGCGCCGGCCACCGAGCCGGTCACGCCGGACGACGTGTCGGCCACGCTGTTCCACACGCTGGGGATCAACCCGCACGCCGAACTGATGACGGCGTCGGGTCGGCCCATCACGTTGTTCCGCGAGGGCAAGATCGTCAACAAGCTGCTCGCGTGACGCTCGCCGCAGCCAGAAGCGATGCGCCCCGGAGGCCCGCGAGGGCTTTTGGGGCGCTTCGCGCCTATTCCTCCCCCAGGCATTTTCCCGAGATTTTTCGCAGCCGCTCCAAACCTTTCCCCCGGCGCCCTCGTCGAACTCACGTGCCCTCGTTGCGTTCGGGTGGGCCTCGAGCAAGGCCCAAAAAGCCTGAGAATTGAGTGGCCAGCGAGCGCCCGGTCGGGTAACCTAGTTAGTTCTTGCCCCTCCTCCCGACTCGCAAGGGAAACCGAGGGGAACACCCATCGAAACAACGCACCGGCATCATTGATGGAGGTTAGCGAATGCGAAGTCGTCTTCTGCTCCCGGCCCTGCTGTTTGGGCTTGGGCTGGCCGGGTTGGCAGTCGTTCCGCTGCCGGCCGCGGCCCCCCCGTCCAATACCAAGAGCGTGGCGCAGCTCATCGAGCAACTCAGCAGCGCCGAGTACGACGATCGGGAGGCCGCCACCGAGTCGCTGGAGTCGATCGGCGAGCCGGCCCTCGACGCGCTGCGCAAAGCAGCCTCGAGCCGCGACATGGAAGTGCGGAAACGCGCCGGCGAGCTGGTCGGCAAGATCGAGAAGCAGGCCGAACGCAATCGCATCCTGGCCCCGCGCCGCGTTCACCTGGTGTACAAGAACACCCCCCTGCCCGAGGCGATCGCCGACTTCCGCGCCAAGAGCGGGTACAACCTCGTGCTGAGCGACCCCACCAACACGCTGCGCGCGCGCAAGGTCACGCTCGATACCGGCAACGTCCCCTTCTGGGAAGCGCTCGACCAGTTCTGCGCCAAGGCCAACCTGAGCGAGGGCGACCCGAACGCCAGGCCGATCGCGCCGCCCCCGGGCTTCGACCTGCCGCCCCCGCCGCTGCCCCCCGGGCGGGTGGCCCCCCCTCTGCGCCGAGGCGGCATCCGCGCCGTGCCGGCCCCCGCGCCTGCCAGGAAGAAGCTCGAAGCGCCGGCCAAGGCCCCCGCGCTGAAGGGCGTCAAGGCCGCTCCGGTCGCCGCTCCTGCCGTCGTGGTCAAGGAAGCCGTCAAGAAGGAAGCGGTCGTCCGGATCGCTCTGGCGGCCAAGCCGGCCCTTGCGCCCCCGCCCCCCCCGCCGGTTGCCGTCGCGCTGCCTGCCATCGCGCTGCCGCCAGGGGGCGGGTTTGCCCCCGGGATGCCTGGCCCGGGCGCGCCTCCGGGCGTGTGGGGTGGGGGCCGCCCGTTCGTGCCCGTGGCCCCCGGCCAGATCACCCTGATGGACGGCAAGCTCAGGGGCGACGCGACCGACGCCCGCACCGCCGTGCGCATCCGCGCCCTGAGCGCGGACCGCAGGTTCGGCGTGGCCCGCGACCGCGAGGTGCTCCTGGCGCTCCAGATCACTCCCGAGCCGAAGTTGCAGTGGCAGCGCCTCCTGGCCATCAAGATCACCAGGGCCATCGACGACAAGGGCCGTTCGCTCGGCGAGCCGATGGCGGCCGCGCCGGCCCCAGGGACCGTGGGCCTCGAGCCCGTCTTCGTCGGGGGCGGCTTGGGCGCCAGGGCCTCTTACCGCTACGTCCCCAACATGAATGCCGTGCTACACCAGTACGCCCCGGTGCGCCTGGTCCGGGCGGCCCCGTCCAAGATGCTGAAGGAACTGTCGGGCATCGTCAGCGCCGAGGTCCTCAGCGAGCCCGAAGTGCTCCTCGTGGCCGACAACATTCTGAAGGCCAAGGGCAAGAGCTTCACCGGCAAGCAGGGCGGGAAGTTCAAGATCGATACCCTCGACGTCCGTCCGGGCGGCCAGATCATCATGCAGTTCGAGTTCGAGCAGCCCCCCGGCGTCATCGCCGACAACTTCAGCGTTCAGCCGTGGGGCCCGATGCCCGTCCTGGTGCCGGCGGTCCGGCCTGCCGTTCTGCCAGCCAAGGGGCGCGGCGGGCGTGCGGTGCCTGCCCCAGGCGGCGCCCTGGCCCTCAAGATCGTCATCGCCCCCGGCGGTGCCCCGGGCGGTGGCCCGATGATGATGCCGTACCAGCCCAGCAACTACCTCGGCATCAGCCTCCGCGACGACAAGGGCAACGTCCTGCCCGTCAGCGTCAACCAGATCTGGAAGGGCGGGTTTGGTGGTGGCGTCAACCGCGACTTCCAGCTCGTCTACAACCCGCAGAAGGACCACGGCAAGGTGACGAAGTTGGTCTTCTCCGGCCGTCGCAACGTCGCTCTCAGCATCCCGTTCACGCTCGAGGACGTCAAGCTGCCGTGACGTTCTTGCAATGGCTGCCGAGAAGGCGCCGAACAACCAGGGGCCGCGGGGGGGGACGTTCTGCCTCGCGGCGCCCGGGATTTTTTTGTGGGCTCGCCAAAGCCCGGCAAATTCTGCCTCCGAACGACGTTGCAACAAGGGGAAGGAAAAGGTACTATGTACTCCCGTACACGCATACGCCAGACAAAGGAGGCGGGAGATGGGCGCGAGCAACGGCCAGGCCTGCGAGGAGAAGGGAAGGGGGACCGCGCCGGAACGAACGCAACCGCTCTGTCCGGTGTGCAGTGGTTTGCTGGTCCCTCTGCGCGGCACCTACCGGTGCGCGCGCTGCTACTTCAGCCTTTGCGTCGGCTGTGAAGGGCTCGAGGCCCCTTCCACGCTGGAACTGGCCGACTAGATGAGCGTTTCACAAACGCTTCGCCAGTCCGGCAAGCGGGCAGCCCGCCGCGCCAGCGAGGGAGAAGC
>JBBSEZ010000503.1:0-6859 GCA_038239195.1 Gemmatales bacterium
GGCTGGTTTCCCAGAGGCGTTCTCTGTGTTTTCCACCCAGCTTGCTTACGCCTTTTCGGGCTTCTTGTCTTCTTCCCCACCTGTTCTCCTTGCGGTCCTTGCTCCGACAAACTCGGAATGCGCCCCTCACGACTTCGCCATCAGCGCCCGCATGTCGCGGTGGATGCGCCTTCGCACCAGAAACTCGTCGTCGTCCAGCCAGCGCCGCGCCTGCGTGCCCTGCGTGAAGTCCTCGCTGACCACCGCCAGCACCACCGCCTCCACCACGTCGAGCTGCGACACGCTGAAGTGCGTCGAGGTCGTGTAGGTGTCCTTGATCCCTTTCAGCGCCTTGAACACCTCCTCCAGCCGCTTCTGCGCCACCTCCACCGGCGCCTGCCCCACGGCCCCGGCGTACGACACCGCCGTCTGCGTCTGCTCGCGCGCCGCCAGCTCGTTCTGCAACAGCAGCGCCCGCGCCGACTGCAAGACCGGCTCGGCCTGATTGTCGCGGCCGAAGTAGTACCAGCCCGACGCCACCTGGAGCAGCGCCCGCAGCGCCGCCGGCCCATGGGGGTCTTTGTCCTTCGGCTTGAAATCGACCGTCTTGACGTCGCGGCCCTCCAGGACCAGGTCGGCCATCTGCCGCAGCAACTGGTCGATCTCGTCGCGCATGCCCAGCTTGCGCAGGCCGCGGAAGCACTGGGCGGCCAGCGAGTCCAGCGCCGGCAGCGCCTGTGGGCCGCGCTGCGACTGCAGCATCCGCTGGAAGCGCGCCACCAGCGGGTGAACGTGCTCCATCCGGCCGAAGTGGCCGGCCACGAACAACGCCTTCTCCAGGAAGGTCGCCTGCTCCACCACGGCGGCCAGGTCTTTGGCCTCGGGCAGGGCGTCGTAGCACGGGATCGACTGGTCGAGCAGTTTCCGCGCGAACTCCTCGCCCACGCGCGGGGCCGCCTCCAGGCCCGCCTTGAGGACGCGGGCGCGCTGCTCGTTGCCCTTGGCGCCCTTCGGGACGTCGGCCAGCAACTTCTCCACCCGGCTCGCCAGTTCGGTGCGGTCGGTCAGGTCGGTCAGTTCCGCCAGGGCCCGCTCGAACTCGCTAATGCGCGCCCCCCAGTGGCGATAGGGGTTGATGCGCTGGTCGGGCTCGAGGATGCGCGAGTGCTTGCGCAGGCGATCGACGACGTAGCGCAACAGCCTCTCCATCGACTCCAGCAGTTCCACGTCGCCGGCAGGCAGCGGGCCGGTGTGCGGCTTGCCTTCGAGCGCCTGCACGATGCGGTGCTTGAACGCCGCCAGGAGCCACTGGTGGGCGTCGTCCTTTTTGCCCAGGGCGGCGCCCGCCCGGTTGAGCAGTTCGCGGGCGGGGTCGCCCTCGCCCAACCGGGCCAGGCCGAAGGCGAAGATCAGATCGACGTAGGCGGCCGTCTGGGCCGAGGTGTGCCCCTGGTTGCCGCCGTCCTTGATCCACGCCTGGGCCATCCCGGCCAGGTCGATCAGCCACTGGCGCACGGCGCGGAAGCGCTGGCTCGTCGGCTGGCCGGCGAAGCGCAGGAAGCTCGGCAGGTCCTGCTCGGGGCACAGGCCGTTGTTGTAGAGGCGCTCCAGCAGCCGGTCGCGAGCCCGCGCCAGCCCCAGCACGTCGCCCTGCGACAGGTGCGCCAGGTGCGACCACGCCAGCCAGACCGCCCGCACCGGCAGCAGCCGCTCGTGCTTCTCCAAAAAGCGGCTCACCGCGCTGAGCCGCTGGACGAACGCCGCCGGCGGCGGCGACTGCCGCGCCGCCCACACCACGTAGGCCGACAGAGCCCGCAGGTCGCACGTGCCCGGCTCCTCCTGGCGCAGCAGCTTGTCCAGTTCCTCCACGGTCAGCTCGCGCGACTTGCTCGCCGGCGCGGTCACGCGCGCCACCCAGGAGCGGTTGGCGCGGGTGCCTTCGGTCTTGGTCGGCACGGCCTCGGCCTCGGCGCAGAACCAGTTCCACGTCCAGGCGTGCAACGGCTCGTCGCGCTCCCACAGGGCGTTCATCCAGCAGGAGCCCGCGTCGTCGGCGTTACCCAGCGCGGCGTTGAGCCGGGCCATCTCCGGCCAGAGGGCCTGGCGCTCCGGCGCGTCGAGGCCTCCCTCGAACGCCAGGAAGCGCTCTTCGAGGGCCCGCAATTGCTTCTGGATCTCGGTCGGCTCCGCCTTCGCCGCCGGGGCGAAGTCGTCGAGGACCGGGGCCACGTCGTCAGCCTCGTCATCGACCACCGTGAACTCGACGTTGGAGGCGTCGCTCGCCCCCGAGTCGCGCCCGCCGCGCTCCGAGCGCGGGCCCTTGCCCCTCTCGGGCGCGGGGGGCTTCTTCGGCTTGCTCTGCTGCTCCTCCTCGCACACGAAGGGCTCGAAGTCGAACTGGGTCGCCTGAACCCACGCCTGGAGGGGCACCTTCTCGTGATCGAGCACGTAGTCGATCCAGTCGAACAGCGGCCGGAACGCATCTTCCGGCAGGCCCTGCGGCGAAAAGGTGCCGAGGGCGCCGGGCTGGAGCCAGGTCACCTGGCTGGTGTCCTCGGCCAGGAGCTTGCGCACCACGTCGCGGCGCAGGGGCGGGTGCAGGCGCGTCCCCACGGGGAGGAACAGGTTGGGCAGCTTGAGGTAGTGTTTGTAGGCGTCGGCCTTGAGTACGAGCTCCGGCGCTCCCTGCTTCGACTGCCGGACGCGCAGCACGATCGTCTTCTTGCCGTCGTGCTCGCCGACGGCGAACGCCAGGCGCTGCAAGATCGCGTCGCCGGAGCTCTGCACGAAGGCGTTGAGCTCGTTGATGGGGTCTTCGCGCAGCACCCACAGCTCGGCGCCTTCGGGGGCGCCGGCCGGCTTGATCGTCGGCGAGACCTTGAGGTGCGCCTTGAGCTTGGCATCGTTCCAGCCGACGGGCGAGTCGGGCAGCGGGATCTCCAGCACCTCGTAGATGTCGCGGAACGGCACGTCCGCCAGCGTGGTCCACTGGCGCGGCGGGCCCATCAGCAACATCTTGCCGTCGGGCACCTTGATGCGGCCGATGAGCGGGTGGTTGTGGCCCAGCTCGATCCAGATGCGCGGGGCGCGTTCGAGGTAGGCGACCGGCGCCAACTCGTTGCCCTGCCGGTCGAGGGCGCGCAGCAGCGAGTAGTAGGGCGGGCCGACCACGCGCAGCAGCCCGCGCACGGCGCCGTTGCCGCCCTTGCTCCCGGCCTCCTCGAGCCAGCGGAAGCCCTGGCGCTCGTTGCCCAGGCGCAGCACTTCCAGCACCAACTTGGCAAGCGCCTCGCCGCTGGGGAGGTCGAACAGGACGGGGGTCGTGTCGAGGCGCTCGATGGGCCCGCGGTCGCGCTCGAGGGGGAGCATTTCGGGCCAGCACGACACCTCGGTCTTGAGGGTGGCGCCGCTGGAGCGCACGCTCTGCGCGCCGAGCTTCTTGAGCTCGTTCTGGCTGCCGCGCGGCAGCGAGCCGGCCGTCTCGACCCAGACCTGGTCCTGGTCGTCGAAGCCGGCGGTGGCAGGGCCCTGGGCCACGGAGAGCGGGACCGCCTCCGTGATGAGGGCCAGGCGAAGCGTCGCGAGGTCGGGGAACTTCAGGATCATGGTGGTAGCTTGGGTCGGAGCCAGGGGTCGAATGTCCCGAGCATGGTTTACGTGCGCCCTCTTGCTTGCCGTTTCGCGCGAAACGACGAGCAAGCAGAGCGCGTTACTTCCCGCCCTGGGCCTGCGCCTTGCGCTCGCCCTGGGGGCCGGTGCTGACCGGGGAGGCCGGCTCCTTCTGGTCCTCCTCGCGCTCGACGACGATCTTGCCCAGCTCGCCGGCCTTGACGATGCCGCCCTCGATCAGCTTGTCCACGAGGGCCCGGTGAGACTGTTCGTGCTCGTGCGGCAGCGCGTCCTCGTCGGAGCGCATCGAGATGATGATGTTCTTCTTGCCCGTCTCCGGGTCGGGGATCAGGCGAATGGTCAGTTCCGGCATGCGATCGGCCCCTTTCGTGATGGTCTCGTCTCTTCTGTTCCGCCGGCCCGCACGGGGCCGCCCTCGCTCACCTTCAGCCGAGGGCCACCGCCTTGCCCTTCTCCCGCTCGACCTCCGTCCCACCTGCCTTCGCCTCCGCCAGCGAGGCGCCGAGCAACCGCTCCACAAGGGCCTTGTGCTGCTCGTGTTCGTGCGGCAGCGCGTCCTCCTCGGAGCGGAGGGACACCGTGACCCGGGGGGGCCCCAACTCGGGCTCGCGGAACAGGCGGATGGTCAGCGTCGGCATGCGAGAGTCTTTCCCTCCGGCGTCCCCCTCACCCCCGGCCCCCTCTCCCAGAACGGGAGAGGGGGAGAGTGTAAGTGGACGGTCCGGTCGAACATCGAGTTCCCCTCCGGCTCCCCCTCTCCCTCCTTGGGAGAGGGGGTTGGGGGGTGAGGGAGGTCTGGCTCCCCCTCTCCCGTTCTGGGAGAGGGGGTTGGGGGGTGAGGGGGCCTCACGTCGTCTCCACCTTCGCCTTGGCGCGCGGCTTCTTCTCCGCCGGCTTCTCCTTCTCCACGACGGGGGCCTCCTCCACCACGTCACCGCGCGGCTCCACCTTCTCGTCGGCCTTCTTCTCCTCCAGCCGCTCGGCCGCCTTCTTGCCCTCGGGCGTCGTGGACAGGGCCGTCTTCAGCGTGCCCGCATCGATCGTCTTCTTCTCGATCAGCAGGTCGCGCAACACCTCCAACACGCCGCGGTTCTCGCGCAGCACGCGCACCGTCGTCGCGTGCGCCTCGGCGATGAGCTGGCTCACCTGGCGGTCGAGCTCGGTCAGTTGCACCTCCGACAGGTTGGGCAGGCGCTTGTACTTCTCGGAGTCGAGAAACTGCCGCAGGTTCACCTTGTCGCTGCCCATCCCGCCCATGCCGCAGAACTCGACCAGGTAGTGAGCGAGCTCGGTGACCTTCACCAGGTCGCTCCCGGCCGCCCCCGTCGAGACGTCGTCGAGCAGAAGGCGCTCGGCCTCGATCCCGCCCATGAGGGTACACAGGTCGGCAAACATCTGCCGGTAGGTCTCGCCCAGCCGGCGGCTCTCGTCGTGCTTGTAGCGCACGTAGGCGGGGGCCCACGACATCTCGCTGCGGATGGTGATGCGCTCGATGGGCCGCGAGTGCTCGACGAAGAGCGACACCACAGCATGCCCCGCCTCGTGCGTGGCCAACAGCTTCTCCTCGCGCGGCGTCAGGTTGAGCTTCTCGTCGTACTCGGTCAAGGCGCGCTCCACGTCCTCCGGCGTGGTCTCGTCCTTGCGGTTGTCGCGCAGGCGGATGCGGGCCAGCGAGCGGCACATGGCGTTGACGTGGTCGCCGCTGAACGACGTGCCCTGGGCGGTCGCGTAGCCGCTGCCGGTGCGGCGCACCGCGTAGTCGAGGGCCGCCTCGGTCATCTTCAGCCCCATCTTCTTGTCGTAGATCTTGATGATCTCGCGGCGGGCGTCGTTGTCCGGGTAGGGCACGTGCAGGTGGAACTCGAAGCGCCCCGGGCGGAGCAGGGCCGGGTCGAGGCTCTCGACGAAGTTGGTGGTGCCGACGATGAAGACCATCTCCTCCTTGTGGAAGCCGTCCATCTCGGTGAGCAACTGATTCACCATCGAGTGCTCGACCCCGCTGCCGGTGTACGTGCCGCGGGCCGAGGCGAAGCTGTCGATCTCGTCGAAGACGATGATCGCCGGGGCCGACTGGCGGGCCTTGTGGAAGATCTGGCGAAGATTTTCCTCGCTCTCGCCAACCCATTTGCTCTTGAGTTCCGGGCCAGACACGACGGTGACGGCGGCGCCGATCTCGGAGGCCATCGCCTTGGCGAAGAGCGTCTTGCCGGTGCCCGGCGGGCCCCAGAAGATCATGCCCTTGGGGATGAGCTCCTCCATGCCCTTGATCTGCTCCTCGTTGGTCATGCCCTCCTTGCGCGCGAGCATGTTGAGCACCTCGTTGCGCAGCTGCTCCTTGACCTTGACGTACCCGCCAATGTCCTTGTCGAGGCTGATGGTGGGCACCTCGAGCGTCCCGCCGAGCGTGGCCTGGCGGAGCTGCCGGTAGGCGGTGGCCGGGTTGGCGGGGTAGTCCTCGCCCTCGAGCGTCGAGAGCAACTTGCGCAGGCGCACGGCGTTGATGCCGGAGACGTACTTGTAGAGCGCCCACGGGTTGAACTCGCGGCCGAACTTGCGGCTCTCGCGGCGAACGATGAGGTTGCGCAGGCGCGTGCGGCCGATGCCGAGCAGGCTGATTCGGTGCGGGAACAGGTTTTCGATGACCTGGGGCAGCGGGAACGAGGGGTCCTTGAGCCCGAGCCAGACGAGCTCGGGGTTCTCGTAGAGGAGCGGAATGACCTCGCGCGCCTCGGCGGTCAGCCCGCCCTGGCTGGTGGTGAGCAGGTCGAGGTGCGGCAGCACGACGACCCGGCGCTCGACGGCGCCGCGCACGGCCTCGCGGAGCTGCGTAATCATGGTGCCGATCATGCCCATCGGCATGGCGCCCGCCTGGTCCTCCGCGCGCGGCCGGCCATCGAGATAGAGGCAGCGCATCGGCGGGTTGATGGCGCGCAGCCGATTGCGGACGTTGAGGTAGAGGTAGGGCCCAAGGTCCTTGTCGCACTCGATCAGCGTGGGCAGGCCGCGCTGGAGCTTGGAGGCCACCTCGGCGAGCTCGCAGGCGTAGGCGGCCTCGACGGCCTGTTCGGCGGTCAGTTCCTGGGGCAGGTCGTTTTCGGGAATCAGCACGGACATGGGTGGGGCCCCGCGGTGAAGGATCAGTGGGAGGTTAGCGACGCTTCGCAGAATCGTTGGGAACGCACGCATCTGCGAACCCTCGCAAAACCCCGTAGCGACCTCAAAACACGAAAACCATGGTCAAAGACCCCGA
>JBBSEZ010000504.1:0-6833 GCA_038239195.1 Gemmatales bacterium
CCCAGTCGGGTGTGGGGTTGAGTGAGTGTGGCGGGTGGTGATAAACGGGGGCGCTACCCTTGCTGCCCCCCCCCCGCCCTCATTGGGGGGGGGGGTTGGGGGGTGAGGGAACTGCCCCTCTCACGTCAACGGCATCACCAGATACGAGTAATTCTCCCCACAGCGGAACAGCGCCGGGTTGCCGCTGTCGATCAGGTCCAGGCTCAAATCGACGTCCGGCGGGAGCACCTTGAGCATGTCCACCAGGTAGTCCGGGTTGAAGTTGACGTCGATCGCCTTGGCGTCGTACTCCACCGGCACCTCCACCCGCGAGCGCCCCGCCGTGGCGCCCTGCGACTGGAGCGTCAACTTCCCCTTGGCAAACTTGAACGTCACGCGCTTGCTGTCGGTGTCGGTCATGATGGCCGACTGCCGCACCGCCGTCTGGAACGCCGCCGCCTGCAACGGCACCCTCACGTTCGCCTTCTTCGGCAAGACCTGCTTGTAATCGGGGTAGCGCCCCTCCACCAGCCGGCTATAGATCACGCTCCGACCCGTGCGAAACAGCACCTCGTTGGGCCGAATGCACACCTTCACCGTCTCCTCCGCGTCGTCCGCCAGGTTGCGCTCCAGCAAGATCATCGCCTTCGTCGGCACCACTGGCGTCTGCCCCTTCGTCGTGTGCCCCCCTGTGCTGGTCGCCAGCCCCTGCGCCAGCGCCAGGCGCCGCCCGTCCGTCGCCACCAGCCTGGCCTTGTCGCCGTCCAGCTCCCACAGCACCCCGCTCATCGAGTAGCGCTGGTTGTCGTCGGCCGTGGCGAACACCGTCCGGCGGATCATCTCGCGCAGGCTCCCCGCTGCGATCTCGTGATAGCGGTCCTCGGCGAAAACCGGAAAGTCGGGAAACTGGGCCGGGTCCTCGCTCGGCATCTCGAACTCGAGTTGAGAGGTCGTGCCGCGCACCACGCAGGCGCTCGGGTCGGCCTCCACGTAGAGCTCCTCGTCGCGCGCCTCGCGCAAGATGGCGATCAACTTCGCCGCCGGGAGGATGGCTTCGCCCGGCTCCTGGATCGTCAGGCCTTGCACGTCGAGACGGATGCCCACTTCCATGTCGGTGGCAATGAGGGTGCAACGGCCCTCGACGGCGACGGCTTTCAGGTTCTTCAGAATGGGCTTCACCTCGCGGGCCGGGATGGCCGTGCTCGCCAACTGACACGCCGCCAGCAGCCCCTCACGACGACAAAGCGCTCTCATCGACTTCCTCCTTGTGTCCAGGTCTTTTCAACTCTCCCGGCCTTCTTCTCTTAAAGGCAATACATTCTCATCTCTTTACTCAGTAGCGGTAGTAAGGTCTGGCAACTTTCCGTTCACAAGGGCCCGCTACTCGCCCGTTCTCTTTAGTCCCACAAAAGTTAGGGCTGGCCTCCTCACGTGGAAACCGCGTTGACCATTTGGCGATGGGTTGTCGCGCCCTGTCGCGCTAAAGGTGCCTCGTGGCGACGTCCTTTCAACGAGCCAGAACAGTGGGCGCCTGGCGACAGGTTGGCGCCGAATGCGCAACGGGTTTTCCACGGACCTGTCACCGGCCTCTCGTGCGTGCGTCATGCCAGGTCCGCGTGCAACGCCAGCACGGCCCCATGCAGCGCAACGTCGTGATGAAGGGCCTGTTCGACCTTGCGGCAGGCGTGCAGCACGGTCGAGTGGTCGCGCCCGCCGAAATAGGCGCCGATTTGTTGGAGCGACAGCTCGGTCAACTGGCGGGTCAGGTACATGCCGACCTGGCGCGGCACCAGGGCGCCCCGAGAGCGGTCCCGCGAGCGCAGGTGCTTCGCCTCGACCCGGAAGTAACTGCCCACTCGCTGCGCGATGCGCTCGACCGTTGGCCGGCGCGCCTCGGCGTCCTCGCGGAACAGTTCGGCCACTTCCTCCAACGTCGGTCCGCGTCCGTTTGCCTTCACCAGCCCTTCCAAACGAGCCCAGGCCCCCGCGAGTTGGCGCCCGCTGCCGGACATGCGTGCGGCCAGCCAGGCGAGCACGTCTTCGCTCACGGGCAAGGGGCGCAGGCGGTTGCGCTCGCGGAAAAAAGCCAGCCGGCTACCGGGGCCCAGGGGCGCCAGGCCGGTGACGACCCCCTGGGCAAGCCGGCTCGTCACGCGGGCCGGGAGCCTGTCGAGCTGCGCGGGCCCCGTCAAGGCGGTGCAGACGAACTGGCGCTGTCCGGACAGGCAGCGATCGACCAGTCGCACCAGCGCTTCGACAGCAGGCTTCCCCGCTTCGCCCGTCAGGTGTTGGAGGTCCTCGACGGCCAGTACGTCCGCCTCGCGGGCGGCGAGCAGGTCGGGGTGTTCTTCCGGGGCGCGCACCAACTCCACGAGATCGCCTGCTTGCAAAACCGCGAGTTGCAGGCCCGGTTCGCGGCCCGATACCTCCGCGAGGAGGGCGGCGACCAGGTGAGACTTGCCCGAGCCCGGCGGACCATGTAGGAAAAGGGGGTTGAGCTGCCGGCGCGGGCCTCGCCCGCAGACGCAGTCGGCCACGCGCTCCACGGCACAGCGGGCCGCGCGATTCTCCGGTAACGTCACCCAGCGAGCCAGCGTCTGCATGTTCCCGCCCGTCCAGGTCGCCCCGCGACCGTAACCTTGTTGACAGCTATCATTTTACTGCAAATCGCCTCGCGCCACAAGGACAATCGACGAGACGCAACTCCTTGAGAGAGAAGAAGATAGGTGCAGTCTTCCGGGCGCGGCGATTTGAACGAACGTACAGGTTGTGAGTTCGCGGAGCAAGCCTGGGGCTTTATGTCCTCGGAGCATGCGTTCTCCGGAGGCTAACCGGCGCTGGCCTGTCGTCGCAACCGCTCTGCCGCGTGGGCGATGCGCCGCGCCGCCTCGGCCACTTCCTCCGGCGTCAGCAGCGCGCTGAGGCTGAAGCGCATGGCCGAGCGCAGCACCTCGTCGTGTGTCCCCATCGCCTGGAGCACGGGGGAGGGGAGCAGCGACCCGCTGGAGCAGGCGGAGCCGGTGGAGCAGGCCACGCCCGCCAGGTCGAGCGCCATCAAGAAGGCATCGGCCCGGAGGCCCGGGAAGGAGAGGTTGAGCGTGTGCGGCACTCCGCCTTCCTCGGGACCGTTGAGCACGATGGGGGCGGCGTTCGCGCGCAGGTACTCGAGCAAGGAGTGACGCAACAAACGCACGCGGGCGCGGCGCTCCTCGGCGTCGCGCGCGGCGAGGGTGAGGGCGAGGGCCATGCCGACGGCGAGGGCGACGTTTTCGGTGCCCGGTCGCAGTCCGCGCTGCTGGTGTCCGCCGTAGGTGCGCGGGCGCAGTTTGGCGCCGCGCCGGACGAGAAGGGCGCCGATGCCCTTGGGGCCGTGAAACTTGTGGGCGCTGAGCGCGAGCGTGGTGACGCCGAGCTCGTGGAAGTGGACCGGCAGTTTCCCGACCGCCTGGACGGCGTCGCAGTGGAACGGCGCCCGCGCGCCGACGGCCTCGACAAGGGCGCGTACCGGCTGCACGGCGCCGGTCTCGTGGTTGGCGAGCATCGCCGTCACCAGGCGCGTGTCGGGGCGCAGAAGCCCCGGCAAGACGGAGACGGGGACGGCCCCGTCGGCCGAGACGGGCAGCCAGCTAATTTCCCCGGCGAGCTGGCGGAGCGGTTCGGCAACGGAGGGGTGTTCGAGGGGGCTGGCGACGACGTGGCCGGGGGACACAAACAGGCCGAACAGCGCGAGGTTGTTGGCCTCGGTGGCGCCGCTGGTGAAGATCACCTCGTCGGGGTGGGCGCCGAGGATGGCGGCGAGGTTTTCGCGCGCATCTTCGAGGGCCTGGCGGGCGCGCCGGCCGGCGCGGTGCGAACTGGCGGGGTTGCCGTAGACGTCGCACAGATACGGACGCATCCCCTCCCAGACAGCGGGGAGCAGGGGGGTGGTGGCATTGTTGTCGAGGTAGATGCAGTCCATGAGTGGGGCCAGGCCCGAGGGGACGGCGGCAGGGGACGGAAGGCGGCCTTGCCCCACTCTCGTGGGGGCCGCGCCCTGCCTGTCCACCACTCATTCTAGTCCTTCTTGGGCAGGCGGCGCACCCACAGGAAGTAGATGGCGACGGCCACCAGAAGGCCCGTAATGCCCAGCAACACCGGCAACTGATTCTCACCCATGGTAACAACCTCACTCTGTGACCTTGGCCCGGGCGAACGACGTTGTGCAACTATAGTTCATCAACGGCGCCGAGGAGGAGGAATGTGCCGGGTTTGTCGCTCGCGAGAGGGGCGAGAAGAATTTGAACCGAAGGTAACGAAGGCAACGAAGAAAGGAATGCAGTACGCGCCTCCCCATCCACGTGGCCACGACCTTCTCGAGCAGAGTGCGGCGCCTACTCGCTCCGAGGGCCCCGCGTAAGCGGCCACGTGCTGTTCCTTCTTTTCTTTCTTCGTTGCCTTCGTTACCTTCTGTTCAAATTCTTCTCCCCCTCCCGCCGAAAGGCCTCGCGGCTCAACTGCCCTTGAGCGGGTTGAACACCAGCCCGCTCAACAGTTTCGGATAGAAATAGGTCGATTTGGGCGGCATCTTCTCCAGGTTGCCGGCGATCTTCTCGACGTGCCCCATGCTTGCCGGCGGCACCAGGGCGGCCAGGTCGCACTGCCGGCCCGCCGCAGCCTCGTTGACCTCGCGGAGAAGGTGGACGTACTTGCACTCCGGCCTGCCGCCCACCTGGGGAGCGAGCAGGTGGTCGAGGACGAGGACGTGGAGCACGGCGACTGCCAGGCCGCGCCAGGCAGGGCTATGCTCGGGGGCCAATTTGTCCATTGCTTCCGTCGAGCGCAGCCGCGCCGTTTGCCAGGTGCCGTCGGCGACGGTGCCGAAGCCGAGCATGTCCTGCGAGCCGTCGGCCTCGAGGAGCTCCCAGGCGTCGCGCGCCCCTTGCTCGCCGCGGCCGACGGTCTCGACGGCGAAGTGCGGTCGAAGCAGCTCGGCGAGGCGCTCGGCGGTCAGGCCGGGCAGGCCCGAGATAAGGCGGTGGGTCGGGAGGATGAGAAGCCCGGGGTCGCTCATGCTGACGAGCATCATCAGGATGAAGTTGGCGGGGCCCTCGTCGGCGACTTCGCCAGCAGCGCGCTGTTCTTCGAGGTAGCGCAACCCGGTCTCGTAGCGGTGATGGCCGTCGGCGATGAACACGGGCCGGGGGGTGAGCAGGCCGGTGACCTCGCTGACGACGCGGGCGTCGTGGACGGGCCAGAGCTTGCTGACGACGCCGAGGTGGTCGGTCGCCTCGAGCGGCAGGGCACGGCCGACGGCGGCGTCGAGCTTGTTCATCACCTCGCCGAGGTCGGGGTAGAGCCCGAAGACCGGGCTGAGGTTCATGCCGGTGGCGTGAAAGAGCTTGAGCCGGTCGGCCTTGGGGCCGGCAAGGGTCTCCTCGTGCGGGTAGATGCGGCCGGTGCCGAACGGCTCGAGGCGGACGCGGGCGAGGAAGCCGCGGCGGGTGTAGCGCAGGCCCTCGACCTCGAAGTCCTGGTGGCAGACGTACAGGCTGCGGGCAGAGTCCTGGAGCAGGACGTCGTCGCGCCGCCAGTCGCGCAGGGCGGCGGCGGCGCGCGTGTAGCGGTTGTCGCCCTCGCTGTCGCCGGGCCCTTCCTTGTTGAGGATGAGGCGGATGACGTTGTAGGGGCTGCGGTCGTAGAGCTGCTGCTGGAGCGCCGGGTCGATGACGTCGTAGGGCGGGGCGACGACGTCGCGGAGGGCGCCGACGCGGCCCAGGTCGTAGCGGAAGGCGCGGAAGGCGCGGATCTCGGCCATGTGGGACGTCCTTTTCTTCGGTGGGGGCGAGGCGCTTCCGGGCCGGAGCAGGAGGGTTGTTGTAGAGGGCAGGCGGGGAGGCCGCCAGGTTGGGGTTGAGAGCGTCAGGGGGGCGGGTGGATGGCGGCGCGGAACTGCTCCAGTGAGTTTGTCTGCATTACGACGTCGAACCAGCAATTCAGAGCGTCGAGGTCGTAGGTCCCCTCAATGACTACGCGGACATCTTCGGGGACAGGATCGCTCATCTTGCCCCGTAAACCTCGGAGCAAGATTTCGCGCGCCTGGCGAAGCTCGCCCTTGCGTTCTCCCTCCCGCATCCACCCGTTGATGACCTGAGACTCTTTCATCGTTCAGCCCTTCGGTTCGCGTTGTCCACCGAGGCGGTTACGAGGTTCGGCGCATGGCGGTGCGGAACTCCTCCAGGGTTTTTGCGTCTGACGCCTCCTCGAGCCAGCGCCGCAGCACGTTAAGGTCGTTCGTACCTTCGACTGCCAGCCGAACCTCTTCCGGCACCGGGCTCGCCAGACGGCGTCCCACCACCGTGAGCAGGGCTTCGCGCGCAGTTTCCAGCGCGCCTTCCATCCGCCCTTCGCGCTTCCACCCATTGATCACCTGGGACTCTTTCACCATCCAACCCTCCAAACCGCGCTGCCAGTTGACGAACTGCTTGCTCAGCTCCGCCAACACCAGCGCCCAGTCGCGCCAGCGCACCCGGAGCTCCACGTCGGGCCCCGTCTCAGCGATGCGCTTCCACTCCTCGATCAGCCCCGGCTCGCCGCCCCCTTGGAGCAGCGGCACCCACGGCAAGACGCACAACTCCAACTTCCCCTCCGCGATCTCTCGCAACGTCTCCGCCGCGTCGTCCTCCGAGAGGTTGACGACGAGCGGTCCGACGTCGTGGCCCTTGCCCACGCCCGGCACGCCGAGGTGCAGGCCGTCCTTGCTGCCCTGTCCCGTCAGGTTCAGCAGCACGCTGCCGACCTGGCCGCCTTCGCCGACCTCGCCTGCCAGCAATAGCTCGTACACGCCCACCTGGATCAGGGCGGTGCGCTCCGGCTCC
>JBBSEZ010000505.1:0-6812 GCA_038239195.1 Gemmatales bacterium
CAGCGCCAAGCTCCAGGAGGAAATGGGCCGCCCGCCGACTCAGGAGGAGATCGCCCGCAGCCTCGACCTGCCCAAGAAGAAGCTGGCCATCATCAAGAAGGCCATCCGCGTCTACAACGCCGCCCCGCAGAGCGATCAGGCCGAGCCCGGCTGGTCGCTCGACGAGTTGCTGACCGACGGGAACGCCCGAACGCCCGACACGGAAATGGTCGAGGCCGACGACCTGCACCACGTGCTGGGCCTGCTGGAGAAGATGGACAAGCGCGAGGCGACCGTGCTGCGCATGCGCTTCGGCCTCGACGACGAGAGGCCCAAAACGCTCAAGGAGATCGGCGAGCGCCTTGGCCTGACCCGCGAGCGCGTCCGCCAGATCGAGGTGGAGGCGTTGGGCAAGCTCCGCGAGGAGATCGGGGCGGCGTGAACCGCGCCCCGTCCGCCGACAGCAAGAACGCGCTGTTGCCCACGGGAGACCTTCACTTTCGAGGGGCCCCGATACAGACAAGCTCCTTCTCCGTGCGCACGTAGAGCCGATTCTCGACCGCCGCCGGCGACGCCAGGATGGGCGACCCGAGGTCGTTGCGCGCCACAACCTCGAACTTGTCGCCGGCGCGCAGCACGTAGGTCACGCCGTTCTCGCCGCACAAGTAGAGCAGCCCGCCCGCCTCGATGGGCGAGGCCGAGAACGCGCTTTGCAGGCGATGCTGCCAGATCAACTTGCCGTCTTCCGCATCGAGGCAGGTGATGATGCCGAAGTCGTTGACCGCGTAGAGCCGGCCATCGAGGTAGAGAGGCGAGGGCACCTGGGGGCCGACGCGCACCGTGCGCCAGGCCAGATGGCTGCCGGTCACGTCCCCGGAACCGCCCGGACGAAACGCCAGCACCGGCCCGTTGCGGCCCGAGGCCGAGTAGAGCAGGCCCTTGCCGACCACCACTGTCGGGATCACTTCCACAGTCGTCCCCGCCAGCGACCAGAGCTCCTTGCCCGTGTCGGGGTCGTAGCCCTTGACCGTGCTGGCGCCGGCGAACACCAACTCGTCCTTGCCCCCGCAGCGGACGACGATGGGCGTGGACCACGTCATGGCGTGCGGGCGCGGCTTCTTGTAAAGGAGCTTGCCGCTCTTCTTGTCCAGGGCGACGAGGAACGAGTCGGCGCGGTTCTGGTCGTGAACGAGCAGGACCTTGTCCTTGTAGAGGACGGGGCTCGACCCGGTGCCGTGCGTCGTGTCGAAGCGCAGTTCGTCGTACTTCCAGAGCAATTTGCCCTCGAAATCGTAGCAGAGCAGGCCGCACGAACCGAGGAAGACGACCACCCGCTCGCCGTCGGTGACGGGCGTGGCCGAGGCGTGGCCGTTCTTGGGGCGCACCCCCGGCTCGGGCCTCTGCGCGGGGGCCTGACGCGACCAGAGCAGCTTGCCGTTGGCCCGGTCGAAGCAGTAGACGAAGCGCTTCTTGCCGCCCGCCGAGGCGCCCGTCAGAAAGATGCGCTCGCCCCAGATCACCGGCGACGAGTTGCCCTCCTCGGGGACCGGCACCCTCCAGACGACGTTGGTGCCGTCCTTGCCCCAACGGACGGGTAATTTCTGCCGCGTGGTCCCCTGACCGCTCGGCCCGCGGAATCGCGGCCACTGGCGCTCCGCGCCCGGCGCGGGCATCACCACGGAGAGGGGCTGGCGCGTGCCCGCCTTCTTGACGAGCGTGCCGGGCGGTTCCGCCTTGGCCCCGCGGTCGAAGGGGGCGGGCTGTTTGTAGCGCTGAAAGCCGGCGCGCATGAGGTCGAGGAAGTCGTTGCGGACCTGCACGCGGCGCTCGTAGGCGCGCTTGAGCTCGGCGTCGGCGAACACCTTGGCCTTGCCGCCGTGGGCCGCGAGAAAGCTCTCGGGGTTGTCCTCGGTGGCGACGCGCTGCCACTCCGCGGCGAGGTCGGTCGCGAGCATCTTCTGGGTAACGAGCTTGCGGTAGGTCGGGCTCTTGACGTCCTGGGCCAGGACGCGCAACTGCGGGCCCAGCGGATATTTCTTGTCGCCGTCCTCGGCGGGCTGAGCGGCGGCGATCAGGCAGAGCGAGAGGAGGGCCAGGCGTTTCATCGTTCGGGAGGACCTTTGCGTGGAGGAAGGAGCTCGGGGCGAGTGCGTGTCATTAGAGCTCGCCGAGGTGGGGCGGGCAATGCAATTTCTGCCCAGCGCGAAGGAGCGCTGTGCGCACTCGGGCCTTTTTGTCCTTGGCCGCGCCTCGCCGCCTGGATACCGTAAACCAACCTGAACCGGGACGTACAGGCCGCGCTATCCGGCGGGCAGAGCCGATCGACAAGGAGTGAGCGCCGATGGGCCTCGATCCGGGAACGCTGCAAGACCGCTTCCGGGGCTGTTTGCTCGGACTGGCGCTGGGCGATGCGCTCGGCGGCCGTTTCGAGGCGCAGACGGCGGGCGCCCTGCGCGCCCGCTTCCCCACCACCGCCGACCTGTTCGACTACGCCCGGGACGAACTGTGGTACACCGACGACACGCAGATGATGATCGGCGTGGCCGAGGCGCTGCTCGCCGACGGGGAAGTGCGCGAGGAGCGGCTCTGCGCCGCCTTCGCCGCCAACTACGTGCCCTCGCGCGGCTACGGCCGGGGCGCCCGCGCCGTGCTCGAGGCGATGGAAGAAGGCCGGGACCACCGCGCCGTCGCCGAGAGCTACTTCCCCGGCGGCTCTTACGGCAACGGCGCCGCCATGCGCGTGGCGCCCATCGGGCTGTTCTTCCACCACGACCTTGCGCCCTTGCTGGAGCAAGCGCGCCACTCCGCCCTGCCCACCCACGTGCACCCGCTCGGCATCGAAGGCGCCCGGCTGCTGGCGCTGGGAGTGGCCCTGTGCCTCCGGCCGGGGCCTTTCGAGTGGGACGCCTTCTGGGAGGCCCTGCTCGGTGCTTGCGAGTCGCCCGCCTTCCGGGCCAAACTGGAACAAGCCCGTGCCGTCCGCGCGCCGGAGGGCTTCGCCGGCCTGGGCAACGGGATCGAGGCGCTGGAGTCGGTGCCGACGGCGCTCGCCAGCTTCGCGCTGACGCCGGGCTCGTATTTCGACGCGATCGCCAACGTCATCTTCCTGGGTGGGGACACGGACACGCTCGCGGCCATGACAGGGGCGCTCGCCGGCGCGTTTCTCGGCGAGGGAGGGCTGCCGGGGCGACTCCTGGGGCTGCTCGAGAACGGGCCCCGCGGGCGGGCGTATCTGACCAAGCTCGCCGACGAGCTGTGCGCAGGCCGGTCGCGCGCTCGGCCCCTGCGTTGTCCTTGACGCCGCCGCCGCGCGGCCCCATGCTGACACCGTCATCCGCAGCCCGGCCGCGCTCGCGCGGCCACTTCAACGGGAGGAGTTGCAACCGTGTGGAAACGATCAGTGGGGCTCGCCTGCGCCGCGCTCGGCCTCGCCGCGATCGCCGCGGCGCCCGTGGAGCGCTTGCCGAACGACCGGACCGTCGCCTGGGTCGATCAGCAGGTGAAGGCGTGGCAGCCGACCGCCGAGGAGCGTCGCTTCGACGAGATCGGCTGGGCCAAGGACGTCCGCACCGCCCGCAAGTTGGCCGAGAAGCACCGCCGGCCGGTGTTCCTCTTCACGATGGACGGCCGCATCAACATCGGCCGCTGCTGAGGCGGCGCCGCTGCCATGAGAACGGGTCCGTTCTCTAACTCGAAAGTGATCGAGCGCCTCAACGCCCATTTCGTGCCGGTCTACGCGGTCAACGAGGACTACCGTGGCGACGGCCCCGCCCCGCCCGAGGAGCGGGCCGAATACCAGCGCATCTACCGCGAGGCGCTGGCGGCGAAGCTATCGACCGGGACGGTCCACGTCTACGTGCTGGCCCCCAACGGGAAGGTCCTGGGCTCGCTGCACGTCGCCGAGGCGGCCCGCACCGAGAAACTGCTGCGCCTCCTCGATCAGACCATCGGTCGCCTGAAGGTGCCAGCCGGCAAGCCCGTAGTCGCCCCGTGCGCGCAGTCGGTCGCCCCGCCCGCTCCTGCGGGAGGACTGGTTCTGCACCTCACCGCCCGGCCGCTCAAGGGCGGCGGCTCGTGGGGCGGCGTGTCGGAGAACTGGATCGCCTACGACGCCCGGGAGGTCGCCCGTTTGCTGCCTGCGGCCCTGCCCCGGCCGGGCCTGACCTGGAGGCCCAATGCCAAGCTCGCCGCCCGGCTGCTGACGCACTTCTACCCGGTCACCGAGAACAACGAGGTCGGCAAGAACCGGATCGAGGAGCAGGCCCTCGAGGCGACGGTGTTGTCGGTTGCCGACGGCGTGGTGCGGGCGCGGCTCGACGGGAAGTTGCGGATGCGGCACAACTTCTACCACAAGGACGACGGCAAGGTGGTCGTGGCCAGCTTCACCGGCTACCTCGACTATGAGCCCGTCACGCGCAAGGTGCGCGTCTTCCGCCTCGCGACGCGGGAGGCCACGTACGGCGGCGGCACCTTCGGCGTCGCCGTGCGCTCGGCGCCGTGAGGCGAGGCCCTCTTGGTCACCATCCCGGGCCGCTCACGCGGCCTTCCGCCCCGGCGCTGCGCTCTCCGCGTGGTGCGCGCCCGACAGGGCGAGTTGGAGGGCTACTTGCCGGCGCCGCAGATAGCCACAGTAGCCCCAGGAGAGCAGCGCCGCCGCCTGGATGGGCCAGAAGAGAGGAACCAGGTTGAGCCTCCACGGCCCGCCGACCCACATCAAACCGCCCAGGGCCAGGCCCCAGCCGCTCAGCACCAGGAAGTCCCGCCGGTAAGCCGGGTAGTCGCGCAGGTAGATCGCCAGGACGTAGTAGCCCGGCGCCAGGAGCGGCACGAACCAGCGGATCGAGCAGCAGGCGCCCGAGGAGTTGTTGGAGCTCAGGGCGTAGGCCAGCCAGGTCCCGCCTGCCCAGCACCCGCCCAAAAGCACTTCGGGCAGCTCGGCCGTGCGCCGCCGCAACAGCGCCACGACGGCCGGCAGCGCCAGGAACAGCGGGAGGTTGTGCCCGATGAAGCCGCGCTTGCCGAACAGCAGGGCGGCGGCGTACACCAGGAAACTGCCGACGCCGTGCTTCCAGTTGCCCGTCATGTTCTCGGAGTTGAACGGGCTGCCCGGCCAGCCGAGGTATTCGGGCACGGCGTTCGCCGGCTTGAACGTCCCGCCGACGACGTAGTTGAAATAGTGGTGCGTCGCCAGCCAGGGCAAGGCCGCCAGGACGAACAGCGCCACCGCCCCCCGGCGCCGGCAGCGGTAGGCGACCAGCGCCAGGGCACACGCGAACAGAACGGGCCCGCAGCCCAGGTCGATGGTGTAGCCGAGCCCGGCCAGCGCCCCCATGCCGAGGACCAACCACCGGACCGAGCGCCGCCCGGCCTCCTCCTGTTCGCGCGCCGCCACCCGGGCCGCGCAAAGGAAGAAGGCGCTCGCCACGCCCAGGAGCAAGACGTGGTTGTTGCCGTAGCGCGCGTAGGTGAGGGCGACCGTGGCCAGGGCGAAGCTGCCGGTCAGCAGCAGGCGGGGCCCCTGGGGCAGGCGCAAGGCCCCGCCCAGGAGGTAGACCGCCGCGACCGCGACGACGTAGGCAAGCCCGGAAGAGGCGAGCGTCAGCACGTAACAAAACAGGTCTGGGCGGTCGCGGGCCGTCAGGCCGGTACACCACTGCCAGACCTGATAGGCGCCGGCCAGGAGCAAGGCAGGCACCGGCGGCTTGTCCGAATAGTAGTGGCCCCCGATCCAGAGCTTGTCGCAGGTGCCGTACTTGCGCAGGAGGGGCAAGTCGGCGGGGTAGGGCGCCGGCCCTTCGCCCATCTCCGGACGCGGCACCTGCACGAAAATGGAGCGGTCGATGGCCAGAGTGTGGTAATCGACCAGACACTCTACCGTCGCCAGCCGGCTGCCGTCGTTCCACGAACCGGCATGGTCGCGGGCGCTGAAGATGGCCAGAAGCACGGCCCCCACCAGCACGAACCATCCAGCATGCGCGCGAAGGACGGAGAGGGCGAAAGCAGGAAGAAAGGGAGAAGAAGGCATGATGGCTCCCGACGGGATCGGAGCCCCGGCCGCATACCGGGGCCCCCCCCGTAGCATGGACCGGCGGTTGCTGTCAAGGTGCCTGCGTTTTCTTCTTTTCCAGCTGCTCAGCCTGCGGCCTCCAACACGACGCGCCAGCGGCGGGGCAGGACGGCGAACGCGGTCTGATACGTCGCCTCCACCGCCACCGACACGAACCAGTTCGGGGCGAGGAACAGGGGCATCTCCGGGAGCGAGTCGCCGACTGCCACGGGTTCGATGTACGCCCGCGTCGTCAGCCCACACTCGTAGGCCACGAGCGTCAGCGGTTTGTCGGCGGGGAGCACAAAAGGCTCATCCTGCACCTCTTGCCAGATGGCGGCGTGGACGCCGTTGGGGTCTCGCCGTCCTGGCGGAAAGAGATCGAGGAGGAGGAGGTGAACGCGCGCCTCCAGCAGGTCGCATCCCTTCTCGACGAACGCCCGAAAGGCGTGCCGGCTGCCCTTGTTGCCGGGCGAGACGACCTCGATCATCGCGACGATGCGGTCCCCGCTGACGTGGCGGACGGCGATCGAGCTTTTCTTCACGTCCAGCCCGAAGTCGATGGCTTGCTGCTCGGGCAGGGCATAGTGGTCGGGTGGTCGGGAGGGAGCACGCCCCCGTTGAGCGCGTCCCCGATGGCCGAGATCCAGCGGTGGTGAAACGCGCGGACGATGCTTTCATCGACGCGAGCCCAGTCATGAACGGGCATTGGGCCGCCCCTCAGCGCTTGTGAAACACGGGCCTGGCGAGCGGTGGGGCGGGAGCCCCCCGGGGGGGCGCGGCACCC
>JBBSEZ010000506.1:0-6781 GCA_038239195.1 Gemmatales bacterium
GATGAACGGCTGGAAGAGTTCGAGGGCGATCTTCTTGGGCAAGCCGCACTGATGGAGGCGCAGCTCGGGGCCGACGACGATGACCGAGCGCGCCGAGTAATCGACGCGCTTGCCGAGCAGGTTTTCGCGGAAGCGGCCCTGCTTGCCCTTGATCATGTCGGTCAGCGACTTGAGTGGCCGATTGCTGCTGCCGAGCACGGGCCGCTTGCAGCGGTTGTTGTCGAACAGCGCATCGACCGACTGCTGCAACATCCGCTTCTCGTTGCGGATGATGACCTCGGGCGCGTTGAGGTCCACCAGCTTCTTGAGCCGGTTGTTGCGGTTGATGATGCGCCGATACAGGTCGTTCAAGTCGCTCGTCGCGAAGTTGCCGCTGTCGAGCAAGACGAGGGGGCGCAGGTCGGGCGGGATGACCGGGATGCACTCCAGGACCATCCACTCGGCCTTGTTCTGGGGCCCGCCCAGACCGCTGTCGCGCAGCGCCTCGACGACCTTGAGCCGCTTGACGAGGTCGCGCAACTTCTGCTTGGACGGCTTGTCCTTCTTGCTCTCGTCCTCGAGCCGGGTGCGCAATTCCTTGGACAGCTCCACGAGATCGAGCTTCTCGAGCAACTTCTTGAGGGCCTCGGCGCCCATCTCGGCCGTGAAGCCGTCGCCGTACTGCACGCGAGCATCGCGGAACTGCTCCTCCGTCAGCAACTGGTGCTTCTTGAGGGGCGTATCGCCTGGCTCGACGACGACGTAGTCCTGGAAGTAGATGATCTTCTCCAGGCTGGTCGTCTTCATGTCCAAAAGCGTGCCCAGCCGGGAGGGCATCGCCTTGAAGAACCAGATGTGGACGACGGGGGCGGCCAGTTCGATGTGGCCCATGCGCTTGCGGCGCACGCGGCTGTGCGTCACCTTGACGCCGCAGCGGTCGCAGACCATGCCCTTGTACTTCATCCCGCGATACTTGCCGCAGGCGCACTCCCAGTCCTTTTCGGGCCCGAAGATGCGCTCGCAGAAGAGGCCGTCCTTCTCCGGGCGGTAGGTGCGGTAATTGATCGTCTCGGGCTTCTTGACCTCGCCGAACGACCACGAGCGGATGTCGTGCGGGCTCGCCAGGCTGATCCGCACGGCACCGTAGTCGTTGATCCGGTCGTAGTTAATGTCGCCGTTGCTCATCGTCCCGCCCTCCCAAGAATAATAGCCACAGATGAACACAGATAAACACAGATAAAAGAAAGCAGGCTGAGGTGGCTCTTCCTACTTTTGGCTTCTGTCTTGTGTCTTATCTGTGTTCATCTGTGTTCATCTGTGGCTAACTCCTCTTCTTCTCCAGCTGCATGTTCAACGCCAGGCCGCGGATCTCGTTGGTCAGCACGTCGAAGCTGGCCGGCGTTCCCGCCTCCAGCGTGTTCTCGCCCTTCACCATCGATTCGTAGATCTTGGTGCGGCCCTCGACGTCGTCGGACTTCACCGTCAGCAGTTCCTGCAAGATGTAGGCGGCACCGTAGGCCTCCAGCGCCCACACTTCCATTTCGCCGAAGCGCTGCCCGCCGAAGCGCGCCTTGCCGCCCAAAGGCTGCTGCGTGATCAGCGAGTACGGGCCCGTGGCCCGCGCATGCACCTTGTCATCGACGAGGTGGTGCAGCTTCAGCATGTAGATGTAGCCGACCGTCACCGACTGCTCGAAGCGGTCGCCCGTGCGGCCGTCGTACAGGTAGCTCTTGCCCGTCTCCGACAGGCCCGCCTCCTTCAGGCACTTGCGGATTTCCTCCTCCGACGCCCCATCGAAGACAGGCGTGATGGCCTTGAAGTTCAGCTTCGCCGCCGCCCAGCCCAGGTGCGTCTCCAAAATCTGGCCCACGTTCATGCGACTCGGCACGCCCAGCGGGTTGAGCAGGATGTCCACCGGAGTGCCGTCCGCCATGTACGGCATGTCCTCGACGGGCAGGATCTTGGAGATCACGCCCTTGTTGCCGTGCCGCCCGGCCATCTTGTCGCCGACGGAGATCTGCCGCTTGGTCGCGACGTACACCTTCACCATCTGTTGCACGCCGCTGGGGAGCTCCTCGCCCCGCTTCAGCGAGTTGAGCTTGCGCTCCTTCTCGTCGAAGAGGAAGTCGAGCCGCTCCTTGTGCCGGCCGTAGGCGTCCACCGCCTTCGCCTGCTTCTCCGGCGAGCGCACGTCGAGGTGCTCCATCCGGAACGTCGTCGCCTGCTCCAGGAGCACGCGGTCCTCGCCCTGGCCCAGGGTCTTGTTGCTCAGCGTGTCCTTCAGCGTCGGCCGGTCCAGCGCGGCCGACAGCTCGGCGATCATCGAGCGGAACTGATCGGCGATCTTCTTGGTCAATTCGGTCTCGAGGTCCTTCTCCTGCTTGATCGCCGTCTTGCGCTCGTCCTCCGACATGCGGGCGCGTCGGCTGAAGCGCTGCGTGTCGATCACGATCCCCTCGACGCCCGAGGGCACGTCGAGGCTGTCGTTCTTCACGTCCTCGCCGGCCCGGCCGAAGATCGCGTGCAGCAACTTCTCCTCGGGCGTCAGCTCGCTCTTCGACTTCGGGCTGACCTTGCCCACCAGGATGTCGCCGGGCTGCACGAAGGTGCCGATGCGCACGATGCCGAACTCGTCGAGGTTGGCCAGGGCCTTCGGCGAGACGTTGGGGATGTCGCGGGTGAACTCCTCCGTGCCCAGCTTCGTCTCGCGGATCTCGATCTCGAACTCCTCGATGTGGATCGAGGTGTAGGTGTCCTGCTCCACCAGCTTCTCGCTGATGATGATCGCGTCCTCGAAGTTGTAGCCGTCCCACGACATGAACGCGACCAGCACGTTGCGCCCCAGGGCCAGCTCGCCCAGCTTCGTGGCGGCGCCGTCCGCCAGCACCTGGCCCACCTTCACCTTCTCGCCGAGCTTGATGATCGGCTTCTGGTTGAGGCAGGTGTGCTCGTTGAGCCCGGTGAACTTGCGCAGCAGATACTCGCGCTCATCGACCCGAATCCGCGCGCCATCCACGTAGTTCACGGTCCCGGCTCGCTCGGCGCGGACGGTCATCCCGCTGTTGTAAGCGACGTCCTTCTCCAGCCCGGTCGCCACGATCGGCGCCTCGGTCACGAGCAGCGGCACCGCCTGGCGCTGCATGTTCGACCCCATGAGGGCGCGGTTGGCGTCGTCGTGCTCGAGGAACGGGATCAGGCCCGCCGACACGCCCACCATCTGCTTGGGGCTGATGTCGATGTACTGCACCTGATCGCTCGACACCGACAGGAAGTCGCCGGTGATGCGGGCCGTGATGCGCTCCGCGGTCACCTTTTCGCCGTCCGTCGGGGCGTCGGCCGGCGCCAGGTGCGCCTGCGCCTCCTCGTCGGCCCGCAGCCACTTCACGTCGTTGGTCAGCTTGCGCGTGCGGACGGCACGGTAAGGCGTGACCAGGAAGCCGTACTCGTCCACCCGGGCGTAGATGGACAGGTGCGAGATCAGGCCGATGTTCGTGCCTTCGGGCGTCTCGATGGGGCAGATGCGGCCATAGTGCGAGATGTGGACGTCGCGCACGTCGAAGCCGGCCCGCTTGCGGTTCAAGCCGCCCGGTCCCAGCGCCGACAGCCGGCGCTCGTGCGTCAACTGCGACAGCGGGTTGGTCTGATCGACCACCTGGCTCAGCTCGCCGCGGCCGAAGAAGTACTCGATGGCCGCCGAGATGCTCTTCGGGTTGATGAGGCTGCGCGGCGTCATGTCCACCTGGTCGCGGATCGACATGCGCTCCTGCACCGTGCGCCGCAGCTTGATGAAGCCCTTGCGGAGCTCGTCGGCCGCCAACTCATCGATGGTGCGCACTCTTCGGTTGCCGAGGTGATCGATGTCGTCGATGCGCGCCGCCGGGTCGTTGCCGCGCAGGCGCATGACGTAGCGGATGGCGTTGAGGTAGTCCAGGGCGTTGAGCGTCATCTCGCTCTCGGGAATCGACTGGTCGAACTTCCGGTTGATGCGGAAGCGCCCGACCTTGCCGAGCCGGTAGCGGTTGGCGTCCTTGAACTTCTCGTCGAAGAGCTGCTTGGCCTTTTCCAGTTGCGGCGGGTTGCCTGGCCGCAGGCGCTGGTAGATCTTGAGCAGCGCTTCCTCGTGAGTGCTGGTCGGGTCCTCGTTGAGCGAGGTCAGGATCAGCTCGTCGCGGACTTTGCCGAGGACGTTCACCTCGGGGACCTTGTTGAGGATCAGATCGACCTTCTCCTCGGTGAGCACGTCGCCGCTCTCGAGGTAGACCTCTCCCGTCTCCGGGTCGATGACGTCGCCGACGGCGCGGGCCCCGACGAGCTTCTCGCGGTTGGCCGGCGAGACGGCGAGGGCCTCGGTCGGGTAGAAGGCGCGCAGGATGTCGGCGTCGGTCGAGTAGGCCGGGTCCATGGCGCGCAGGAGCGTCATGGAGGAGAACTTGCCGGACTGGTCGATGCGGACGCCCAGGGTGTCCTTCTTGGTGACGTTGATCTCGATCCAGGAGCCGCGCTCGGGGATGATGCGCGCGCTGTGGAAGCGCCGGTCGCCCTCGATCTCCTCGACGAAATCGACGCCGGGGGAGCGGTGGAGCTGGCTCACCACGACGCGCTCGGCGCCGTTGATGATGAACTCGCCGCCCCCGATCATGATCGGCATGTCGCCGAGGTAGACCTCCTCCTCGACGGGCTGCTCCTTGTTGAGGCGCAGCCAGACGCGGAAGGGCCGGCCGTAGGTGAGGCGCAGTTGCCGGCACTCGTCGGGGCCGTAGCGTGGCTTGCCGAGCTCGTACTTCACGTACTGGAGCGAGAGCGTCTTGTCGTAGCTCTCGATGGGGAAGATCTCTTTCAGCACGCCCTCGAGGCCCGAGGCCGTGCGCTCTCCCAGCGGAGTGTCGAGTTGCAAGAAGCGCTCGTAGGAGCGCGTCTGGATGTCGGTCAACGGCGGGATGTCAACCGTATCGCCGAAGCGACCGAAGTTCCGCGACACGGGCGGACTGATCGTGCGAGTAGCGGGGACGGGCATCGGAGTTGCTCCTCCCAAGTAGCGGTGATGGGGCATGGCGCGACCACGCTTCTTTGACAGCGACGCAGGTGGAAGGACGGGAGATGAAACCGATCGCCCCGGTTCACCTTTCATCCTTCATCCTTCATCCTTTCAAAGAAGGGGCGCAAGCCCGTGGTGTCGGCTCGTGGAGATCGTTCAACGATTGCAGGCTTACAAGCGGTCGGCCTCCCCTCACTCGCCCTCCTGCGGGCTCGGGCGGGGCGCCGACGGTTCGATTTCGCGGCTTGTCTTCCTCAGCGCTCCAACGCCCCCGCGAACGTCGCGGGATCGGTCGAGGAGACGGTCCCGAGCGATCTGGGGAGCGCGCGAAGACAGCCAGGCGGGGAGCCTGGCCCTGATCCACCTGAGGGCGAGGGACTTGGCAGACTATTGGCACGCTGCATTCCACCGTAGGAACAACGGAACTGCCTGCCGATTCCGGTGCCAGGTCATCCGTGCGCCCGCTCCAGAACCGTCGCCGCGCCTCTTCTCCTGTTTACGGAGAGCAAGCTCAATTATTTCACCACAAAGGCACGGAAAATGCCAGTAGAAAAACTTGCACAACGCATTTTCCTGATCCAGGGCCCTCCGTTGTCCTGGACCAATTCGTCGCGCAAGCCTTCTCGATGCTTGAGGTTAACTCATTTAGCCGGCGAGTGCTGCTCGTCGCGGTTCGGCACGGCGAGCAGCGCGCGCCGGCTAAATGTTGGCCCGCTCACTTGAGCGAAACTTTGGCGCCGCCGTCTTCCAGCTTCTTCTTGATCGTCTCGGCCTCGTCCTTGGCGATGTTCTCCTTGACGGGCTTGGGAGCGCCTTCAACCAGGTCCTTGGCCTCCTTGAGGCCGAGGCTGGTGATCTCGCGCACCACCTTGATGACGTTGATCTTCTTCGCCGGGTCGGCCAGGCCTTCGAGGACGACCGTGAACTCGGTCTTCTCGGCTGGCTTCTCGGCGACGGCGGCCGGGCCGGCGGGCGCGGCGGCCACGGCGGTCGCGGCGGGCTTGATGCCGTGAACCTGTTCCATGTAGTCGCCAAGCTCGACCGCCTTGCCGACGGTCAGGGCCACGATCTTGTCGCCGATCTCCTTGATGTCCTGCGACCAGGAGCGGCCATTTCCTTCTGCCATGGGTCTCTATCCTTTCCTCGGTGCGGTGCTGCTGAAGCGGGCAGCGTCGTGCGTAATAGTCGTTCGCGTTTGCGGGCCCTATCCGGCGGGCTTGATCGAAACCTTCGCTCCGTTCTCCTCGAGTTTCTTCTTGAGGGCCTCCGCGTCGTCCTTGGTGAGATTTTCCTTCACGGGCTTGGGGGCGCCTTCGACGAGGTCCTTGGCCTCTTTCAGGCCGAGGCTGGTGATCTCGCGCACCACCTTGATGACCGTGATTTTCTTCGTCGGGTCGGCCAGCCCATCCAGGATCACGTTGAACGCGGTCGGCACCTCGTCCACGACCTGGGGCAATTCGGGCCCTGGGATCGGCGCCGCGCCGCCCTTGCCGCCCTTGATGCTGTGGACCTCGGCGAGGTAGTCGCTGAGCTCGGCCGCCTGCGGCTTGGCGAGCGCCACGATCTTGTCGCCGAGCTCTTTGACGTCGCCCGACCAGGAACGCCCGTTGCCTTCTGCCATCGGTGTCTCCTCTGCGCCGCGGGGGACCACAAGCAACAACACCCGTGGGGGTGGGTTGTGCCGGGCCCCCCCCAAAAAACCCCGGGGGGGCGGCGCCCCGGCGGGGGGGGGCGTGGGCACCCATGGGTTGTTTGTCCTGGCGCCCC
>JBBSEZ010000507.1:0-6732 GCA_038239195.1 Gemmatales bacterium
AACGAGGTGTTGGCCAAGCCCTTCCGCTGGACGTTCACCGGCCAGGTGCTGAAGGTCTAGAATCCGGGACGGTCGCAGATTTGGAAGGCTGGGCAACATCGCTCACCTGTGGTTGATGGATTCGGCCGGTCATGTACTAGGTATCTCCAGTCGGCCTCGACCGGCTGCCCGTCGTGTTCCAACGCCTGGCGGATGAAGCTCGGCCTTGCCCCTGTCGATGGGGGCGCGTTCTCACGCCGTTTGGCGTGGTAATACAGGTACTCGCACGAGAGGTCCTCCCACGGCCCCCTCGCCGCAGCGTGCGCGTCGCTCGTGGCGAACACCAGGCACGTCGGTCGCGCCCCTTGGTCACGCGACGGACCGAACTTGCTCTGCAAGTTGTGTCGGATGGTGATCGAACTCATGCCACCCCCTGGAGAGCCTTCCGGCGTTGGGCCTTGTACAGTCCGGATTGTTCCGGCCCCGAAAGGTCAACCTCCAGGTTCACGGAATGCAGCGGCTGGCCCGTTGCCTGCCACGGGCGCACCTCGCGCAGCGAGACCCGGCCGAGGGCACCGTTGATGGCTTCCGAGATCACCGTGCGGAACACCACGCCGCCGACCAGGTCTTCGTCGGGATCGGCCGCCCGGCTGTCTTTCACGACCGCTAAACCCGCCCGCTCCAGGTCGTCGAGTCGCCACAAGTAGCCGGAGCCGCTGTGCTCGTGGAGCTTGACCACCACGAGGTCGGACTTGCTGCCTTCCAGAAGGATGCCGTCGTCGCGCTCAGTAATCACCCAAACGTCCCGCCGCCAGTCCGCCGGCTCGTAGGGGGCCGCGAGACGTTCCTTGATCTCCCGGCGTTTGACCGCCAGCAGCTGGTCGCACATACCGATGCCGCACACCTTGTTCTGCGTCAGGGCGTGGCAAGTGGCCGCGTAACTCGCACCGAGCCGCAGCGACAGTTGGTAGACAATGTCCGGGTTGGTCAGCTCCGATGCCGACCACCCCTGCCGCTGCATGTGCTTGACCAGCAGCCAGCGCGGGATCAGCAGGTGCGAAGCGAAGACGTTGGCCTGGATCTCCTGCATGTCATACCGGCCGTCCTCGTGATCGACGAACGGCGACCGCGCGAGGATGTCCTCCAGGTCGGCGCTCGGCTGGTGGCCGAGCATCGCGTGGCCAAGTTCGTGCGCCGCGGTGTATCGCTGCACCGGCAGTTGCCGCTGGGTGGTCACGATGACGCCCTTCGACCCGTCCTCGTCGAGGAAGGCCCCCAGCAGCTTGTCCAGCTTCTGGAACATTGTGGGGATGTCCTTCTGCACGAGCATGCCGAACACGTCGATCCGGCCCTCGCCGGCGTCGGCGCGGGCTCGCGTGTCGTACTCCAGGTGCAGACGATCCGCCGCCTGGGCGGCATTCAGGATGGCTGTGCGAAGTTCCGCCATGACTCAGCCCCCCTTGCTTTGTTTCTTGGCCCGCAGAAAATCCGCGAACCGGCCGAGTTCCGCTCGGTCTTCCGCCGACAGTTCCGACGCTTTTCGCGCCAGGTGCGCGACGTCCTCGCCGACCGCCTGGTCCTCCGGGTCTTCGCCGGTGAAGTGGGTGACGGGCCGCTTGTAGAGGCTGGCGAGCTTCTTCAACTCCAGCGCGTCAACCTTCCGTTGGCCGTTCTCGATGTTCGACAGCGCGGTCCGGGCGATGCCCAGATACTTGGCGACTTCCTCCTGGGAAAACCCGAGGTACTCTCTCGCTTGACGGAGGCGCTCCCCCATCGCTCTCCGATCGCCTTCCATGTCGTCAGAGTTGGTGCTCATGATCGTCTCCCTATTTTTGGTGTTTGGTCCAGACTTCCCGGATTCGGTTGGTCATGTCCGACACGCCCTCGTCCACGCTCCTGTACCCGCCCTTCTTCACGCCCTTCTCCGGCGGGAGCTTGAAGTCGAACAGGCCTTCGACCGTGGCGATGGCGGTCACCATCCTGAGCGAATCAAGAACAGGCTGCCACCCTGGGTGAAGAATGACGCTCTCTGCCTCCGCTTCCTCAAGTTCTCTGCGGAGTCGGGCCTGGACCTCTGCAAGCGGGAAAGTCCCCTTGGCAGGGGGTGCTAGGGCGGTTGCAACAGCAGTCATCGATGTGGTCCTCCTCAGTCTGCTCTTGATCCTCCTGCAACCATCCTAGCGGGGCGATGTCCGAAAATCAAGCGTCGTTGGCAATTTTTGTTCGATTTTCGGACAAGGCGGCTGCGGCAGTTCGCCGCAATAGCCCGCTACCGAGCACCTGTCCTGATCGAGGGTCGGTAGGCCGTGATCGCCGCCTTCTGGTGGGGTCGTCGCTGGCGCGCCGGGATGACGCCACCTACGCTCCCCGCGCGCCCTGTCACAACACCGTGGAGGAGAACATGAGCAAGCCCTGGCACGAGAAGCCGCTGTGGGAGAAGGTCTTCATGTCCGGCGACCGCGTCTACTTGCACGCCGGCAAGATCATCAACCACCTCGGCATCGACCCGTTCGGCTACTACGATGCGGCGAAGCTGCTGCCCGACTACGACAAACTGCGCTACGAGAACGCGGTCCGCGACCTGACCGTCTACACGAGCCGGGAGGCGTCGCCGCCGCGCTACGAACTGCACGCCAGCGCCAAGAAGGTCCTGTGGATCATCATCGGGCCGCCGCCGGGCCACCCCGAGTACGTGAAGTGGTGGCGCGGTCGGCTCATCTCCGTCGAGCAGGCCAGGCGGGAAGGCCAGCCGGTCGAATGGGCCGAGGCACCGCCGGTGCCGCTGCCCGAAGATAAGCCGGTGGAGGAGCCGCCGCAGAAGCCGGCCAAGTCAAGGAAGAAGAAAACCGGGTGACAGGACGCCCAGGCCCCAGCGCATCGCTGGGGCCGCCTTCGGCTGGACGGAAATGGAGGAATCGGGGAAAAAGATGCCCAAACGCTTGCGGTCAAGGGCGTCGAGCCGCCACGGGTGGTAGCGTCCTGACGGGTGAGCGAGGAGCGAGGGTCAGTGGGCGGCCCCGCCTGTCTGCCCGGTCAGGTGCTCATGCAACGCCACGAGCAGGCCCCACGATTCCTGGCGGATGATCGCGCCAAGTTCACCGGCGATCGCCAGATGCTTGTCGTGCGGGGATGCGGGGAAGTGAGTCGTCACGAACTCGCGGATGCGCTCACAGCAGCGCGGCGTCAAGCCATGTGCGCCAGCCCCCAGCGTCTGCATGATGGCCAGCAATTGAGGATCCTCGACAGTCGCCACCGGGGCGGGCTGTTCGACCGGTTTCTTCTTGCGCGCCACGCCGCACCTCCGTTCGTTTCGGCGAATAGGACAATTCATACACAGTTCATTGTACGCCGCGTTACTCACCCCTCGACCCTCTGCCCCCCCTGCCACACCACCTCCGTCTCCAGCCCCTCTTCCGCCAGCGCGCGACCTCTTGCGCGTACCAACCCGCGCAGGCATCTTCCCACGCCTGACATCGCCTGCTTTCCAGTCGTGGAGGGGACGATGCTCGTTGAGTTGAAGGACGGTTGCTGCCACGCCTGCAAGGGCCAGCTGAAGATCGTCTAGGCCATCGACGACACGATGACCGTGGAGTGCCAGTCTTGCGGCGAAACGGATGTCATCGAGACCGACGCCCTCAAGGACGGGCGGGATCATTACTGGCCGCAGGTCATGGCCGACCAGGAGTTGGAGGACGTAGATTGACCCGCGATCCAGACCACACGCCCCAGCCACGCGCGCTGGGGGCCTCTTCTTGCGCGCAGCTCCCTTCTCGCGCAAGCAGCGGGTCCGACCCCCGAAGGAGGTTCGCCGCCAGGCCTCGAAGTGAGCAAAGAAGCTCGGCGCCCGCCCCAGCGTTGCGTGCTGGGGCTCTTCCGGTGAGAACCAGGCGGCAGTCTGGTGCGTCTGGTACGATAGGCGGAATGCAAGCCGAAATGGGAGGAGAAGATGCGCGTCAAGACGCACGAGGAGATACTAGTCGATTCGTTGGCGGCCAACGGGGCCGCTGAGGGAACCTGGGCCACCCGGACGATCTTCCTGGTAGCGCAGGCGGAGCGTGTTGCTGACCTGATCGATCTGGATCGGGGGCGACTCCGCCCCGACTGGGGTCAGTTGGACGACCCCCGATACCGTTCGCGAGTCCTTACCTGGGACGCCGCGAAGTGGCAATACTGCGTCAAGATGCTCCAGCCCAAGATGAAGGCGATCAACAACCTGCTCGCCGCTGGTGGGCAGACCAAGTGCCCCGAATGGGCCGCGCTTGAGCCAAAGCTCACCGTTGCTATGCCGACGGTCGCCCGCAAGGCTATGAAGCTGATCGAGGTGGAACCGCCCTTTCCGACGCTTTGGCCGTTGGTAGCCAACGACCTCTCCCGCTGCACGTACGCGCGAAACGCCGTCGATTGGGTAGACTCCGAGTGGCGATACCACAACACGCTGCTCCTCATGGGCTTCTTTTCCTCCTGCAGACTGCCGCTGGCCGACCACGTCAGGCAGGCACTGGCGGAGGCAGCGGCCAAGCCACTTGGAATGCGAGGCGTCTTCTTTCGCGTCCCGGAGTTGGCAGGGGAATGCAAGATCGAGGACGCCGAGGTGCGAATCACTCCCCGGACGGGTGGCCTCACCCTGTCATGCGAAGCGCTGTCGCCCTTGATCGCAGCCACGGCCGAGGAGTCACGGAAGATCCCGGTCGGCAACGGGATTCTCCACGAAATCATGCCCATCGCCAGTGAGTCGTCGGTGCCCTTCTGGGAGTGGGGGGTGGTGACGGGGAGCCAACTGAGAGAGGCGCGGGACGGCGTTTACAAACTCTACGAGAATACGATTCTCGCCTACCTTGCCCTGGGCTCCATCGAACAGATCCTCCGCTCCTGGGCGCAGCGGGCAGGGAGGCCGCACATGGAGACGAACGAGACACCCAGCGACGTCCTGAAGGCCGTCGAGCCCCTGGTCGATGCCGGGGTGCTCACGGCGGTGAAGGAGCTTTACGACAGCAACTCCACGAACCTTCGCAATCGCGTGATGCACGGCAACCTCTTGGAGGTGGAGTCGAAGCGCCTCGAAACAGACCTGCCGATCGCCGACTGGAGGCGGTGGGGCTACATGTCAGAGCAATCTGACTCCTTTGCCCCGACGAACGTGGCGCAGTTCTGCCTGGAGTGCCTGGAGAAGATCGACGCTGACCTGCTTGCCAAAGGCGTCACCCTGGTGCCCGCCGATCTGTCGTGGGCGACGGGACTTGCTCTCTCGTCGGCAGAGATTGACCTCGGCCTGCGCCTCTCCGTAGATTTCCTGGAGGACAACGGCGAGCCGTGGCGGCTGCTAATGGGCCGGTACCTGAACGCCCTCTTCCCAGGTCTGAAGCAACTCTGGACCCTTGGTTTCGTCGCGTGGTTGGACAAGCCGTTCCGCCCGTCGCTACCGCGGTTCATGGCCCTCGGTTTCAGCTTCGAGGCGCTCTTCCGCACGACCGTCCAGTTGCTCGGCGGTGACGTACTCCAGCGCAGCCGCCCGCGGGCCAGGAAGGTCCTCAAGACCCAGTACCGGATGCTGGACAAGCGCCCGATGAGCATCGCCAACAACGCTGTCCTTGCCCGGCTCGTCCGACATGTGCCGCCGAAGGATCAGCATACCGCTGTCGAGATCCTCGAATTGGCGATCAAGGCGCGAAACTCGCTAGCTCACGGCGCGGTCACCGTCTACGACGACCGGACATCCGACGGGCTGGGCCACATCTTGGTAAAGGCCGGCCAGACGCTGATCACCGCTGGCCTGCACCACCTGATCAGCGAAAGGGCATTCTACAAGTACAAGAACGATCGGAAGGAGCAGGACGGCTTCACGCTCACTGACTGGCTTTCGGCAGAGAAGGAGATCCACGAATGGATCTGCGCCATCGGGACCTGATTGGCCTGTGGGCTTCCCGAGGGATTAGAACAGCACCACTGCGCTGGCGGCAGTCACATCCTCTTCGTCGCCTTCGCCCACGCCAGCAGACCGGTCAGCCTGGACCGCAGCTCGCTCCTCGCCTTCTCGATGTCTTGATCGACGATGCTCTTGATGGCCTCCGGCTTGTGGCCCTCCAACAAGTAGCGCCGACCAAGAGTGCGGTGCCAGGTGACGAGCTAATTGCAGGCGTCGCGGAACAGGCGAAGGCAGCACGCGGTCTCCGGGCTGCCGTGGGGATCGCGGGTTCACGCAGCAGGATCCCACGACTGATTCGCCGGCCGCGCCGTGATCTTCGGGCCGCTCTCGCACCTGGTCCCACAATGCCGACCAGGGTGGGCGGACGACCGCTGCCCGCGCCGTGGACTGATTCGACGGAATCGCCGGAGCCTGGACCAAAGTGGACTGAATCGATAAAACTTGATGGGAAAACCTGGAAGATCTGGAAATCGGCGTCCCTAGCCAAAGACGCAAGTCATTACTGGAAAAGGCGTTCAGATTTTCTATGCAGTCAACGGGCGATGTGCAAGCTCCCTTCGTGGGTTGCAGCAACTTGCAGCAGAATTCATGAAAACCTTGCTTAAACACTGAAATTCTTGTAGAATGTGGAAAGTGATAAGTGGTTGAATCGCAAGGAATTACGCTGTTTTTCGATGATAGGCCGCGTTAATGGGGTTCAGGAGGTCGGAGGTTCGAATCCTCTCGCCCCGACGTCGAGGCTCGCTGTCAGGAGATGACAGCGAGCCTTTTTCGTTGACAGGCCACTCCGAAGCGAAAAAGGGCGAGCCGCCGGGCTTGCCCCGGCGGAG
>JBBSEZ010000508.1:0-6667 GCA_038239195.1 Gemmatales bacterium
GACGAGCCTTGCTCGTTCAGGGGCCCGTGCCTCGCCGAGCGCCAAGTGGACAAACGATCAGAATAAACTCTCCGCCCAGTCTCAAATGGCCAAATCGAAGGACACAGCCGTGAGTTGCACCTTCCGAGCTGCTGCCCCGCCATAACGAGATTCCCTGCTGCCTACACCCATCGCGACACACCGGCCAAGCATCGATCACGCCGCCTGGGAGAGCGCCTCATGCCTGGTCAGCCCAGAGATGCTGGCCCCGTGAATTGCATCCAAAGGATGAACCCGGTCATACCCAATTGCAGTATCAAGATCAACACAGCGGCCACCTTATTACCGATCCCCCAGACTTGGAGGTTCCCTTGCTGGTCATAGCCGTTTTTGTAGACGTCGCCAGTCAATGCGATGACACACAGTGCGATGATCACCGGCGAACAACCCAGCGCCAACAAGAAGACCAGGGCACCGGGTTCTCGACGATACCACGGCACTTCTTCATACGTTTTGTACTTCATAGGCCTACCATTTCTGGAACTCGAACGTTCAAGTTCACCTGCCCGGCGGGCACAAGTGAGCGATGAAATGGAAAAAACCCACATGCCCGCCGGGTCAGGTGCAGCGACGGGTTAGGCGCAACTGCTTCACCCGTTGGGTGTGGTCCCGTCTCGCCGACGCACCGGCTCATCCCGGTCGCATCACCACGCCGGTCTGCTTCGACGCCGCGGACGAGCAGATGACCGAGATGCGGCACTCCTCCTCACCCCGAATGGCCAGTTCCACGCTGACCATCCCGACACACGCCCCGTCGCCCGTTTCACAGCGGAATAGCCAGTGGTCATAGCTCGGGTTGCCGCCGCCGTACAGGGAGGTGCCGCCCGCCCGCACCAGCCGGTAGCCCGTCGCTTGGGCCCGCCGCTCCAGGCGGCTCACGACCCCTCCGAGCAGGGCCTCCCGGTCGGTCCTCCCGGACCACCGGGCTTGACCCTCCAGGGATGGAATTTCCATCAACCGGAGGGTTTGGGGAGTGATGTGCTGATCACGTCCTCGCTGGTCGTCGAAGGGCAGGCGGTAGTAGGTGGCCTTGTGCGGCTTGCTGGAGTCAATGATCTCTCCCAGGCGCAGCTCATCCAAGAAGGGGATCATGGTCGGCGGAGCCGGGGCCAGGCCGAGCAACTTCGTTCCGGCCCAGCCGCCTGCGAGGCCGAACGCGAAGCTGGCCGCCGTGAGCGCGATGATGCGACGCCTCGTCATTTGTCCCCTTCCTGCCGCCTAACGCAATGGAATCTATGCTGCGTGGTCCGCGCGGAGAGACCGTGTCCTTGCCGAAGCCGTGCCTCGCGGACCACGCAGCATGGATTCTGGTTGAACTTGCCCGCCTGGTGGGCCTCTCCCCTGGGGGCATTCAATCCAGCCTCCCGACTCTCCCCCCGATGCTACCCAACGCCGGGCCCTGCCGCAAGCACTTTCCGCCCGCCCAAGCCCCGCACCGGCGCGGCGCTTTTACCTCTCTGCTGCCACCCTGTGGTGCTGGCAGTCGCCGCTTCGGCTCCCGCCTCTGCGACCGTCGCTTGGGCGAAGGGGCTACGTTGTCCCGCAGGCTTCGCACCCCGTTGGCGACGGTTTGACCCCGTCGCCAGCGACGAACGCAGACCTGCTCGGAGAGGAAGCGTGAGGGTTGATGGGATGACGACGCGCAGGAAGCTACTCGCCGCGGCCGTTCCACGCTTTGCCGTGCGCGGAGGGGACGCCTTCCTCGTTCAGTCGCTTCGCGAGGGTAAAGCTCCCGTAGCCTTCCCGCGCCAGCCGGAAGATGCGTTTCACCAGCGCCACGGCATCGGGCTTCTCGACGAACTTCGTCTTTTCTTCGGACAACTGGAGCCAGAACGGGCACTTGCTGGTCAGTTTCCGCAGGGCGATGTTGGCCCGCTTGGCGCTCCACGCAGCGCCGCACCGCTCGCTCTTCATGGCGATCTCGCCGTGCCCGCGCGACAGCTCCAGCATTATCATCATGACGTGCATGGTGTCAGATTTGTCGGCAAACACCATCTCGGCGGGCTTGAGTTGGACGATGCGCACGCCCGCCTGCAACAGGTTCAGGACGAGGAGCAAGGCGGGCTGGATGTGTTCGCGTGACAGGCGGTCGAGGTTCTCGATGACAAGGTAGGAGCCGCGCGGCACCTTGTCCGTCTCGACCAACTTGAGGAACGCGACGAGCGCGTGCCGGTCGGGGTTCTTGCGGTGTGCTCCGAGGTAAGCCGACTTTCCCAGGTCGCGAAACGTGGTGGACGTGTCGAGCCGGGCACCGTTTCGCACGCACCAATCGGCGGCGGCGTCGGTCTGCCGGCGGAGGCTGTCACCTTTGAGTTGCTCGGGGGTGGAGAATCTGATGTAAGAGAAGGCGGCGGGTTGCGAGACGGGCTTGGTCACGATGGGGCTCCCTTTGAAGAAAGGGGGACACCCATCATTTCAGGGGCCAGGGTGCAATAGTCAATAACGTGACGACGTTCTTCTTTCCCTTGAAGTCGGCCAGGCTCAACGTCTTGGCGCCCTTCTTGTCGGGCAGGGCCGTCTCGATGCTGGTGGCGGGCAACTCGATCGGCGGGGCCGGCTTGCCGACCGCGACCCTGGCGGGCGCGTCTTTCTCGGCGGCGGGGCTGGCCCCGGTGAAGGCGAACAGCGCGGCGACTGCGGCGGCGGCGAACGAGCGGAGCAGGGTCCTGGTGGACGTCTCCTTGTGAAGAGGGGCGAAAACCTTGAGCGGGGGCTTGGGCGGCGAGGGGTGCTGCCAGCGGGAGTGGCACAGCGAACGCCGCGCCGCAGGCCACGCAGGCAGCCTACCGGCCGGCGAGGGGGCTGTCAAATTCCAACAAGCGCGAGCAACAGGGGCAGGTGACGTCGAGGGCCATCTCCGTTGTCTCCGCCTGAGCCGCTTGCCTTTTGGGAGCGCGCGACCGGCGCTCGCAACCTCAGCGCGGCTGCGGCTTCTCCCATTTCGGGTCGTAGTCGAGCGAAAAGATCTGCTGGATTTGCTCCGCCCGTCCCCCGCTCTGGTCGTGCAGCACCTCCAGCGCGCTGGCGATTTTCTTCAGCCGTGGGTCGCCATCGACCTGGGCAGCGCCCGCCCCTCGCCCCACCCGGTCGAGGAACGCGGCGAGGTCGAGGATGCGGGCACGCGCCTCGAAGAAGTAGGCGTCCAGCGCGGTGCGCGAGGGCAAAGGGGCCAGGTTCACGCGGCCTTGCTCTGTCGTGTCGTCGGTCATCGTGGTGCGTCCGCGGTATAGAGCTTTCTGGTGTCCAGATTCACGAGCACGTTCAAGCTGCCCGACCGGAAGCCTTCCAGGTCGAGCGTCACAAAGCGAAACCCCAGCTCCTCGAAGCGCTCCAGCAGAGGCCCGCGCACCTCGGACGAGGCCAGGCGCGCCAGTTCCGCCGCCGGCACTTCGATGCGGGCCAACTCCCCTTCGTGCAGCCGTACCCGGCACTCGCGCAGGCCGAGGGCCCGCAGGTGGAGCTCCGCCGCCTCGACGCGCGCCGTGCGCTCGCGCGTCACCTCCACCCCCGGCGCCAGCCGGCTCGACAGGCAGGGCGACGCCGGCTTGTCCCAGGTCGGCAGGCCCCACGCTTTCGCCAGGGCGCGCACGTCCACCTTGCGAAAGCCCGCCTCCTGGAGTGGGTGGCGAACGCGGTGCTCGGCGGCCGCCTTCAGGCCCGGCCGGTAGTCGCCCCGATCGTCGAGGTTGGCCCCGCTACAGATGATGGTCGCGCCCAGGCGCGGCAGCAACGCTTCGATCTGCTCGTACAGTTCGCTCTTGCAGAAGTAGCAGCGGGCCCCGTCGTTTTTCACGTAATCGGGGTCGGCGAACTCGTCCGTCGCGACGACCTCGTGCCGGATGCCAATGCGCGCGGCCAGGCGCCGGGCGTCCTCGATCTCGGCGCGCGCGACGCTCGGGCTGTCGGCGGTGATGGCCACGGCGCGGTCGCCGAGGGCGAAGTGAGCGGCCTGGGCGACGACGGTGCTGTCGATCCCGCCGCTGAAGGCGACGGCACATCCGCCCAACTCGCGCAGGACCGCCAGCAAGCGCTCGGCCTGTACGGCAAGCTCTGGCGGTAGACTGGCGAGAGAAGGCATGGCGCGGCTCCTACGGGGCGTCTCCTTCCATCATATGGCATGGGCCCCGCACTCTACAAGCGCGCGAGGCCAGATCGTGGAGCAGGTCGGAGGTCGGCCTCACGATGCTATCCGCGCCCAAGGACGTCCCGCGCTCGCTTCCCCGCCTCCAGCAGCGCCGCCAGCGCTCTGCCGTCCCCGGTCAGCGCCTCCCGAAAGCACCGAAGCTGGTCCTCCAGGCGCGAAAGCGCGTCGAGCACGGCGGCCTCGTTGGCGCGGAAGATCGGCGCCCACACGGCGGGGGGCCCCGCGGCCAGCCTCGTCGTGTCGCGGAAGCCGCTGCCGGTCAGGCGTCGCCACTCGGGCGGCAGCGCCCCGGCCAGGGCCGAGGCGACGAGGTGCGGCAGGTGGCTGGTCAGCGCCAGGGCGCGATCGTGCTCCTCCGGGGCCATCGTCTCCACCTGCGCCCCCAGCGCTTCCCAGAAGGCGCTCGCCCGCTCCACGGCCTCGCGCTCGGTCGTGGGGCCGGGCGCGACGAGCACCAGTCGCCCGTCGAACAGATCGTCGCGGGCGTGTTCGGGGCCGTGCTTCTCCGACCCCGCCAGGGGGTGGGCGCCCACGAAGGCGAGGCCGGGGGGAAGGCGCCCGTCGAGGGCGCCCACGATCTGGGCCTTGGTGCTGCCGACGTCGGTGAGCAGCGCCCCCGGACGGCAGAACGGCGCCGCCGCCAGCACCAGCCCGGCGATCGCATCGACGGGCGCGCAAAAGACGACGACGTCGGCGTTCTCGACGGCGGCGCGAAGGTCCGGCGTGGCGTCGTCGAGGATGCCTGCTTCGTACGCGCTTTCCAGGTTCTTGGCGTTGGGGTCCGTGCCGACGATCTGGGCGGCGACGTTCCGGCGTCGTGCGGCAAGGGCGACGGAGCCGCCCAGCAGCCCGACGCCCACCACGGTCAGGGTGCGGATGGGGCTCATGATTCCAGTTTCGCCGCCCGGAAGCGCGCCGCCATCTCGCGGGCGATGCGCTCGCGCATCTTTTTGTCCATCAGCGTGCTGTGGTCCTTGCCGGGAAAGACCTCGACCACCGCGTCGCTGCCGAGCTTCCGCAGCGACGCCTTCAGCAACTTCGTCGCCCCTTCCAGATAGAAAGTGTCTTCCTCTCCCACGTAAACGTGGACCTTCCCGGCCAACTTGGGGGCCAGGCGCTTCCAGTCGCGCTCCATCACCAGGCGGACGTCGTACTTCTCCCAGCTCCTCGCCACGGCCGGGTCGATGGCGCCCGTCTTGCGGTCCCACAGGCGCCTGGGCCGGCCGTCGGCGCCCTTTTCGCTGAAGACGGCCTCGAAGGCGGCGAGCTGTCCGCCGTGGCCCATGACCTCTTCCATGTCGGAGAAGCCCCTGTACCACAGCACCGGCTTGCCGCCCTTGCGGGCGATCGGCCGGCGCTTGCCCGCCTTGTCGGCGAACATGTTGGTCCCCGTCCGGTAGAGGTCGATCTTCTGAAAGTCGCGGAAATCGACCGGGTCGGGCGCCGTGGACCACGTTCCCCCGAAGAAGTCGGGGTAGGTCACCTGCAACCACAGGCTGCTCCAGCCGCCCGAGGAATGCCCCGTCACGAAGCGAGCCCCCGGCTTGCCGAGGGCGCGGTAGCGCTTCTCCACGTGCGGGATCAGCTCCTCGATCAGCGCGCGCCCGCACGGCCCGTTGTTCGCGGAGTCGGCGAAGACGTGGTGCCCGTGCTTGCAGCTCGGGTCGAGCACCACCCACAGCGCCTCCATCCCCGCCACGTCGGTCGGATTGCGCCCGGCCACCGCGAACGCGCTCAGGTGCGTCCCGCTGAAGCCGGGTATCTCATAGACGATCGGGTAGCGCTTCCGCGGCTCTTTGCTAAACGACGCAGGCAGGATCACCCCGGCGCGCAGGCGCGTCGGCCGGCCGTGAAAGGCGGTGAGCAGTTTGCTCTCCACCTCCACCAGCTTGACGCGGTCGGTCTCGGCGACCTTGCTTGCCTTGTGGGCCTGATCGATCTTCACGCTCACGCGGCCGGAAGTCGGGCCCAGTTCGTGGCGCACGGCCTTGCTGTAGCCGTTGCCGGGGGCGGCGGTAAAGCTGGCGTGGCCCCGATCGAAGTCCATGACGGCCTGCACGTGGTAGGCGCCCTTGGCGATCTTGTCGAGCGGTGTTGGGAAGGCGAGCGTATTGGAACTGTCGAGGACCAGGGCCTCGCCGGGCCTCCAGTTCTCGACGTCGCGCGCGAAGAACGGCTCGGGGCGAAACCAGTTGGGCCCGGCGCGCAGCCCGGAAATGGGGGCCTTCGACAGCAGGACGTAGACGCGGCCGGTGAACGGCCTGTCGGACACGCTCTTGTCGAAGGTCAGGTGGAGCGCGAGCCCGCGGGCCGGCGGCTGGGCGGGGGCCAGGGGCCCCATCGGGAGGAGGAGGAGCGCCCCAAAGATCAAACGAGACATGCGACGTCCTTCAACTCGGAGTTTCGGGGAGGGAGCTTCCTCGATGCTACGCCCTCGGCGGGCGAGACACAAGCGTTTGTCGGAGCTTCTGAGGGGCAATTGTA
>JBBSEZ010000509.1:0-6652 GCA_038239195.1 Gemmatales bacterium
CGGCGGGGGGGGGGGGGGGGGGGGGGGGGGGGGGGGGGGGGGGGGGGCGCCCCTCGCAGGACTCCCCCCCCCCCCCGCTGGCGGGGGGGGGGGGGGGGGGGGGGGGCCCCCCCCGGTCTGGGCAAGGCTTGCCCCCTCACCCCAACCCCTCTCCCCCGAGCACGGGGGAGAGGGGCTCGCCCCGCTCAGTCGCGGGCCTCGCCGAGGTCTTGCACGTCGCGGGCGATGGTCCCACAAATCTGCTCCAGCGGGAGGTGATTGTCGTCCAGCCCAAACGGCGCCTCGATCTCGACGCCGGCTTCCTCGATGCTCAGCAGGACCAGCGCCACGCCCATCACGACCAGCGGCGCCAGGAAGCCCATCGGCGGCACCAAAACGAGCGGCAGCGTCGCCAGGTAAAGGAACAGCACCTGCTTGATGAGGGCCGCGTAGACGAAGGGCAGGGGAGTGCGCTGGATCTTCTCGCAGCCGCCCTGGTTGTCGATCAGCGCCCCGACCAGGCCCTCCAGCCGACCGGCCATCACCTCCCCCAGGCGGCCCTCGCGCTGGCGGCCGGCCACCCACTCGCTCAGGGAACGCGCCAGCACCTGGGCCGGATTGCTTGCCCCTTCCAGGTGCGCCAGCACCCGCCCCGGCAGCAGGTGGCGGACGGCGCCGAGGTCTTGGCCGCCGCGCAACTGTTCCTTGACGAGGAGCACGTAGGCCGTCACGAGGCGCCCCAGGTCGTCGGCAGGGCCGGCGTGGACGGCGGCGGCGCGCACCAGGTTGCGGCTGGCGTTGACGAGCATGCCCCAGTGCGACCGAGCCTCCCAGAAGCGGTTGTTGGCGGAGTTGGTGCGGAAGACGATGAGCATGCTCAGCGCCACGCCCAGCACCGAATGGCCCAGCGAGTCGAGCGCCGGCAAGGGGCGCTCGGCCGGGCGCAGCACCCGCTCGTCGAGCAGGGAGAGCGCCAGGCACAGGCCCGTCAGCAGTCCCACGCGGCCCAGGACGTGCGGCAGCACCGTCCCGCGCCAGGCGAAGCACGTCCGCCACCAGTTCGTCCGGTCGTAGTCGATCACCGGGGGCCCTCGCGCGTTACCTGTGTTTCTCCCAGCGGTCGCCCCACCCGACGTACAGCCCGCGCAGGAATCGGTCCCACTCCGCGGGAGTGCGCCAGCCGGGGTAGGGCTCGGGCGCCACCGGGCCGGGCGACGTGGCGACGATGCGAAACTGTGCCTGCCCGCCCGCCACCTCGACTTGACCGATCCGGCCGGTCCGGTAGGCGTACAGCGTGCGCGGGCCCATGCGAATCGGCCCTTCGGGGGCGTCCACGGTGAGGTTGCGCAGCGCCTCGCGCACCTTGGCCGTGTCGGTGCTCCCTGCCTTCTCGACGGCCTTCTTCCAGAGGTAGACGCCGAAGTACGCCGTCTCCATCGCGTCGTTCACGCGCTCCTCCGTGCTGAAGCGAGCGCGAAACCGCTTCAGGAACGCCTGGTTCCGCGGCGCCTGGAGCGTACCGAAGTAGCACCCGGCCGAGTAATCTCCCTCCAGCTCCTTGACGCGGAACAACGACAACTCGCTCTCGCTGATGTTGAACCACGCCGTCGGCAGCTTGTCGGGGCGCAGCCCCGCCCCGCGCAGGGCCTGGAAGAACGCCACGTTGCTCTGGCCCTCGATCGAGCAGAGGACCATGTCGGCGTTGGTCTTCTGGATCTCGCGCACGACGGCAGCGAAGTCGGTCTCGCCGAGCAGGGCATAGCGCGTGCCGGCGACGGAGGCGCCCAGCTCCGCGATCTCGTGAGCGAGGATGGCGTTGACGGCGTGCGAGTAGATCGATTCCGAGCCGACGAGGAAGAAACGCCGCTTTTTGCGGTCGGTGTAGGCCCAGCGCACCAGCGGGATGACGGTCTGGTTTGGGGTACCGCCCAGGTGGACGACGTGGGGCGAAAGCTCCAGCCCCTCGCTGCCGGAGGGAAAGAACAGCAGCCGGTCGTGGCGCGCGCACGCCTCGCCCACGCGCTTGCGGCTCGAAGACGACCAGCAGCCGAACAGCACTTCGATGCCGTCCTCCTCGATCAGCGCTTCCGCCCGCTGGCCGAAGACGCCCTCGTCGGAGGCGCCGTCGGCCTGCACGGCCACGACCTGGCGGCCGAGGACGCCGCCGTCGCGGTTGATCTCCTCGATGGCCAGGCGCGTGGCCTGGACGATGGGCCGTTCGTGGACCGACATCGTGCCCGTCAGCGAGTGCAGGATGCCGACCTTGAGCGGCGCGCCTGCCTCGGCCGGGACGTTGGCCCCTTCCCCGTCCTTTGGGCCCGGCGCCAGGAACTTGTGGTAGGCGGCGACGGCGCCGAGGACCAGGGCGGCGGCGATGGCGATCGCCCCCAGCCAGATGCCGGGGGTCGCCGGCCGGCGCCTCAGGCGGGCGACCAGAGTAGGCGACGGGGCGGTGCGGGGCGCCGGGGCGCCAGGGCGCTGGTCTTGCTCGAGCCGGCGCAGGCGCTCGATCAGCACCGCGGCGCTGGCGGGACGGTCGTCGGGGCTGACCGCCAGCAGCTCGCGGAGGAGCCCCGCGACGGCGGGGGGGAGGTGGCGCGCCTCCGCGAGAGAGGCGAGGGCCTGGCCCTGGGTCACCGCCCGTAAGACGGCCAGGGTGTTCTCGCCGGCGATCGGGGCCTGGCCGGCGAGCATGCGGAACAGCACGCAGCCGAGGCTGTAGAGGTCGGCACGGGCATCGAGGGGCAGGCCCGCCGCCTGCTCGGGCGCCATGTAGTGCGGCGTGCCGAGGATTGCGTACTCCTCCGTCAGGCCCGAGCTGGTTTGGGTGCTGCGGGCGATGCCGAAGTCGATCAGCTTGACGCGCTTGAACGGGCCGCCAGGGAGCGCCTCCAGCCAGAGGTTCGACGGCTTGACGTCGCGGTGGACCAGCCCCGCGGCGTGGGCGACGGCCAGCCCCTCGGCCGCCTCGCGCGTCAACGCGAGGGCCTCGGCGAGGGGCAGCGATTCGTCGCGATCGAGTCGGCGCTCGAGCGACTCGCCGGCCAGGCGCTCCATTGCCAGGAAGACCGCCCCGTTCGCCTCGCCGACCTCGTAGAGGATGACGATGTGCTCGTGAGGCAGGCTGGCCAGCGCTCGCGCTTCGCGCTGGAAGCGCTCGAGGATCGCCGGGCCCGACAGGCCGGGCTTGATGACCTTGAGCGCCACCGGGCGCTGTAGGACGGTGTGCTCGGCGTCGAAGACGATGGCCATGCCTCCTTCGCCCAGCACGCCCCGGACGCGATAGGCCCCGAGGGAGCCGAGGTCGCCCGTCGCCTGGGGCGGCGAGAGGAACGGAAACGGGGCCGGGAGCGTCGGGGCGCGGCCGAGGAACGTCTGGCAGGTGAGGCAGGCGGCGACGTGGGCGCGGGCGACCGCGGCGGTCGCCGCGGGCAGGCGGTTGGCGAGGAGGTCGTCGAGGGTTTCGGGGCTGGGGCACTTCACTTCGCGCGTTGTCATCGGTTCGCCCTGAAAGGCAACGGGTCGTTCGCGGGCCGCCCCTCCGTTGCTATAGTAAGGCGAGCGGCAGGAGTTGGTTTGCGGTAGGACGGCCCTCCCGAGCCGTCCTACAAGGAGGCCTTTTCCTGCCGGTCGTCGAGAGGGCAGTGGGGTTATTCTAGCGGGTGCCTTGGCAGGCGGGAAACCTGCGGCGAGGGAAGGGGGCGAGCATGACGCGGATCATCGAGGGCGTGTTGAACTTCCAGCGGCGCATCTTCGGGGGCAAGCGCGAGCTGTTCAGCAGGCTCGGCAAGGGGCAGAAACCTCTGGCGCTGTTCATCACCTGTTCGGACTCGCGCATCGCGCCGGACTTGCTGGCGCAGACCGAGCCGGGCGAGCTGTTCGTGTTGCGCAACGCCGGCAACCTGGTGCCCCCGTACGGCGGCCCCCCCGGCGCCGAGGCCGCCACCATCGAGTACGCCCTCGTCCAGCTCCGGGTGCGCGACGTGGTGCTGTGCGGGCATTCCAAGTGCGGCGCCATGCACGGCCTGCTCGAGCCGGAAGCGCTGGGGAAGATGCCCGCGGTGGCCGGCTGGCTCGATCACGCCCGTGCCCTGCTGCCGGCGCTCCAGGGGGCCGAGCGGTCGGCGGAGGAGCAACTGAAGCTGGCCATCGAGAAGAACGTGCTGCTCCAGATGGAGCACCTGCGGACGCACCCGGCCGTCGCCGCTGCGCTGGCGGCGCGGGCGCTACGGCTGCACGGCTGGGTCTACCACTTCGAGAAGGGCCTGGTCGATGCCTACGATCCCTTGAGCGGGACGTTTCGGCCCCTGGAGCAGCAGGTCCGGCAGAAGTTGCTCGAGAACGCCGAGCCGGACGCTGGCCCGCGGACCGATTGGGACACGCACATATGACGTTGGCTTTCCTCGCTTTCCTCCTTCCTTCCGCGTGTCTTCTCTGGTACGGTAGGGGCGCCCGGCGGTGAGGTGCCCTGCACCTGCCGGGCCTCATCTCCCGACGGTCCGATCAATGGAGACTCTCCCTCTCAAGGTCTTGCTGATCGAGGACGAGCCCATTTCGGCCTTGATGCTGAAGGACGCTCTGGAGAACCTTCCGGGCAAGTCGCTCGCGGTGAAGTGTACCGAGAGCCTGGCCAAAGGGCTCGAGCGCCTGGGCGTGGAAAAGTTCGACGTCGTGCTGCTGGACCTCACGCTCCCGGACAGCGAAGGGCTCAGCACCTTCCTGCGCGCCCAGGCGCACGCGCCGCCAGCCGTCCCCATCGTCGTCCTCACCGGGACCGACGACGAGGTGCTCGGCCGGACCGCCGTCCGCGAGGGGGCAGAGGACTTTCTGGTCAAGGGCCAGGTGAGCTCCAGCGAGGTCGGCCGCTGCCTGCGCTACGCCATCGAGAGGCACCGCCGCCGGCAGACGGAGGAGCTCCTCGAGGCCAACGAACAAGAGTTCCGCGCCGCCCGGGCGATCCAACAGCGGCTGTATCCCACCGTGCCTCGCCTGTCGAGCTTCGACATGGCGGGGATGTCTCACTGCGCCCGCGGGACCTGCGGAGACTACTTCGATTATCTGCGCATGCACAACGGCTGCGTGGGCATCGTGATCGCCGACGTGTGCGGCAAGGGCCTGGGGCCTGCCATCCTCATGGCCTCGACGCGCGCCTACCTGCGGGTGCTAGCGCGGGCCCACGCGGAGGTCAGCGACATCCTCGCCCTGGCCAATCAGGTGCTCGTCGAGGACACCCGGGAAGAAAACTTCGTCACCCTCCTGCTCGCCCGCCTCGACCCCCACACGCGCTCCTTCGTCTACGCGAGTGCCGGCCACCCGACGGCCTACGTGTTGAGCGAGACGGGAGAGGTCAAGAGGGCCCTGGAGAGCACCGGCATTCCCCTTGGGATCAGCCCGGACGTTGCCTACCCCTCCCCGGACGCCATCACCCTCGAGCCCGGCGACCTCGTGCTGTTCCTCACCGACGGCATCCTGGAGGCCCGCGCCCCCGACGGCACGCCGTTTCAGCCCGAGCGCGTTCTCGACCTCGTTCGGTACTACCGCGAGGGCTCGGCCATGCAGATCATCGACAACCTGTACCACGCCGTCCGGGCCTTCACCCATAACGGGCCCCAGACCGACGACATCACCGCCGTCGTCCTCAAGGTCGGGCCTGTTGAGTGACGATCCGGGCGCGGCCCCAGAAAACTCGAACAGAAGGTAACGAAGGCAGCGAAGAAAGGGGCCCCGCTCCGCACCGCGAGAGCAAGGGGTGGAGGGAGAAAGCCCGCCCCGTCTTCCCTGCTTTCTTTGTTGCCTTCGTTACCTTCTGTTCAAATGGTTATTTCGACTGGAAGAACGCGATCGCCTGGCGCATGGCCGAGGAGACCGAGGTCACGTGATCGCCGGGCACGCTGACGGCCTGCACGTCGAGGCCTGCCTTGCGGGCGAGGCTGGCCGTCTCCTCGCTCGGCCCCTTGAAGAAAAACTCCTGCGAGCCGTAGTAGATGCGCACCGGACACTTGAAGCTGCGCGCGAACGCGAGCGGCGAGCGCATCTGCACCTCGCGCTTGTTCTCGAGGTCGATGGGGAGCGGGAACGTCTGGGAGCGCGCCCACGAATCCTGATCGGGCGAGCCGGAGAAGGCGGCGGCGGCCCGGAAGCGCTTCGAGGTCATGGCGGCCAGCAGCGTGAGGGTGCCGCCGGTGCTGTGGCCGGCGACGAACAGGCGATTGGGATCGACGTGCGGCTGGCGCGCCAGTTCCTCGGCGGCGGCGAGGCCTCCAGCGCAACCACCTCCCGGACGGCTACCCCGAGGACGAACCGAGCTCGCGCTGAGGTTTTCTCGCCCTGGCGTGCCTGGCGATCGGGCATGAACAAACCAATCCTGGCGCTGCTCTACGACAGGCTGTGTCCGCTGTGTTCGCGCGAGATCGAGCACTCCCGCCGCCGCGCCGCCCAAGGCCCCGGCGTCCTCTTCGTGGACGTCGCCGCCCTGATGTCAACCCAAGGTCAATAGTGCCCCCATGAGAAAATGGGCAATTGGTGCTTGACTGCTCATCTTTCGTGTAACGGTTCGGGGACTATCCAGTATTGGGCGCCAACCCAGTATAGAGAGTTGATGACAGCCCTACCAATTCCAAGACACGTAGGAGCAGCGCTGGCAATGCCGACACGTACCGGCGTGAGTCATCGC
>JBBSEZ010000510.1:0-6609 GCA_038239195.1 Gemmatales bacterium
CGCGGTCCCAAGAAAGCAACGCCCAAGCGACATTATGACCCCGAGCACCCACACGTCTCCGTCGCCAAGCTATTGCTCGCCCGAAAACTCAAGGAGAGCGGCTAAGATTGAGTGTTGGCAGACACCTTGGAAGGGCTGGTGTCGTCCTTGCCCGGCGCCCCCGTCCTCGGGAACCTTTCGGCCTCGCGCAACCCCACCACCCTCGGTGATGATGTCACGTTGGCGGTCGATCAGGTTACCGGGTTGGATAACACCACCGAGCACGGGGTGAGCTTCTACCGAGACGCGAACAGAGACGGCCAGGTCTCTGATGACGAATACCTTGGCACGGATTGGAACACCCCGGAGGGCCCGAGCGGGCAGTATCAGGTCACGGCTTCGACGACCAACTGGCCCGTAGGCCCGTCCAACATCCTCGTCTTCGCATTCAACTCCTCTGGGCCAGGCAGCATTGCCAAGGTCCTCTCGGTGTCCGTGCAGGCGAACCAACCGCCCGAAATCGGTTCGCTCTTGGCTCCTGCTGCGGTTACCAAGGGCAACTCGGTCACGCTCACCGCCCAGCAGGTAAGCGACGACGAGGCCGTGAGCGGGGTTTCCTTCTACCTCGACAGCAACGGCAACGGCACGCTGGACGGCGGCGACCAGGTGCTGGGGACCGGGACGCAGAGCGGGGTCAACTGGGGCCTGACGGTCGGGACCGGAAGTTGGCCGCTCGGGGCCAACCGCGTCTTCGCCCGCGCCATCGATAACCGCGGCGCGCAAGGTCCGGCCGTCGCCGCCAGCCTTGCCATCGGTAAGCGGGCACCCGTCATCGGCGCTCTCGTAGCACCCGGGACTGTCGTCCAGGGAGACCGTTTTGCCCTCACAGCCAACAACGTCAGCGCGCCGGATGGGGCGGTGACCGGGGTGGCCTTCTTCCTCGATGCGAATTTCAACGGTGTTTTGGATGCGGGCGACACCGCACTGGGGGACGGGGCTCGGAATGGGAGCGCCTGGAGCTCGGCGGTGTCGGCGGTGGGATGGGCCCCAGGCGCCGTGCGACTATTTGCCCGCGCCAGCGACGACAGTTCACCGGCCGTTATCTCCAGCGGCACCACAATCCTCACGGTGCTCCAGGCGAATGCCGCCCCCATCCTTGCACCCCTCGCGAATCAGACGGTCAGGATCGGTGGCAGCCTGACTTTCGTCGCCAACGCCATCGATTCGGACGCCGGCCAAGCACTGCGGTTCAGCCTCGCTCCGGGAGCGCCACAAGGCTCCGCAATCGACCCCGCAACCGGGGCCTTTTCCTGGACGCCCACACAAAGCCAGGGCCCGTGGACCTACTCCTTCACGGTCCGCGTCACAGACAACGGCTCCCCCTCCCTGACCGCGGAGGCGACTTTTTCAGTTGATGTGACGACAACCCCTGTGGCCCCCACCTGGCTTGCGGCGGTCACGGGTGCGCTGACGCACAGCGACGAGTCCTACGGGCAGTTCGTGACGGCGGCCTACCAGACGTACCTGGGCCGCCTGCCGGGCGGGGCGGAGCTGGGCGGCTGGGTGTCCGCCATGCGCGGCGGGCTCTCGGACGAGCGGCTGGAGGCGGGCTTCATCGGCTCCCCCGAGTACGTCGCCAACCACGGCGGCGCGGGCGCCGGCTGGGTCCGGGGCATGTACCGCGACCTGCTGGGCCGCGCCCCCTCCCAGGCCGAGGTCGATGGCTGGGTCGCCGCCCTGAACGCCGGCGCGTCGCCGCAGCAGGTGGCCTACGGCTTCGCTGCCAGTTCCGAGCGGGAGCGCCAGCGCGTCACTGGCGACTACCGGCAGTTCCTGGGCCGCGACCCCAGCCCCGCCGAGGTGGACGGCTGGGTGGGGGCCTTCGCGAGCGGCCTGGCCAGCAACGAGGACGTGGTCGCGGGCTTCGTCGGCTCCGACGAGTTCTTCCAGGCGCACGGCGGCAACGCCCAGTGGTTCGCGACCGGCTTCCAGGAGTTGTTCGGCCACCCGGCATCCCAGGCCAGCTCCCCCCCGACCTGGCTTGCGGCGGCCTCGGGTGCGCTGACCCACAGCGACGAGTCCTACGGGCAGTTCGTGACGGCGGCCTACCAGAAGTACCTGGGCCGCCTGCCGGGCGGGGCGGAGCTGAACGGCTGGGTGTCCGCCATGCGCGGCGGGCTCTCGGACGAGCGGCTGGAGGCGGGCTTCATCGGCTCGCCGGAGTACGTCGCCAGCCACGGTGGCGCGGGCGCCGGCTGGGTCCGGGGCATGTACCGCGACCTGCTGGGCCGCGCCCCCTCCCAGGCCGAGGTCGATGGCTGGGTCAACGCCCTGAACGGCGGCGTCACGCCGGCCCAGGTGGCCTACGGCTTCGCCGCCGGCCGCGAGCGGGAGGGCCAGCGCGTCACCGCGGACTACCTCCAGTTCCTGGGCCGCGCTCCCAGCCAGGCCGAGGTGGACGGCTGGGTGGGGGCTTTCGCGAGCGGCCTGGCCAGCAACGAGGACGTGGTCGCGGGCTTCGTCGGCTCCGACGAGTTCTTCCATAAGCACGGGGACAACCCGCAAGACTGGGAGAACCAGGTGCTACTCGCGCTGTTCGGGCCCGGCAACTTCTAGGACGGAGGAGCATCGCGGTCCCTCCAAGCCCAGCGCGACCGAGGCCCCGGTACTCAGATCGCGGAGTTGATGCCCGGGCCGGCGCCGGCGCCAGTTCGGCGCGACGCACTTTCACGCGCTGCGCAAGGCGCCGGGGGGCCGGCGGGGGGTCGGGGTCACGTGGCCGGCGAGCGAGGGGGAAGCGGTTTGGGGGATTTTTCTGTGAGGAGGGAGGGTTGGCACGCGAGGGACACACTCGATAAGTTGAGGAAGACGGTGGATCGTTCGCCCATCCTCCCAGGAACTTCTCGAAGCTCGCTCTGGTGGTGCGGACATGGCAGTTGGGCGAGGGGAAGGTGGAACTGTCCCGTTGTAGGACGGCTCGGGAGAGCCGTCCTACAGGTCTGGACGGCTCGGGAGAGCCGTCCTACGGGAAACGAAGTCCTGCCCGCTCGCCTTCCAGCGGGACGATGCCCAAAGACACGGAAATCGTCCTATGACCTTCCCGTTCAATCTGCTTGGGAGTTAAGAGATAGGCCAAGGCCCCCACTCCCATCGCCCGGAGCCCGAACATGCTCTCTCGCTCACGCTTCCTCGCCCTGACTGCCCTGATGCTCCTCCCGTCGCTCGTGCGCGCCGACCCGCCCCCGCCCGCAAAAGTGCCCATCCTCCTCGACACCGACCTCGGCACCGACGTCGATGACGCCTTCGCCCTCGCCCTCGCCCTCGCCAGCCCCGAGGTGGACCTGCAAGGCGTGACCACCGTCGGCAGCGACGCGGAGGACCGCGCCTGGATGGTCTGCCGCCTGCTCACCGCCGTCGGCCGTCGCGCCGTCCCCGTCGCCTGGGGCCGTGGCCCGCAGCCCGCTTCTCCCATCGACGGCCAGATCCAGTACCGGCGACACCCCGCCGTCATCTTCAACCGCACCTCCCGGCCCGTGAAGGAGCCGGCGGTCGATTTCCTCTACGCCAGGCTCAAGGCCCAGCCGGGCAAGCTCACCCTCGTGGCCATCGGCCCGCTGACCAACGTCGCCCGCCTGCTCACCAAACATCCCGACTGCAAGCCCTGGATCAAGCGCATCGTCCTCATGGGCGGGTCGGTGCGCGTCGGCTACCACGGCAAACCGCCCACGGTGGCGGAGTGGAACGTCAAGGCCGACGTCCCCGCCGCCCGCACCGTCTTCGCCTCCGGCGTTCCGCTCGTCGTCGCCCCCCTCGACGCGACCGCCACGCTGAAGCTGGAGGCGCCGTTGCGCAAGCGCCTCTTCGCCGCCTGCACGCCCCTCACCTTCCAGGTGCAAGCGCTCTACCAGCTCTGGGACAAGCCGACGCCCATTCTCTTCGACCCCGTCGCCGTGGCACTCGCCTTCAACGAGAGCTTCTGCACGATGGAGGCCCTCCACCTGCAAGTCGATGATCGCGGCCTGACGCGCGTCGGTAAGGGCAAGCCCAACGCCCGCGTCGCCACGGCCATCGAGGGGAAGCGGTTCCTCGAATGGTACGTCGATCGCGTGGCGGCCGGCAAGGCGGTGCTGCCGAAGGCGCCGGGCAATCTCTCCTCTCCGATCGCGCGCGGCGGGATGCCCAACCGCGTGCATTGCTTCGAGGACTTCGAGACGGACATAGAGAAGCGCTGGTGGATGAGCGGGAAACTGGAGACGGCCGACGTGCCTCCCGGCAGCCGGCGCGCCTGCCGCGGCGTGCTGACGCAGGACTTCGACGACCTACAGGGCGACACGAAGACGATGTACGCCGCAGTCGTGTTCAACCCCGTGCCGGGCCCGCCAATGGGGAAGAACACCCGGCTGAGCTTTCGCTATCGCCTCGAAGGGGCCGACGCGCTGCGCGTGCAGATCTACAGCCTGACGAACGGCTATCACCGCTACCTCTCCCTGACGAAGTTGCCGCAGGGCAAGTGGGCATCGGCCACGGTGGACATGACGGCCGTACGGCGACCCGACGGCACCGGGGGGCCCCTCTCGGAGAACGAGCGGATCGACGACGTCCAGTTCTACGTCGATCCGCGCGCCGAATTGCTCATCGACGACGTCGTCCTCTACGACGCCGCCGTACCCGGCGAGAAACGGCCCTTCCCGAAGAACGTCCACTTCACGGGCACGTTCGACACGGGCAAGCAGGGCAAGGAGTGGCCGGGGGCATTTGAGATCGTGGAAAAGAAGGGCCATTCGTGGAAGGCCGCGCGGTCGGTGCCGAACAAGGAGCTCGGCGCGCCGTGGGTGCGCCTGCACCTGCGCGGCGAACGGCCTCTGGGAAAGCAGACTCGGCTCTTTTTCCGCTACCGCCTGTCCGGCGCGACGACGATGCGCGCGGTGCTGGTGAATCGCACGGCCAAGACCACGCACGTCGTCGAGCTGAAAGGCATGAAGGCGGGTGAGTGGGCGGAGGCGACGGCGGACTTCGCGGCCGATTCCCGGCCCGCCAAGTCGCGCGCGGGCGACCGGGTGGACGAGGTTCACTTTCTGCTGCCGAAGGGGGCCGAGTTGCTGCTGGACGACGTGTTGCTGTACGAGCCGGGGGAGAAGGACTGACGCCGCCTCGACGAGGCCTTTGGCGAGCGGCAGGAAAAAGCCTCCCTGTAGGACGGCTCTCCTGAGCCGTCCATGCTCGAAGGACGGCTCAGGAGGGCCGTCCTACGGGAAACGAAGTGGTGCCGCTCGCCTTTACAGCCGGCAGTGTTGCCGGGCTTCCATGTAGGTCGCTTCGAGACCGACCGGCACGAAGAACGCCCCTCGCAGCGCCAGCGGCAGCGTCGGCAGCACTTGCCCGAGCACCAGGGCGGTCGGCCAGATGTCGAGTTGGCTCCCCTCGTCCCGCTGGGCCGGCCGGTAAGCGACGGCATAGAGGCTGGCATCCGGCGGCAGGGCGAACGCCTGGCCCTCGCCGAGCATGTCGAGCAACTCGCGATGCAGGTTGCCGCCGCGGTTGGTGACGACGTCCACGACGAGGACGCCGACGCCTCGGTGGAGGCAGGCGACGCACTTCGCCGCAAACGCCCGGCGGGCGCCCGCCTCATCTTTGTTGGCCGGGCTGACCAGTTCGATCACCGCGACCAGGCGCCTGTCGCGGTGGAGGTCGAACACCTGAACCTCGATCTCGTCGGGAAACGCGATCGCGACCGTCTGCGTTGCCGCGGGCGGTGCCCACGTTTGCACCGCGAGGCCCCCGGCCCCATTGCTGCTGCTGCCCTCACCCGAATCGACGTGGCGCTCGAACTCGGCGACGTCCGCCGAGACGAACGTCCCGACGTGAACCAGGGCCTCGGCGAGATAGCGCGGAGAGAGGGCCAGATTCAAGGCGTCCGCGATCGCAAACGCCCAGCGGCCGTGGAAGCTCTCCCAACTGTGGGCCGGGAACACGGGCTCGTGAAAGTGGTCGAGCAAGGGCATGCGTCATCCTCCGGGTTGTGGGCATTATCGCACGGCCTCCCTCCCCCCACAAGCTCTCCCCGATTGCCGCCCTCCGTCACTCCCCCTACAGTGACGAGGCCAACCCGCCCCGCGCCTTTCTCCAACGGAGACCACCCACCATGCCGACCGACGCCAACCGCACCAGCCGCCTGACCACCGAAGGGCCGGGCCGCGCCCCCAACCGGGCCATGCTGCGGGCCGTCGGCTTTCACGACGACGACTTCGACCGCCCCATGGTCGGCGTCGCCTCCCTCTTCAGCGACATTACCCCCTGCAACGCCCACCTCGACCGCCTCGCCCGCAAGGCCTGCGAGGGCATTCGCGCCGCCGGCGGGGTGCCGCAAATCTTCGGCGCCCCCACCGCCTCCGACGGCATCATGATGGGCCACCAGGGCATGCGCTACAGCCTCGTCTCGCGCGAGGTCATCGCCGATTCCCTCGAGGTCGTCGCGGGAGGGATGAACCACGACGGGCTCCTCGCGGTCGGGGGCTGCGACAAGAACATGCCGGGCTGCGTGATGGCGATGGCCCGGCTCAACGTGCCGAGCGTCTTCGTCTACGGCGGGAGCATCCTTCCCGGCGTCGGCCCCGACGGCGCCGACATCGA
>JBBSEZ010000511.1:0-6606 GCA_038239195.1 Gemmatales bacterium
CTTTCGCTGAAAAGGGGATGGTTCGCGGGGACGCGAATCGGATCGCAGAATTTGATCGTCGCTTCAAGCGCCATGCTCTCCGTCCTATTCGCCGACCCGTCTCCCGGGTAGAGCCCTCCAACGGGTTGCACGATTTTTTACAGTCGCAGCGGTGCGCGCGGTCGAAACTCTGGAGCGCATCGGCACTTGCGAAGCCCGAACGTTGCTGCGGGAGCTCGGCCGGGGCGCGCCCGAGGCCAGGCTCACGCAGGAGGCGAAGGCGTCCCTCGAGCGACTGGAGAAGTTGCCGGCGGCGAGGCCCTGACGCTCGCCGAGAATCGCCCGCCAACATCTGCTCGATGCCCTCCAGGGCGAACGCCGAGCCAGCCGGGCAAGGCGGCCTCGACTTCGGAAAGGGAACGTCATGGACCGTCCTGGCGAAACGGCGCCCGAGCGAGGCCCCTCCCCCGCCGCAGGCCCGGCGCAAATCGCCGACCTCGCGGGCCCCGCCGCCCAGGTGGCCGACCGCGCCTCCGCCATCCGCATCACGGGCCTGCGCACCTACTGGGTGGGCCCGCTCGTCTTCGTTCGCATCGAGACGAACCGCGGTGTCGTCGGCTGGGGCGACGTCAAGGCCGTCGATCCGCGCGCCGCCAAGGCCCTGGCCCACTCGCTGTTCGAGTTGCTCGACGGCGAGAACCCGACCCGGATCGAGCACCTCTGCCAGAAGCTGTTCCGCGCTCACCGCGACATGCGCGGCGGGCCGTTGATGGTCCACACCCTCGCCGGCATCGACATGGCGCTGTGGGACCTCACCGGCAAGCTCTACGGGGCGCCCGTCTATCGCCTCCTGGGCGGGCCCTGCCGCGAGCGCATTCGCGTCTACCACACGCCGAAGGCCCGCAAGGTCCCGCCGCCGGGCGTCTTCGAGCATTCCGCCAGCCCCGCCGACGTCGGCCGCATTGTCGCCGCCATCCGCGCCGCCCGCAATCAGGTGGGCCCCGACGGTGCCGTCATGTTCGACGCCCACTGTGCCCTCCCGCCCGCCACGCTGATCCAGCTTGCGTCCGCCATCGAACCGTACGACGTGCTGTTCATCGAGGAGCCGGCGGTGCCCGGCAACATCGAGGTCTTCAAGCGGATCAAGGCGTCGGTGCGCGTACCGCTGGCGACCGGGGAGCGCGACCGCACCATCTGGGAGATGTTGCCCTACCTGCACGAACGCTGCATCGACGTTCTCCAGCCCGACTGCTGCCATACGGGCGGGATCACCCAGATGAAGAAGATCGCCACCCTCGCGGAGGCCTATCAGGTCCCGCTTGCCCCGCACTGCACGGCGAGCTACCTGGGCATCGCCGCGAGCCTTCACGTCGTGGCGTCCATCCCGCTGTTTCTGATCCACGAGTTCTACCCCGACAACCACGGCTTCAACCCCAAGGGCATCGGCCGGATGCCCTGGAAGCTCGACGCGGCCGGCACCATCGGCCTGCCGCCGGGCCCTGGGCTCGGCGTGGAGATCGACGAGAAGTTGCTGGAGCGCGAGGCGCGCAAGCCGCAGTCCTACCGCTGGCCGGGGGCGACCCTGCGGGATGGGTCGGTGTCGGATTACTGAGCCCCGATCGCGCAACCATTTAGCTGCCCCGCTTGCGGGGCGCGAAGGGCGCGCCCGTTGACCGCTCGGCGCGGCCCGCGTACAGTGGACTTGTTGCGGCACGGGCCGCGCCGAGCGTGTCTGGGCTGGGCCTTCTCCTCATGTTGACCAAGCGCATCATCCCCTGTCTCGACGTGGACCGCGGGCGGGTCGTCAAGGGCGTCAACTTCGTGCAACTGCGCGACGCGGGCGACCCCGTCGAGATCGCCCAGCGCTACGAGGAGCAGGGCGCCGACGAGCTGGTCTTCCTCGACATCAGCGCCAGCCACGAGGGCCGGGCCATCCTGCTCGAGGTCGTCCGCCGGGTCGCCGAAACGATCTTCATGCCCTTCACCGTCGGCGGGGGCATCCGCACCCTCGACGACGCCACCCGCCTCATCCAGGCCGGCGCCGAAAAGGTCAGCATCAACTCCGCCGCCGTCAAGACGCCCGAGCTCGTCACGGCCGTGGCGCGCAAGTTTGGCCGCTGCGCCACCGTGGTCAACATCGACCCGCGCCGAGTGCGCCAGCCCGACGGGCGCGAGGCGTGGGAGGTCCACGTCAACGGCGGGCGCGTGCCGACCGGCCTCGAGGCCGTCGCCTGGGCGCGCCGCGTCGAGGAACTGGGCGCCGGCGAGATCGTGCTGACCTCGATGGACGCGGACGGCACCAAGAACGGCTACGACCTGCCGATGACGCGCGCCGTCTCCGAGGCCGTGCGCGTTCCCGTCGTCGCCAGCGGCGGGGCCGGCAGCCCCGAGCACCTCTACCAGGTGCTCACCGCGGGCAAGGCCGACGCTGCCCTGGCGGCGAGCATCTTCCACTACCACGAATACGACATTCCCAGCACCAAGGCCTACCTCGCCGCGCGCGGGGTGGCGGTGCGCTGGTCCCTTCCTGGTCCCTGACGCGGGAGACACGCCATGAGCAACAACGTCGAAGCCCCTCCGCTGGAAATGAGCCCCGAGGTCGAGGCCCCCGTTCTCGGGATCGGCGCCCCGGCCGCGCCCAAGCGCGAGCCGGAGGTCAACAAACTCTTCCGGGCCGTCATGAAGCACAAGGGCTCCGACCTGCACCTCAAGGTCGGCCAACCGCCGATGATGCGCCTCAAGGGCATCATCCAGCGCATGAACGCGCCGCCGCTCACCCAGGAGCAGATGGAGCGCCTCTTGCTCCCCGTGCTCAGCGAACGGCAGCGCCACATCCTCGACGAGGAAGGCGGGGTCGATTTCTCCTACGTCATCGGCCAGGACGAGTGCCGCTACCGCGTGAGCCTGTTCAAGCAGCGCAGCAGGCTCGGCCTGGTGGCGCGGCGCGTCAACACCAACATCCCAACCTTCGCCGGCCTGGGCCTGCCACCCTCCATCGAGGGGCTGTGCAACTACCCCGAAGGGCTGGTCATCCTCGCCGGGGTCACCGGCTCGGGCAAGAGCACGACGATCGCGTCGATGCTCGACTACCTCAACGAGCGCGAGGCGTTGCACATCCTCACGGTCGAGGACCCCATCGAGTTCACCTTCACCGACAAGAAGTCGGTGATCAACCAGCGCGAGATCGGCCTGGACGTCCGCGATTGGCACAAGGCCCTCAAGGACGCGGGGCGGCAGGACCCCGACGTCATCCTCGTCGGCGAGCTCCGCGACGTCGAGACCTTCGAGGCGGCCATTCACGCCGCCGAGACGGGCCATCTCGTGTTCGGCACTATCCATGCGGCCAGCGCGGCCACGACCATCAACCGCATCCTCGACCTGTTCCCGCCCGAGAAGCACACCGCCATTCGCCAGGCGCTGTCCAACAACTTGCGCGCGATCGTGGCCCAGAAACTGCTCGTCAGCATCAAGCCGGGCGTGTCGCGCGTGCCGACCAACGAGATCATGATCGTCAACCCGACCATCCGCAAGCTCATCAGCGAGGGCTCCGACAACAAGCTCATCGACGCCATCCGCATCGGCTTTTTGGAAGGGATGGTCGATTTCACCGAGAACCTGCGGCAGCTCGTCGAGCGCGGCGACATCGACAAGGCGACCGCGCTGGAGGTGGCGCCGAGCCCCGAGCAGCTCAAGATGGCGCTCAAGGGCATCAAGGTGGCGGCGCCGGGCATTCTGTGACGTCCGCTCGGACCCGGGACCATGAAGAAAGCGCGCCCGCGGAAAACGAATCGTGTCGGCCTGGTGGTCCTCATCGCGTCGCTGGCGTTCCTCGCCGTGGTCGTCCTCGGCGCGATGATCTACGGCATCTACCTCGTGCGACGCGACCAGTTCGGCGCGCCCGGCGAGAAGTCGTTCGTGCCCGACGCGGGGGCCGTCGGCAAGCTGCAAGAGAGCGAATACGCCTTTGCCCGATCCCGATTGAAGATGAGGCTCCCCAGGGGCTTCAAGGAGGACCTGAACCGCAGCAGCGAATCGCTCGAGGAGGTCGAGTTTCGCGACGGGCCCTGCGCAACCCCAAGGACGGCACGCACCCGGAGATCTGGGCGCAGGTGGTCCCCGTCCCCGAGGCGAGTTGGGGGAACGTCAGCCGCGACCTCAACGTCTACCTCGACACGGCCGTCGTGCCGGGCCTTCAGCGGAAGGGCGCCCGCGTCACTCGGCGCGGTGAGGCGGAAACGGACACTCTCAACGGGGTGAAGTTCATCCGCCTCGAAGTCGATGGGGGCTGGGTTGGCCGCACGGATCGCTACGTCCTGTACTTCGGCACTTCGAGGCCGTTCCTCATCGCGTTGCATTGCCACTGTCCGCTCGACCGCGTAGACGAGTGGCTGCCGATCCTCGAGGCGTCAGTGCGAACGCTGCGGCGCTGACTCCTTGCCCCCGTTGAGGGCCCGACAACGAGGTCATCGACGCTATCGGCATCGGCTTTTTGGAAGGGATTGGTCGATTTCGCCGAGAACGCGCTCTCCTCTCCCTTGCCGGGTTGTCCGTCTTGCCTGCCCGCCCGTCCCCTGCTATCTTCTCTTCTATTGGCCCACCCAATGCGCCGCGGTGTTCGCGACGCACCGGGTAGCCAACCAAACCGGCCCTGTGGGCCACCTCGTTTGAATGGCATTTCACGACGAAGGTTTCTTTCACGCCTTTCAACAAGGTCCCGAAGACGATGCCTTGCGGTTGGTGTACGCCGACTTCCTCGAGGATCGTGGCGACGACGAATCAACCGCTCGCGCCAAGCTCCTCCGCGTGCAGGTCGAACTGGCGGCGCTCTCGCCACTAGCCCAGGGGACAGCCGAGCAAGCAGCGGAGTTGACCGCACGCCAGAACGAACTGCTCGCCCGGTGGCAGCGCGTCTGGCTCGGCGACTGGGCGGAGGCACTGCACGGCTGGACGTTCCGGCGCGGCCTGGTCGAGGCGGTGCAGGCCGACGCCTCGGTCGTCCTCGCAAGCCACGCCCACGCCTTGCCACAGGTGGCCGGTCAGCAGCGAAGAAGCAATCCTCCAGCGCAGGCACGTCGTCGCGCGGGCCCGGATCGAGGCTATCGCGTTGCTGCGGGCTTGCGGACAAGGCTTCCAGGTTGCCGGACAGGCGAGGTGTTTGCGAACGCGCCCGCTAGCGCGAGGCCCGACTTTTCGCGTCGCCCGACGTGCCCCTCGCCAGCCTCTCCGCCTCGCCCTCGTTCGCGATCCCGCCCCGGACGAGGGTGTGATGGCCGGGCTGGGCCCGCTCCATCTCGTCCCACTCGTCCTGCTCGCAGACGGCGTTCATCCCGGTCGGCTTCCCGTGCAGCGTTCGGAGATAGACGACCCACGACACGACTTCTTCGATCTTCCGCATTGGTTTCTCCCGTAGGGCGCAAAGGTAATCATACCACGAAAATAGGTTTGCTGCCGACAATTCCCTTCCGCGCCCCCATCTTGCTCCGCGCGCGCCGCCCCTACAATGCCTTCGTCCCCCGCCCCCGAACGAGAACCGACGCCGATGCCGATCATCGAGGTGCAGGGCCTGTCGAAAACCTATCGCGTCGCCGAAAAGCGCCCCGGCCTCGGCGGCGCCCTGCGCAACCTCTTCCGCCGCACCTACAAGGAAGTCCACGCCGTCGCCGGCGTCGAGTTCACCATCGAGCCCGGCGAGATGGTCGCCTTCCTCGGCCCCAACGGCGCCGGCAAGACCACCACCCTCAAGATGCTCTCCGGCCTCATCTACCCCACCGCCGGCACCGCCCGCGTCCTCGGCCACGTCCCCTGGGACCGCGACGACGCCTTCCGCCGGCGGTTCTCCCTCGTCATGGGCCAGAAGAACCAGCTCTGGTGGGACCTCCCCGCCTCCGACAGCTTCAACCTCCACCGCGAGATCTACTCCCTCCCCCGCGACGCCTTCAATCGCACCCTTGGCCAGCTCACCGAAATGTTCAACGTCGCCGCGCTCACGCGCCAACCAGTGCGCGAGCTGTCCCTCGGCGAGCGCATGAAGATGGAGCTCATCGCCGCCCTCCTCCACGAACCGCAGCTCCTCCTCCTCGACGAGCCGACCATCGGCCTCGACGTGGTGGCGCAGGTGGCCATTCAGAGATGCCTCAAGGAGTACAATGTCGCGCGCGGCGTGACGATGCTCCTCACCAGCCACTACATGCGCGACGTCGAAGCGCTGTGCCCCCGCGTGCTGGTCATCACGCACGGCCGGGTGATCTACGACGGGCCTCTCGCTGGCATCACCGAGCGCTTTGGCCACGACAAGCAGGTACGCTTGCATTTCGCCGGCGAAGAGGCCCCCGCCGGGCTGGAGCAGTTCGGCGAATGCACCATCGTGGGCCCCGTCGCGGAACTCAAAGTGGACCGCGCCCGCGTCGGCGAGGTGCTCGGCGTCATCCTCGACCGCTACACCGTCATCGACATGAGCGTGCAGGACCCGCCGCTCGACAAGGTGATCGCGCGCGTCTTCGAGGAAGGCAAGGTGCGCACCGAGGAGGCGCCGGCGGCGGGGTGATGCGAAGGCGCGGGAAGGGTCCCCCCACCACACCACAACCGCCCGCCACACCCCACAGTCCTGATCCAGAACACCAACCCCAC
>JBBSEZ010000512.1:0-6596 GCA_038239195.1 Gemmatales bacterium
CTTTATAAATGGGGGGGGGGAGTTGCTGGCGCAGCACCGGGCGGGCGGGCGGGCCGCCCGCCGCCCAACACCCCCGGGGGTGGCCCCCCCCCCCCACCAAACCCCCCCCCCCCCCCCCCCCCCCCCGGGGCGTGTCGCAGCCCGCGGGCGGGGCCCGCGGCGCCCCCCCCGCCTCTCGCGTTTGTTGGGGGAGGCCCCGCGAGCCGACCGGGCCCGGCGTGCCGCTCGGCGTAGCGGAGCGGGCCAGGCGTGGGCTCCTTTGCCGTGCTCGTGCGACAAAGACGAACAGGGGGCCGTCTCCTGTAGCGCCTGGTTCGCCGCGCTCCCCGTCTTGCTCGAACACAAGGAAACTGAGATGCGGTTAGGACCAGACCGTGCGGCTGTGGAAATTGCCCGGGCTTCCCAACATCTTTTTTGCCTTCGCAGGCGAGCCGATGACTACGCTCGGAGCCCAATAACGGGAAAGCTCACCTGCCCGGCCCGCACCGGAGAGTTTGCAAGTCCCGGGAACGAACATGCGGGCCGGGTCGGGTGCAGCGCCGGGTTGGACGTCGGCCCGCGCTCGTCTCGCCGAGTTACTCCAGGTTCGCGATTTTCAATCGCTGCCATCCCTCCGGGCTACCTGTTTCGAGACCGAATTGCATCTCGATGGCGAAGGTGACCCGGGCCACACCGCCCTGCCTCGACACGGAGATGAAGTGCGGCGGATCACTTCGACGCGGCGGTCCGGGATCCAGGGTCAGGCAGGGGCTCTTGAAGCCGAACGTCCCCAGCTCCACGTATCCGAAACGCTCCTCACGCCGCACAACGCCCTGTCGGGCCCCGCTCGGGCCTTCGTTGTAGTCGCCGCGCCCACGTTGGCAACGATCCCGCCTGCTGAATGTTCCAAAGCCTTGTGCAACAACAGCCCGATCGCCATAATCCTAGGGAAGGAGGGACCAATCATGCCGCTGCACGATTGGAAGGATGAACGGGGTTGGGACGGCGTGTACCTGCTCTGGCTGGTGCAGCTACTCGACTGGATTCAGCCGCGCCTGCCGCCGGGCTTCCGGGCCTACGTAGGTTCCGTGCCGGCGCTCACCCTCGAGGCCGCCAACGGCAAGCCCGACGTCACCGTGAGAGGCTGGCGAGCTCCGCCGAGCGATGCCGCGCCCGGCGGATCGGCTGCGCTTGCCCCCGATCGCGAAGCCGTGGCGACGTTCACCCTCGATCCCCAGCGAGCAATCCACGTCGATTGGCACGGGCAGTTGATCGCGGCCGTGGAGATCGTGTCGCCGCGCAACAAGGGTCGCCTGGACGCCAAGGCGCGCTACGCCCGGCGCCACCTCGGCTATTTGCGACAGGGCGTCCACCTGATGCTGCTCGACGTGTTTTCGCAGCCGGCGGGCTTCTCCTTTGCCGACGCCATCTCCGCTGACCTGGGCCTGGGCGAACCGGCCGCTCCTCCTCCCCACGCGATCAGTTATCGGGTCGGCGGCCCCGTGCCTCGCGACCAGGAGATGGGCACACAAATCGCCCTCTGGCATCGCCACCTCAGGGCCGGTCAGCCCTTGCCGGAATTGCCCCTGCCGCTGGACGAGGACCAGGTGGTCCCCATCGATCTCGAATTGACGTACCACGAGGCGGCCAGGCGAGCGTACCTGGACTGACCACTCCCCGAACGACCCAGTTCACGCGCGGGCCACTCGACTGAATGTTATTCGAGTGACCTCAGATGGCCCGTCGCGTGCAACGACTGATTCGGACAACACTTCTTCAACTCCAAGCCCTTCTTCCTTCGGTCCGCTCTCGGCCAAGACGTCTTTGGGATTTGAGTATGGAAAGCGGAGCAGGTCCATTGCAAGGAAGGAGAGCGGAAATGGTATCGGCCGAGACAAAATCGGTCATCGAGCGTGCCAAGAGTCTCTACGCCGAGCAACTGTAGGCCGTGCTGGAGCCCCAGCACCTGAATCGGTTCGTCGCTATCGAGCCGGAATCAGGCGAGTATTTCCTGGGGGACACGTTCGACGAAGCGGTGAAGTCGGCCAGGACGAAGCATCCGTCCCGCCTGTCGCACACCATCCGGATCGGGCACCGCGTCGCCTTTCACCTCGGGGGCATGCAGCGGTGAAAGGGCTCGTGGACGATCCGTTGCGGGCACTGCTCCGCGTGCCGGTGTCGGCGTCGCGCGACGGGGAGCGCACGGACCTCGTGGTGTGGATCGACACGGCGTTCGACGGCGGACTGGCAATACCACGGAAGCAGGTTGCCGGACTGGGGCTATCCCAGCAGTCGTCCGCCGAGGCGATCTTGGCGGACGGCCTATCCGTCGAGTTGGAAACGTTCGCCTGCTTCCTCGATTGGTTCGGCAACACCTACGAGACGCAGGTTGCCGCCAGTGAGGCGAGCGGCAGGAGAAACCAGCCCGTAGGACGGCTCTCCTGAGCCGTCCTGCCGGGGGGGACGGGTCAGGAGACCCGTCCTACGGGGGAGGGTTATTCCTGCCGACCGCCTGACGGCGAACATGCGCTGCTCGGAACGATGCTGATGGATGGGCGCCGCCTGGACGTCGACTACGCGGCGAAAACGGTCGAACTCACGTAAATAGAGGCCGAACGCTGTTCAGGGACCCACCTCGCCTCGCTGGACCTTCTTGGCGAAGTCGGACAGATACTGCCGCTCATCCCGCTCAGCCGCTGCGAGCAACAGGGCCACGTGCGGCGATCCAACCCGGTGCAAGCGCCACAAGACCATCCTACGCGCCCACTGCTGGTGCTCGTTGGGCCGTTGCCACTCTGCCAGAGCCAACTCCTCGAGTGCCGGAGGTCCGAGCCGGGCGAGCGACTTCAACGACCGGCGCCGGACGTGTTCCTCCTCATCGCGAGCCAGGGCGATCAGGGCTCATCCGAGGGCCGCGATTTAGCACGCCTTCTGACGGCCAGATCGTACGCCTCGGCGAGCAACGGCCGCACTGCCTGAAACGTTACGTCGCTCGGGTTGAGCACGCAGACCCAGGACTGCGGTGCATAGACAGGGTGCGGCATGATCTGGTCCAGGGCCGTGAAGTCATGGCCCGTGTTGACAACACCGGCCGGCCCTGGCGGGGACGGGTGGGGGCCGAACAAGGAACGGTAGGTGTCCTTGCTGACGCCGACGTTCAGGCGGAACACTCCCGGGCGATTCAGGTTCGAGGCACGGTCAAAATCGCCATAGTCTTTGGTCACGATGGTGGCAAACGGAAACCTGTGCTTGGGCTCGAGGTTGCGATCGGGGTCGTAGATAAAGAACGTATCGCCCCAGGCGACTTCCGGAGAGCCAGCATCGCGGGAGGCGACGACGACGTCGATGCCGTCAAACGTGTCGGCGACGTATTGGGCGATTGAGGCTTCGTCCATAAGTCCTCGCTTCAGGTTATCTGAGCCCTAACGGGAAAGCTCTGCGGCGTTGGGGGCCAGGGCTGCCTTGGGCCCGGAAGAAACGTGCTGGCCCCAACGTCCGCTGAAGCAACCGGTTCGGCGCCCGCGTCAGTAGACTTGATCGTGCGTGCCCAAGGCCAGCAACAGGATCGCCTCGGCCCGCTCATGTTGTGCGTACTCGAACACGACGCGCAGATCGGAACCGGCGCTGCAAGCCCAGCAACCCGCGAGCGGACCACGCAACTTGTGCGTCCGCAGGGACGGATGCTCCGCGTCGGCCGACAACTGTTCCAGCGCCGTCTCAATGGATGCAACTGTTTCGGGGTGGGACTTCAGGCACTTCCGCAGGTCGCGCCCGAACGCTGGGGAGCGTAATAGCGTGCGCCTCACGACTGTGCCTCGCGCACCACCTCCGCCGCGGTCATGGGTTGGCACTGACCGGCAGCGAACTCGATCCGGGCCTGCGCCGCCACGGCAGCCACACGCTCCCGCCCGCGCTCGGCGAGGCGGCGGCTCAGGACTGCTACTAATTCCGCCTGGGCGTCGGCATCGAGCTGTTCGGCGGCGTCGAGGACGTCGGCAAATGCGATCTGCTGACTCATAGCGACCTCCCGATAAGGAACGATACCGCCAGGGTACTTGGCACATAGCCCGCAGTCAAGGAAACGCGGCTGGTTGGTTTTCGGAGTTGTCGATCTCCGGTTGCGACGCGGAACGACCCCACGCCCCTGCCGCGACGGTGGGGCCACCGGGAGCCTGGGCCGCCGTCCACCCGCCACGGTCACGTGCAGCTTCGGGCTCGGCGGCGAACGCTCCCGTCAGAGGCGTACGATTACCGAATCTGGGCCAAGCGGTAGCGGGTCAATGTTAGATGGTACTCGAACGAGCTCGCCCCGATGGAACCGGATGACCGTTTGGGTAATTGCAGCAACCACCATCACTGGCACGCGATCGACATCCGAAAGAAACGACTTGGCCGGGCCCCAAGAAATCGAGTGGCCGCCAGTTGTCGGAAGTTCCACGCGATACAGGAAATCGTGCGGGATGCCATCAGCCTCGAGGACCACTCGATACTGGCCGAATCGCGCTGAACGGTGGCCAGGAGCCGCGTCATCTTTGATAGACACAATCCGAACGATCATCGCCACCTCCGCAGCTGAACGACGCAGCTCTGCGGCGGGCCGGGGAACTGGGCGTGTACGCGATTGCACTCAGTTGGCCCGTCCGCAGCAGCGGCTGGTTCGACCTGATAAGCTATGCGGTCCGCTTTTCCTTCTCCAGGATATCGACCAATTCGACTACGAATACCAGTTTGGCGTTGGCCGGGATCGTTCCCTTGCCCTCCGCCCCAGAGCCAAGTTCCGGAGGTACGATCAACCGGCGCTTGCCATCGACTCTCATGCCGGGGACACCCTGATGCCATCCCTGGATCACATCATCGTTGTCGATCCAAAACGAAAACGGCTCCCTGCGGTCTCGGTCGAAGATACTGCCGTATGTCTTGGCTCGCGGCACGGAGGAAAAGGAGTGCGGCTGCCACTCCAGCAACAATTCCCATATCCCCTTGCGGCCTCGGCTGCTGTCGAACTTGGTCCCGTCCGTTAGCCAGCCGGTGTAATGGATAACGGCCTTGTCGCCCGACTTCGCCTCTTTCCCGTGACCGACCTTCAAGTCCTTATATTTCAAACTCGATTCGGTCTTAATCTCGTCACCGGCCTCCTCTTCAAAGATGTCGGCCTCCTCTCCATCTTTTCTCTTTTTGTAGGATTCCTCGATGCGCAGGCCGACGAAGAGAACAAAGCCGATGGTCAAAATATACTCCGGCGACAGTAAGAGCTTCCTTACGGCAGCGTTCCATTCAAACACTGCCAGCGGCAAGACCACTGCAAGCGCCCACACCACCAGGAACTTCAACAAGAACCTCTGCATCCCAACGGCCCTTTCCGCGAACGCAATGGAATCTATGCTGCGTGGTCCGCGCGGAGAGGCCGTGTCCTTGCCGAAGTCGTGCCCCGCGGACCACGCAGCATAGATTCTGGTCGAACTTACCCGCCTGGTGGGCCTCTCCCCTGGGGGCATTCAATCCAGCCTCCCAACTCTCCGCCCGATGCTACCCCACGCCGGGCCCTGCCGCAAGCACTTTCCGCCCGCCCCGGCCCCGCATCGGCGCGGCGCTTTTGCCTCTCTACCGCTGCCCACGGGGCGCCCCGCTGCGCGGGCAACCGCCCCCCGCGGCCGGCGCGCGCACCGCGGACGCCGACGGGCCGCAACGCCGCCCCGCGCATGCCCCGCCGCGCGTTCCTCACGAACTGTCCACCCTCTCGACGGCCGCGGCGGGCCTCGCCACCCCGGGCGCCACTTCGCCGTCCCGGACCAGCGGCCCCACCCCGCAACGCGGGCACAACTCCGCCTCGGCCGTCGGTGCCACGAACGCGGCCACGCTCAGGACCGCGTACAGGAAGTCGGGCAACAACTCCTTCTCGTTCAGGCTCTCGGCCTGCTGCGAGGAAAGGAGGTCGGCCCACTTCCGGGCGGTCAGCGTGGCGGTCGGTGGAAGCGAGGAGAAGCCCGCGAGGAGCGGACGGAGGACATCGGGGCGGAAGAGGGGCTTGGGGTCGATGGGCATGGGGGCCTCGCAGGGAGCGCGGGGAGGCGATGCAGCGGCGGCCGAGGGCGGTTATCCTGCCTGCCGCGCCGCGTACCTCCGCCACGGAGTCTTCGCGTTCGCCACACCCCTGCCGCTACGCCCTTTTCCACCCGTATGGTCCGCCGGAGGGTGGTCTGTGGCGTAGCGGGGCTCCGCTGCCGCACATCTACAGCGGAAGGTTCGTTCATTTTTGCACTTGCCCGCAAACCGTTCGGCCCGAATATTCACGGTGTCCCGGCTCATCAGCCGCTAGAGCGGCACGAAGATCCGAGGCTGATTGCGAACATTTTCATGTAAGGTGCTGAACAGCAAACTCGCCACGTCGTTTGCGACCTTCGTGGCATACGATTCACTGCTCTCGGTTCGCGTAAGGAAGTGGACAAGAAAACCGAAATCCGTAGACGGGGAGGATGGTATGCGCTCACCGGGGAAACCGTTGAAGTGAAACGGTAACGTGGTAAGAAAAGCGCAGGGAGGACGACGACCCGGTGAAGCGGGTCGTCATCTTTGTGGCGAACCGAGGCAGGGCAGGCGATTCAGGAGGTATCCGGCAC
>JBBSEZ010000513.1:0-6589 GCA_038239195.1 Gemmatales bacterium
AGGCATCGGCTACCGATTTTGGCGACCGGAGCAGTCAGACGAGCGACAGAGACAAGGCAATTCGCCCCGCCCGACAGCCTCGCCTACTGATCTGTTGTTCAGAAGCCGGCCGTTTCGCTCGGCCCCCGGGAACTGCTGCCGACTCCTCGGCGGCGCGGAGTTGCTTCTGGGTCGCCTTTCCCTCCGCGAATCGCTCCGCTACCTCCACCGCCTTCCGGCTGCGCTTGTCGCTGAGCAGATGGTACACGGAGCGCGAACGAGCCACGCCGAGCAGGCGCAACTTCCTGGCGCTCACCTTGCCCTGGAGTTGGGCCAGCATGGTGGCGGGTTTCTTACAGGCAAGCCACTTCCGTTCGTTCACGGCCCTTCCTCCCCTCGCCGCCAACGTCACGGCGCCGGCAGGGTTATCTCGATGGCCTGCGTGCCCGAAGCGATCTTGTAGCGCAGCGGCGTCGTCTCGCGCTGCGTGCAGCGCGGGGCGACCTTGACGCCCTCGACCGATTTCGCCAACTCGCCGAGCTTCTTTCTGCGATCCTTCATCTCTTCGATGCGCTTTTCCAAGTCGGCGCCGAGCTTGCCGGAGCCTTTCATGAGGCCGGCCCGAACGTGGGCCTCGCGAAGCCTCGCGTCGAGGAAGTCTGCCTCGGCCGCGACGTCTGTCACGTTGACCGTCACGCGGACGGCGTCGCCGACCGGCGCCCCCCGGGCGAGAAACTTCCCGCCATCGATGGGGGCCAGGACCGCCTCCGCCGCGTCCGCGCCGTGAAAGGCGATCCAGCCCGCGGGGAGCGGCTTGCCGCCGGGCAGCGAGATGGTCCCGCTCACGTCAGCGGCCTTCGCCGGCGCCGCCGGCCCCGCCGGCGCCCTCTCTTCTCCCGGGCCCTCAATGGCCTTCTTCCGACAGCCCCCGCCAGCCGCCACTGCGCCGGCGAGCAGGACGAGCAGCGCACGACCGAACTTCGCCCGGGGCGATTTCATGAGCAGGCCCTCTCGCGAACTTCCGATTTCCTCACCAGTCGCTGCCGAGGACTTCGCCGCCGCTGGGCGTGCAGGCCGCGAAAAAGGTCTTCGCGCTGCACCCGGAACTCACGAACCGGACGCTGCCGTCGGCGAGGGCCACCTGGATGCCGGCCTGGCTCAACCCCTGGGGCAGGCTCGCGCTGGCCGCCTCCTTCGCCGGCGCCACCTGGAAGGTCAATCCCGTGAGGGCCGGCGCCCAGACCGGCTCGTCCCACCAGCGCCGCTCCACAGCCCAGGTGTGCGTCTGCCCGCCGTACGCAAGGGTGCCGACCGCCTGCGAGTAGGCCTCGGCGTACATCACCGTGTTCGACGTGCCATCCGTGATGGAAGCCGGATACCGGGCACTCTCCGCCGGGAGGGCCAGTCCGTTGGCCAGGTAACTCGTCCGGTCCGCCGCCGCATCGCCAAGCGTGGGATCGCCGGGAGCGCCGTACATCTTGATCGTCCGGCCCGCCCCGGCCCAGCAAGCGTAGAGGGGGGCGGGCCCGACGTTCATAAACGCCACCTTGTACACGTTGTCCTGTTCGACGTAGGGCAGGATGTGGAACAGGCAGGGGCCGTAGCCGTTGTTTGGCACGTTCGCGGCGCCGGGATAGAAGTTCCCCAGGCCCGGAGGCAGTTTCCCGCCGTGGGTGTCGGCGCAGTTGATCGTGCCGAGCGCGATCTGGCGGAGGTTGTTCTTCGAGACCTCGCGCGCGGCGCCCTTGTGCATGCTCGGGGCAGAGGCGAGCAGGATGCCGCCGACCAGGGCGACGAGAAACACCGCAACCACCAGATCGACCAGAGTGAAGCCTGGTCGCTTCCCAGACACGTGCGTTCGCGACATCGCCGGCCCTCCAGAGGGTAGGTAGAGCAGGGAGCGACCGATCTGCCCCGTCCTCGGTTCGAGATTACGCCGTCCCATTTCCCTCGACCAGGCAACGGCCCGTGCGCCGAGCGCCCGGACACGCTCAGGGCTTTTGCCGCCGCAACACGTCCACCCAGCGCCCCGGCCTGGAGCCGTCGAAGTCGGTTGGCCGGGCGGCCTCGCCGTAGACGTAACATTTCGTGAGCGTGTCCCCCTTGACGGCGTAGACGCCCCGGCACGCCGGGTAGTCGGGGGCGTCTTCCCTTTTCGCGTCGGTCGAGCGAGGGCTCGCCTTGGGGCCCAGCGCGAACGCCCACTTGCTCGCCACGCCGCCGTCGGCGTAGAAGAAGGTCATCCGGTCGCCGGCGATCACCATCCGGTGGGCGATGCCCTCGCCAATCGGCCGGCCCTCGAACGTGCAGGATACCACCAGCCACGTCCCCTGCATCTGCTTCAGGTCGTCCTTGACCGGCTCGGGCCTGGTCAGCGGGGCCGGCGCGAAGGCCAGCGACAGCACCGCGGCCAACAGCAGCAACGCACACTTCCGCATGGAGCGCCTCCGCGTTCGGAATGGGCTCGCCCACCGATCTTCTCCGTCACCCAGCCTACGCGACTTTCCCCCTCCTGTCCACGCCCTACCGGGCAAGGCCGAAGGAGGGGCGCACGACAGCCGAGTTATTCCCGCGCCCCGGCCAGCGGGGACGAATCGTACTGCGCCAGCAGGTCGGCGGGATCTCGATAGACCGCCATGGCCCCTTTCAGATCGACGTCCTTCCACCCCCCGCACCGAAAGGCGATCGTCGCCACGCCCGCCCGGCGCGCCGCCTCGACGTCGTAGGGGGTGTCGCCGAGCATCACCACCTCGCTGGCCCCCAGGCCTAGCCCGTCCAGCGCTGCGTGGACGACGTCGGGGTCCGGCTTGGAGCAGTCGGCGTCGTCGGAGGAAGTCTTGTCCTCGATCAGTTTGTCTGCCCCACAGATGCGCAACAGCGGGTCGAGCTCGTCCTTTTTCGCCGAACTGGCGACGACCAGACGCAAGCCGCGCGCGTGCAGGTGGTGGAGCAACTCCTTCGCGCCAGGCGTCGGGGCCAGCGCCGCCAGGTAGTGCTTCTCGAAAATCTCCCCGCGGCGCTTGCCGATCTTCTTTCCCTGCGCCGACTCGGCGTCGATCCTCGCGACGTGGGGCAGCAACTTGTCGCCGCCCATGCCGATCGCCCGGCGCACTTTCTCGAACGGCACCTCCACGCCTTGCTCGGCGAGCGCTTCGACCCAGGCTCGCGCGTGCGCATCGTTGCTGTCCACGAGGGTGCCGTCCACGTCCAGGATGATGCCGCGAATTGGATGCACGTGTTCTTCCCCTTGCTGCCCGGGCCCTCGCCGCATCGCGGGCGCACGCGCGCCGGATCGCTTGCGGCGAGGCAGGGGAAGAACAGCAAGGGCCGTGCCGCTCGCCGGCCCGCTCAGCGAGCCCCGCCGAAGATCGCCAGCTCGAAATACTTCCAGAAGCAATCGACGTCGCGAAACCCGAGCTCTCGGAGCCAGCGGCACTGGTCCTCGACGGGCGCGAGGATGTTCGCCGCCCGGTCGGGCCGCTCCAGGAACGCGCGACCAACTTCCTCGCGCGTGACCGCCTCGCCGCGCTCGCGCCGCCGCTGCCACAGGTGCTCGCTCATGGCGTCGTCGAACATTTGTTCCACCCGCGGCGTCGAACTGGCGACGTGTTCGGAGTTGAGGAACGTCCCGCCCTCGTTGAGCAGGCCGAAGACCTCGCGGTACAGCTCGCGCTTGCGCTCGTGGGGCAGATGATGAATGGCGAAACCGCTTACCACGGCATCGAAGGGCCCCGTCGCCTGCGCCAGCCAACTCGGGGCCCCGAGGTCGGCCTCGACGGTGGTGGCACGAGCCCCGAACGGCGCCAGCCGCGCGCGAGCCTGCTCGAGCATCAAGGGCGAGAAATCGACGGCCACCCCGGTCGCGTCGGGGTAAGCCTCCAGCACGGCGGCCAGCAAGATGGCATCGCCGCACCCGAGGTCGAGGACGCGCCGGGGCGGCCCCGAGGCAAAGCGCAGCACGCGCAGCACGACTTCGAGCTGGCGCTGCCGATCGGGGATCAACAGCGAACGCTCGTTCAGAAACGCCGCCGCCACTTCGCGCTGCTTCCACACGTCGGCCGGCATCGTGGTCCTCCTTGGTGGCCCACCGGGCATCTTAGGAGGGCGACGGCGGAAGGCGACGGCGAGCCCCCCTCACCTCGTCAGTCCCAACCGCCACAACACGTCGTGGACCACGTGGGCGCGCAGATACTTTCGCACGCGCACGTGCGCCTCCTCCGCCGTCACCGGCCGGCCGTGCGAGCGCTGTCGTAACTGGGCGATCTCGCGTGCGCCGAGGTCTTCCATGCGCGCGCTCGTCTTCTGCTGCGCGTGGACGCGGAACGCCCCGAGGAAGCGCGGCGCCCGCGCGAAGACGGCGCCGGCTTCGCGGAAGCGCAGCAGCAGGTCCCAGTCCAGCGCGAACTGGAACGGCTCGTCCAGCCGCCCCCCGACGCGCTCCCAGATTCGCCGCCGCCAGAACAGCGTCTCCTGCGGCACGAAATCGGTCCACGTCAGCATCCCGTCGTCGTGCGGCGGCAACACCCACCGGCCCACTTCCCGATCGGCCTCGTCGATGACGATGCGGTTCCCGTACACCACGTCCACCTCGGGGCGGCGATGGAAGAACGCGGCGACGTAGCGCAGCGCGCCGGGCAACAGCAGATCGTCGGAGTTCAGATAGGCCATGATCTCGCCCGTCGCGTGCCGGAAGCCCCGGTTGATGGCATCGGCCTGTCCGCCGTCGGGCGCGGACTCCCAGTGGAGCAACTGATCGGCGTAGCGCTCCAGAACGGCGAGCGTCTCGTCGCTCGAGCCGCCATCCTGGACCACGTGTTCGAGCCGGGGGTAGCGCTGCTCGTGGACGCTCCGCAAGGTGCGCTCCAGAAAGGCCCCCTGCTCGAAGGAGGGCGTGACGATGGAAATGACCGGAAGCGGGCTCGGCAACTTCCTCATCTGGAGCGCCGGGGGCAATCCCAACGGGCGAGGAGGATACTGCCAGAGCACTCCCAGGCGCGGCGACAGGGGGCGGCCAAAGTAGCCGTAGGCGCGGACCAGTCTGGCCCGGATCGCCCTCCACGGCCACCAGGCGGCGCGGCACCTTTCGGCAGGCGCCCTCGCGCTGGCCCCCAGCGCTCGCAGGCGAAAACACAGAGGGCGGTGGTCGCGGTTGCCCAGGTATTCGTGCGGCACCACGAACGCGCGCGACCGGGCCTCCAGCGCGTGCGGGCCCGGCTCGAGACGATCGACGCCTACCTCCAGGACGAAGCCCGCGCCGGCACGTTTCGCGGCGATCGGCATCGGCACTCCGTCGAGGAACACGGCAGGAGGAGGCAGCGCCGGGGCCCCGGCGAAGGCGGGGCCCCCCTCCAGGCGCAGCGTGGCCTGGCCCGGCGCCAGTTCCACCTCGGCGCGGAACGTGGGCCCGACGGAACCGTCTTCGTGGGCCCCGGTAAACCCTCGCCAGTTCGTCGTTCGCGGATCGACAGGCAGCGTGCGCCAGCTCGGTTCGCCCTCCAGGGCATGGGGCCCAACGCGACTCGTCCAGGGCGCGAGGAGCCGCCGCGCCGTCCGCGTCGCGGCCAGCCAGGGACAGAGCGAGGCCCCCGCGGCCGTGACGGCCCACCCGAGCAAGGGCCAGCCGCGCTGGCGCAGGCCCCAACCCTTGGCCGTCAACCGCGTCGAGGCCCGGCCCACGCGATGAACGAGAAACGAGAGGGCCAAACGCCAAAAATCGGCCTTCGTCGGCCCCGGCCAATGGCCCCAGCTCGCGCGAAGCGCCTGCTTGTAGATGTGCCGTTTCGCGTTGGCGCAACTCTTCGAGCCCGGGTGCAGGCGATACGTCGCCAGGACGTCGTCGATCGCGTGGAAGGCGTAGTGCCGGCTGAAGCGGCAGAACAGGTCGTAGTCGAGGATGAGGTGTTCCCGTTCGTTCAGCGGCCCGCAGCGCCGCCAGACTTCCGCCGACCAGAACGTCGCCGGCTGGGGGATCGTGTTGGGCTTCCAGGCCTCCAGCAGGCGGCGATGCCCGCGATAGGCGCAAGGGTGTTCCTGGCCGGTCGGCCGATCGTCCTCATCGACGTACTTGCAACGCCCGACGACGACGTGCCGGTCGAGCGCAGGATCGATCTCCCGGGCCACGCGATGCAAGGCGCCGGGAAGGAAGGTGTCGTCGGAATTGAGGAAGCAGAAAATGTCGCCGGTCGCCAGGCGAAAGCCCTTGTTGACGGCCTCGGCCTGCCCCCCGTCCGGTTCGCGGACGATGCGCAGGTGCGGATAGCGGGCGAGGACGGCGGGCGTGTCGTCGGTGGACGTCCCATCCACGACGATGTGCTCGAAGTTGGGATAATCCTGGGCGAGGACGCTTTCGATGGTGCGGGCGATGAACCGCCCCTGGTTGTAGGAACTGGTCACGATCGAGATGCGCGGAAGGTTCGCCATGACGTCGCCCTGTGGAACACCCGACGCAACTCGTATCGACGTGCGCGCAGGGAGAGGGAGGGGTGAGGAGCGAATCGAGGGGGGGGGGGGGGGGGGGGCCCCCGGGGTTGCCCCCCCCCACGGGGGGGCCGCCCCCCCCCCCCCCCCAGACACAAAAAAACAGGGGGGGGGGGGCCCCCCCCCCCCGGCC
>JBBSEZ010000514.1:0-6585 GCA_038239195.1 Gemmatales bacterium
CCCCCCGGGGGGGGGGGCCCCGCCCCCCCCCCCGCGGGGGGGGCTGGCCATGGCCCCCGGGGGGGCGGGGCCGCCCCCAAGATTCGTCTGTGCGCCGAGGGCCAAGGTCGCTACAATCCGCCCCCGCTCGCCCCGGAAGCCGTCCCCGACGCTCCCGGGCGCCAGGCCCATCTCTCGGAACGAGGAGACCAAATCTATGCGCGGTATGCCACGCTCCCGTTGGGGCGCCCTTGCTCTCGGCCTCGCCCTGACCGGCCTGCCCGCCGTCGCCCAGACGATCCCTCCGTCCACGGCCCCCCGGCCGGCCCCGGCGCCCACGCCGGCCCCGGTCCCCGCGCCCCCCGCAGTCGTCGTCTCCCCCACGGCTGTCGCCGCCACCGTCAACGGGCAGCCCCTCTACGAGTTGGCGGTGCAGCGCGGGCTCGAGCGCGTTCCGCCCGCCAAGCGCGCGCAGGTACGGCCCGAGTTGATCGGGGTGCTCGTCGATAACCTGCTCGTCGAGCAGCACCTCAAGCAACTCGGCGTCACCGTCGAGAAGAAGGAAATCGACGGGCGCGTCGAGGAGATGAAGGAGGCCCTCAAGAAGAGCAAACGCGACTTCCAGAAGATGCTCGCCGAGATCAAGGTGAGCGAGCCCGAGTTGCGCGAGCACATCGCCGCCGACCTGCGCTGGATGAAATACGCCACCGGCCAGGCCAAGGACAAGTCGCTCAAGGAGCTCTTCGACGCCAACAAGGACATGTTCGATGGCACCACCGTCCGCGCCCGGCACATCCTCCTGACCCCCGCCCCCAACGACGCGCGCGCCGCCGCCAACGCCGAGGCCCAGCTGCGCGCCTTCAAGAAACAAATCGAGGAGCAGGTGGCCGCCGGGGTTGCCAAGTTGCCGACCACCGCCGACAAGCTGGAGCGCGAAAAGGCGCGCGGCAATCTCCTCGTCGAGGCGTTCGGCGCCATCGCCAAGGCCAAGTCGGAGTGCCCTACCAAGGCCAGCGGCGGCGACGTCAACTGGTTCCAGAAGGCCGGCCACATGGTCGCCCCCTTCTCGCAAGCGGCCTTCGCGTTACAGCCCTACCAGATGAGCGACGTCGTCAAGACGCAGTTCGGCTATCACCTCATCCTCGTGACCGACCGCAAGCCCGGGCGCGAGGTCAAGTTCGAGGACGTCAAGGAGTGGGTCAAGGACGTCTACTCCGATCAGCTCCGCGAGAACCTCGCCGCCCAGGTCCGCGCCAAAGCGAGGATCGTCATCAACCCGCCGCCCAAGTGAGCGCGAGCGCGACGAGAGGGCGAGGCCGAGCCTCGCCCTCTCTTTTTGCGCGCGGAGGGCGCGCTGCACACTGGCACAACTCCACCTCGGCGGTATAAGATGGCCCCTTGTGGCAATCGCCGAGGAGGCCGCATGACTGACACGCGCCGGCCGCAGTTACTCGTCTGCTCCAACCACATGAGCTCCCTCGCCGACCTGCGCCGCCTGCTCGTCGGCGGAGGACACGAGGTCGAGGGCTATCTGATCGGCACCGCGGGCCCCGGCCCCCTGACCGGGCTGCGCCTGGTGGTCATCGACGGCAGCGGCTGTCTGGGCGAGGCGCTGGAGTTGACGCGCCGGCTGCGCGGCCACCTCGAAGACGAGATCGTGCCGATCCTGTTTGTGACCGACGACCACGGGCCGGCCGCCCGCCTCGCCAGCTTCGACGCCGGCGCCGACACCAACCTGCTCCGCCCCTTCGCCGCGGGGGAGCTCCTCGCCCAGGTCGCCGCCTTCCTGCGCATCAAGGAGACGCACGACCGCCTGGCCGAGAAGACCGCCGAGGTCCATCGCATCAACAAGCGGTTGCAGCAGGCCCATCAGCAGATCGACCAGGAGCTCGAGCTGGCCCAGCGCATCCAGGCCAGCTTCCTGCCGCAAACGCTCCCCCAGGTCCCCCACGTCCGCTTCGCCGTTCACTACCTCCCGTGGGGCCGCGTGGGCGGGGACTTCTACGACGTGTTTCGCCTCGACGAGCGCCACGTCGGCCTCTACGTCGCCGATGCGATGGGACACGGCGTCCCCGCCAGCCTGCTGACGATCTTCGTCAAGAAGGGCATCAAGCCCAAGGAGGTCTCCGGCCAGGACTATCGACTGGTGCCTCCCGACGAGGTGCTCTTCCGGCTCAACCGCGACCTCATCGACCAGCAACTTTCCGAGCACCCGTTCATCACGATGGTCTACGCCCTGTTCAACCATCAGGACGGCACCCTGCAGTTCGCCCGCGCCGGCCACCCCTACCCGCTGTTCGTGCCGCGCGAGGGCGAGCTCGAGTTCTGGCGCCAGGAGGGCCTGCTCCTCGGAGTGCTCGACGCCCACTTCCCCCCCCAGACGCATCGCCTGCGCCCCGGCGACAAGGTGCTGCTCTACAGCGATGGTGTCGATCAGGCCACCTTCGAGGGGCAGCCGGCCGGCGCCGACAGCCTGGTCGCCTGCGCCGAACGGCACCGCCGGTTGCCGATCCAGGAGTTTGTGGCCCACCTGACGCGCGACCTCTTCGGGGCGAGCGCGCAGCAGGACGACCTCACGCTGCTCGGGCTGGAGATGTTCGAGTGAGGGGCCTGCCGCCCGCTCACTTCGCGCTTCCCCCCGCCACGACGCGCGCCGCCGTGTCCTTGGCCCCTTCCGCGAGCCACACCTGCGCGACCAGGCCCTTGCTCAACCTCGCGCCGTCGGGGCCAACCCCGGAGAACACCACCTGCGTCGCGCGCCCCAGTTTGATCTCGACCTGCTTGCCCTCGCCGCCCCTCTTCGGGCCCTTGAGCTGGAGCGTCAGCGCCTTGCCGTCGGCGGCCACCGCGACGACGGTCCCCGCCAGCGCGGGCGCCGGCTCGGGCTTCGCGCCGCTGAAGTGCAGCGTGGTCATCGTGTCGGTCGAGCCCGTCGAAAGCCACGCAGCCACCTGCTGGCCGACGGCCGGCCTTGCCTCCCCGGGCCCGACCATGCTGAACAGCAGGTCCGCCCCTTCGGCGACCTTGAGCTCGACCTTGCTGCCCGGCTGGTTCTTGATCTTCGACGGCACCAGCACGATCAGCCCCTTGCCGTCGGCGCCCACGGCCAACACCTTGCCAACCTTGTCCGGCGCCTTGGCGCCCTTGACCGGCTTGCCGGTCTGCCCGTTGAACGTCACCCGGGCGGCGACGTCCTTGCTGTCCTTGGCCAGCCAGACGCCGGCCCGAAGCCCCGCGACCAACTTCGCCTTGCCCTTGCCGACGGCGACGTAAGAGATTGCCGTCTTCGCCGTCAGCTTGATCGTCTCCGTCGTCCCCGGCTCGTTCTTGATCGTGGACGGGACGAGAAGCGCGAACGACTTGCCGTCCGCCGCCACCTCCTCGACGGTGCCGGCCAACGAGGGCTTCGCCTTGGCGCCTTCGGTGCCGCTGAAGACGATGCGCTTCGCCGTATCGTTCGAGCCGGCCGCCCACCAGGCCGCCACCGCGTAACCGACGGTCGGCTTCGCCCCGCCCGCGCGGACGTTTTGATACGCGATCGCCGTGGTCGCCACCAGTTTGACCGGGGCCGACTTCTCCTCCTCGCCCTTGATCCTCGGCAACTTGACGGTGATCGTCTTGCCGTCCGCCGAGACGGCGGCGACCGTGCCGGCGACGTCGCCCTTCCCCGGCTTGACGACCTCGCCCCCCTTTTTCGCGGCGGGCTTTCCCTTGGCGGCCGGCTTGTCCACGCCCTCCTTTTCGGCGAGGGCCTGGTGCCCCGTCCACGTTCCCGTTCCGACGATGACCAGCGCCAGGGCGGGCGCCAGGGCCCGTTTCAGGTTGCTCGCGCTCATGGCTTGGTTGACCTTTCACTCCAGAGAGAGGGACACGTCGCCAACATTTTTTCAACTTTTCCGCAACACCTCGCGGCAGGGTGGGTTATTGTACGTGAAATGTCGCCGCGCTGTCTCGGCACGAAACGACAGGCGCGAACGGGACCGTCTCGCCGGCATCAAGGACGAACTCAAGGAGGGCCGCGATGACTCACGAGGAAGCCTTTCTCCAGGACGTTCTGGAGGCACCCGACGAGGACGCTCCCCGACGGATCTACGCCGACTGGCTCATCGACCAGGCCAGCGCCGAGGGCCCCGAACTGGCGGAGCGCGGCGAATTCATCCACCTACAATGTACGCTCGCCCGCCTCGCTCCTGGCGAGCGCCCCACCGAGTTGGTCCAGCGCGAGCGCAAATTACTGGGCACCAACCACCGCGAATGGGGGGGGCTGTTCCTGCGGCTTGGCTGCCAGTCCTGGGAACATCGCCGCGGCTTCGTCGAGTCGGTCGGGCTGCCGGCCCCGGCGTTCCTGGCCCACGCCTCGGCCCTGTGCCATGCCGCGCCCCTGCGCCACCTGAAGCTCTCCTCCGCCGCCCTGGTCATCGCCCAGGTCGCCGCTTCCGTCTACCTGGCCCGCATGACCACTCTCGATCTCGAAGACAACGAACTTGGCGATGAGGAACTACAGGCGCTTCTCGCCTCGCCCTACCTCGGGACCGTCACCACGCTGTTGCTCTGGTCCAACCAAATCGGCGACAACGGGGCCCGCGCCCTGGCCCACGCCACCGCGTTGCCCCGGCTGGCCCGCCTCGACCTGTCTGCCAACGCCATCGGCGACGAGGGCACCCGGGCGCTGGCGACGTCTCCCCTGCTGGCCCGGCTGGCGCTGCTCGACCTCCAGCGCAACCGCATTGGCGACGGTGGGGCCCGCGCCCTGCTCGCCGCCCTTCCCGCCGCGACGAAGGGCCGGCTCGACCTGGGAAAGAACTCCCTTAGCGAGAAGCTCGAGGTCGCCTTCCGCGCCACCTTTGCCGGTCGCGCCCTCACCTGACGTTCTCGACCCCGAGGGCCACGCCATGCGCTTTCCGGTCCCGCGAACGCTCCTTCTAGGCGCCGTGCTGCTGGGGCCCCTCGCCCCCGCGGGGCCGACCACCCGGGCGACCGGGGCGGCCCCGCCGTCCGCGCCTGCTCCCGTCCCGGTGGCCGAGGTGCGGGGGGCCCTCGTCCTCGCCGGTGGGGGGAAACTGCCCGACGCCGTCCGCCTGCGCTTCCTCGACCTCGCCGGCGGCGCCAAGGCGAGGCTGGTCGTCATCCCCACCGCAAGCGCCCGCGCCGACGGCCCCGACGCCGCGCTCGCCCTCGACGCCTGGAAGAAGGCCGGCGCGGCGTCGGTGGTGCTGCTGCACACGCGCGACCGGGCCAAGGCCGACAGCGACGCCTTCGTGAAGCCGCTCGCCGCCGCGACAGGCGCGTGGATCGAGGGCGGGGACCAGGCGCACCTCACGGCCGCCTACCGAGGCACCGCCGTCCAGCGGGAACTGCGCCGCCTCCTCGACCGGGGCGGAGTGGTCGGTGGAACGTCGGCCGGGGCGGCCGTCCTGGGCGATCTCACGATTCTCGGCGGGGCGAAGAGCGCCCGGGTGGGGCCGGGCCTGGGGCTGTTGCCGGGGGTGGTGGTCGATCAGCACTTCCTGGCGCGCGACCGCGTCGAGCGCCTGCTGGACGTGCTGAAGCGCCATCCGACCCAGGCGGGGCTTGGTATCGACGAGGGGACGGCCGTGGTGGTGCGCGGGCGGCGCATCGCCGTCGTTGGCGGCTCCTGTGCCGTGCTCTGCCTCGCGCCGTCGCGCGCGAAACCGGCGCGGGTGCAGGCCCTCAAAGTTGGCGGGGTCGCCGACCTCTTTTCCCTGCGCCGCGCCGCCCTGGCGCGGGCCGCAGCGCCGTTCCCGCCCGAGAAGCCGGAGGCGCCGGAGGTGAAACGAGGGGCGCTGATGATCGGCGGCGGGGGCGGGATGGCGCTGTCGATCTGGAAGCGCTTCATCGACCTCGCCGGCGGGCCGGGCGCGCTCATCGTCGTCGTGCCGACCGCCCTCGAAGGCCCCATCGCCACGAAGCCCGGGGAGGTGAGGGCCCTCGAAAAGGCCGGGGCGCGCAACGTCGTCCTCCTGCACACGCGCGACCGCGCCGAGGCCAACGACCCGAAGTTCGTGGCGCCCCTGCTGAAGGCGAAGGGAGTGTGGTTCAGCGGCGGGCGGCAGTGGCGCTTCGTCGATGCCTACGAAGGCACGGCAACGGAGCGCGGCTTTCACGCGGTGTTGAAGCGCGGCGGAGTCATCGGCGGGTCGTCGGCGGGGGCGTCGATCCAGTCGGAGTACATGCCGCGCGGCGACCCGCTGGGCAACCGGGTCGTGATGGCCGAGGGCTACGAGCGCGGCTTCGGCTTCCTCAAGGGGGCGGCGGTCGATCAGCATTTCTTCGCGCGGAAGCGGGAGCGCGACATGACGGCGCTGATGAAGGCCTACCCCCAACTACTGGGCATCGGCATCGACGAGGGGACGGTGGTCCTGGTGCGCGGGACCGTCCTGGAAGTGATCGGCCGCAGTCGCGTCGCGGTCTACGACCGGCGCAAGCCCGCGCCGGAGGAAGGGCCCGACTACGAGGAACTGCGGGCGGGCGACAAGTACGATCTGAAGGCACGTCGCCGCGGGGGGGAACGTTGTGTTGCACCCCGCCACCCCCCCGACCCCGACCCGCGAGGTGCCGCGCCCCGCCCCGGCCCCATCGGTGCCG
>JBBSEZ010000515.1:0-6579 GCA_038239195.1 Gemmatales bacterium
ACCAACATTGCCGGGGGGCTTTTGCGTATTAGCTATCACCCCGCCAGGCAGCGTTTGGGTGGGCGCGGCGTGGGCGGTTTGGTGTGCGCCCCGGCTCCCGCCGCCCCCCCCTAACCGGGGCGCCTGGCCTTTGGTGGCACGAACCCAGAAACAACCGTGAGCGAGGGACTCATGATCGATCGCAAGGAACGACGCTTGCACAACGTAATCGGGTGGGCGCTGGCCGGCGCCTTTCCCGTTATGCTGATCGCCATCTGGCCGGCCGACGTCAACGGCGTCGATGCAAAGGTGATGGCGGCGGAGAAGAAGCGCGTCGCCGCCATCGAGAAGGTCAAGCCAGCCGTCGTGGCGGTCATCCTGCAAGGGGGCAGCAACGGCGGCTCCGGCGTGCTAATCGACGAGGAAGGCTACGCCCTGACCAACTTCCACGTCACCTCCGGCGCCCGCGGGCCCGTGATGAAGTGCGGGCTGTCCGACGGCGTGCTCTACGACGCGGTGCTGGTCGGCGAGGACAAGGTGGGCGACGTGGCGCTCATCAAGCTGCTGCCCAAGAAGGTGGGCGGGAAGATCGTCTCCCCGCCGGATGGGAAGTTCCCGGTCGCCAAGATGGGCGACAGCGACAAGGTGCGGGCGGGCGACTGGTCGCTGGCGATGGGCAACCCGTTCTTGCTGGCGACCGACTTCACGCCGACGGTGACGTTCGGGCTCATCAGCGGGGTGCATCGCTACCAGTACCCAGCCGGGACGCTGCTGGAGTACACCGACTGCATCCAGATCGACACGTCGATCAACCCCGGCAACTCGGGCGGGCCGCTGTTCAACATGGACGGCGAGCTGATCGGCATCAACGGGCGCGGGTCGTTCGAGAAGCGCGGGCGCGTCAACTCGGGCGTCGGCTACGCCATCTCCATCAACCAGATCAGGAACTTCCTCGGCCAACTCCGCGCGGGCATGGACACCGATCACGCCTCTCTCGGCGCCAGCATGGAGAGCGAGTCGGAGGACGGCGCCCTGTCGCGCATCCTGGTCAAGAGCATCATCGACAGCGACGCCCGGCGGCGCGGCCTCGACGTCGGCGACCAGCTCGTCAGCTTCGCCGGCCGTGGCATGACGAGCGTGAACCAGTTCAAGAACACGCTCGGGCTGTTCCCCAAGGGCTGGCGCGTGCCGCTGGTCTACCGGCGCGACAACGTCCGCAAGGAGGCCCTGGTGCGCCTGATGGGCATTCAGCGCCAGGAGCTCGACGGCGGGGGCCCTGCTCCCGGCCCCGCTCCAGGGCCGCCGCGGCCCGTCGTGGTCCCCGGCGGGCCCGCCGCGGCGTTCTACAAGGCCAAGGCCGGGTTCTCCAACTACTACTTCAACGAGTTGGCCCAGAAGAAGCTCACGGCCGAGTTCCGCAAGCACGGCGACTTCTCCACGCTCAAGAACGACTGGACGACGAACGGCAAGCTGGCTCAGGGCGGCCGCGAGGTCGTGGCGTCGTTCTCGGTCAAGGACAAGGGCGCGGCCGACGGCAAGTCGGTGAAGGTGCTGGGCGAGATCAACGAGATCCCGTTCGGCGTCGAGCCGCTCAACCCCGCCGAGAAGGCCGAGAACTTCAAGCTGCCGACCGAGAGCGGCGGCTTCTTGATGGCGCTGTATCACTACCGCCAACTGCTGGTCCATGGCGACAAGGGCTTCGTCGGCGAGTTCAGCCACGGTGGCACCGAGCCGTTCTACCTGCGGCCGACCGGCAATACCAAGCTCGACTACGTCAAGGATCGCGCGATGACCGAAGTCCTCCGCACCCGGCATGCGGGCGTGGCGGCCAAGTGGTACTTCGCGCTGGAGGACGGCCCCGGCAACCGCTACCGCAAGGGGCAGTTGCTCGGCTTCGAGGTGCAGGTCGATCGCGACGAGGAGTGGTGCGAGGTCTACCTCGGCGATTACCGCCCCGTCGGCGGCGGCCGGGAATTGCCGCACGTGTTCGACGTCTGGCGCGGCGACAAGCGCTACGGCATCTTCAAGGCGACCGGCTACACCCTGAACTGACACGAGCCCGCGAGGCGCGGCGCCCCGCCATGCCTCGTTCGAGGAGGACGAGATACCCGTGAGACGACATCGACAACATGCGTTCCTGGCCCTCGGCGCCCTGTTGGTGGCGCTTGGGCTGACGTTCGAGTCGGAGCAGCAGAAGGCCCGGGCCGACGTGTCGTTCGCCAAGGTGGCGGAAGACGCGAACATGAAGCTCGTGAAGCTGTTCGGCTCCGGCGGCTTCAAGGGGCTGGCGTCGTACGGCACCGGCGTGGTGATCTCGCCGGACGGCTACATTTTGACGGTCAACAGTCACATCCTGGACACGCGCGATTTGCGCATCCACATGTACGACGGCACGCGCTACCACGGCAAGGTGGTGGCCACGGAGCCCGAGCTCGACGTCGCCCTGGTCAAGATCGACCGCGGCGCGGGCAAGGTGGTCGAGCTGGAGCACTACTTCGACGTTGTGAAGGCGGCCAAGCGGGCGCCGGCCCTGCCGGGCACGGGCGTGCTGGCGTTGAGCAACCAGTTCCAGATCGCCACCCGAGACGAGCCGATGTCGGTGCAGCGCGGCGTCGTGGCGGCCTACTCCAAGCTCTATGGCCGCATCGGCGTGTTCCAGCACGTGTACCGCGGCGACGTCTACGTGATCGACGCCATCACCAACAACCCCGGCGCGGGCGGCGGCATCATCATCACGCGCAAGGGCGAGCCCCTCGGCCTGATCGGCAAGGAGCTCCGCAACGAGCTGACCAACACGTGGATGAACTACGCGATCCCGTTCAGCGCCAGCGTCGAGATCGCCGAGAAAGACAAGAAGCGCCGCATCACCCTCCTCGACGTGGTGACGCAGAAGGAGAAGTACAAGCCGGCGCCGCCGCGGCCCAAGGTGCAGAACGTCGTCCACCACGGCATCGTGCTGGTGCCCAACGTGGTGGAGCGGACGCCCCCGTACGTCGAGGAAGTGTTGCCGGGCTCGCCCGCCGACGTGGCCAAGTTGAAGCCGGACGACCTGATCGTCTACGTAGACGGCCTGCCGGTGTCGGACATCAACACGTTCAACGCGATCCTGGAGACGTACGTGCCGGGCGCCGAGGTGAAGTTCGAGATCCAGCGCGGCGACAAGTTGCTCACGGTGCCGCTCACGCTCCAGAGGCCGCCAGCGAAGAAGAAGCCCGCGGAGTAATGGCCCGGCGAACCGGCGGCGTTTGCTGTAGGACGGCTCTCCTGAGCCGTCCTCCGGGCTGGACGGCTCAGGAGAGCCGTCCTACGAGTCCGGACGGCTCAGGAGAGCCGTCCTACGAGTCTGTTTATTCCTGCCCACGACATTCATCCTGAAGGACTCATCCATGAGGCGACCGACGAAGATCTTCGTGCTGGCCGCGCTGGCCGCGCTGGCGGTGTCGCCGGGCGCGCTGCGGGCCGATGACGAGCTCGACGAACTGCAAGAGAAGGCCATCCAGGAAGCGGTCAAGAAGATCGCCCCCTGCGTGGTGAAGATCGAGACCTCGGGCGGGACCGAGGTAGTCAAGGGCGCCGGGCCCAAGGGCCTGCTGCGGCGCGGCACCGGCCCGACCACGGGGCTGATCGTCAGCGCCGATGGCTACGTAATCTCCAGCGCGTTCAACTTCGCCAACAAGCCGCAGACCATTCGCGTGGCGCTGCCGGGGCTGAAGGAGCGCCGGGTGGCCCACGTCGTGGGGACCGACCAGACGCGCATGTTGACGCTCTTGAAAATCGTCGATCTCCCGCCGGGCACGCGACTGCCCGTGCCGGAGCCAGTAACCAAGGACGATACGAAGATCGGCTTCACGGCCATCGCCATCGGCCGGACGCTGTCGGTGGAGGTCGATGGCTTCCCGTCGGTGAGCGTGGGCATCATCAGCGCGCTGGACCGCATCTGGGGCAAGGTGATGCAGACCGACGCGAAGGTGTCGCCGACGAACTACGGCGGACCGCTCATCAACCTGTACGGGCGGGTGTACGGCGTGCTGGTCCCCGCCTCGCCGCAGGCGGAGGGGGAGCTGGCCGGCTTCGACTGGTACGACTCGGGCATCGGCTTCGCGGTCCCGCTGACCGACGTCAACGCCATCTTGCCGCGCCTGATGAAGGGAACGCAGAAGGCCCCGGTGACGCTCCGGCGCGGCATGCTGGGCATCGCGATGAAGAGCCCCGATACGTACGGCGCCGATCCCGCGATCGGCACCCTCTCGCCCGGCTCGGCGGCGGACAAGGCGGGGCTGAAGGTCGGCGACGTCCTCAAGGAGATCGACGGCAAGGCGGTCCACAACTACGCCCAGGTGCTGCACCGCCTCGGCTCCCGCTACGAGGGCGACAAGGTCTCCTTGAAGGTGATGCGCGGCGGCAAGGAGGTGGCGTTTGCCGCGGTGGAGCTGGGCAGCGCCGTGGCGGCGTTCAACCAGGCGTTCTTTGGCATTCTGCCGATCCGCGACGACCCCCGTCCGGGGGTCGAGGTGCGCTACGTCTACCCGAAAGGCCCGGCCGACAAGGCAGGCCTGAGGGAAGGCGACCGCATCATGAAGGTCGGCGCCGGCGTGGGGAAGGCCCCGTTGATTGCCATCGTCGGCGGGCGCGATCAACTCCTCCAGCTCTTCGACGGGGCCCGCCCGGGGCAGGACGTGCGCGTCGAGCTGAAGCGCAAGGCCGGCAAGACGGAGGTGGTGACGGTCAAGCTCGAAGAGATCAACGACACGGTCCCGGCCAAGCTGCCCGATCCCGAGAAGGCCAGCGCCAAGAAGGCGCGCACCAAGCCGGGCGCCAAGGCGGTGCCTCCCAAGGCGGGGGAGATGAAGCCCGAGACCGGCTTCCTGAAGCGCACCACGCCCTCGCGCGACGGCACCTACTGGATCTACGTTCCAGACAGCTACGACCCGGACATTGCCTACGCGGCGGTGGTCTGGCTACACCCACTCGGCAAGAACAAGGAAAAGGACGTCGAGGACTTCGTGACGACGTGGCAGAACTACTGCGATGACAACAACGTCATCCTCGTCTGTCCGAAGTCCGATAATCCGCGCGGCTGGACGCCGGGCGAGTCGGCGTTCGTGCAGCAGGCCGTGCGCACGGTGGCGGCCACCTACACGGTGGACCGCCGCCGGATCGTGGCGCACGGCATGGGCCGGGGTGGGGAGATGGCCTTCTCCCTGGGCTTCCAGGCGCGGGCGCTGTTCCGCGGTGTGGCGACGGTGGCGGCGAGCCTCGGCAGCAACCCCCGCGAGAAGGTCACCAACCAACCGCTGTCGTTCTTCCTCGTGGTCGGCGGCAAGGACCCCCTCCGGCCCAGTGTGACCGAGACGAAGAACAAGTTGCTCCAACACAAGTATCCTGTGGTGCATCGCGAAGTCCCCGTGATGGGCCACGAGTACATCGACGGCAAGGCCGGCACGCCGACGCTGGAAGAACTGATTCGCTGGATCGATTCGCTCGATCGGCTCTGAGGCAGCGCCAGGAAGACCGCCGAAGGGAGCGAGACGCTCATGAGACGAACGAGTTTGCTGCTGGGGGCGCTGTTGCTGGCCGGCGCGGCGTTTGGGGCGCCCACCCCCGAGGGCACCGAGCCGGTGCGGGCCGGGAAGGAGGCGAAGGCGCCGCGCGTCCTGGTGGTGGGCTCGACGGCGGGCCGCGAGCTCCAGTTCTTCGTGAGCTTGCTGGTCCGCGATCTCCAGGGCAAGCGAGTCGATCCGACCGTCTACGTCCAGCCCCCGCCCGGGAGCAAGGAGCCCGGCTACGGCGGGGGAGGATTGCCCGTCGGCAAGGTGCTCAAGAAGTTTCCCGACGACCTGGGGTGCTTCGACGTACTGGTCGCCTTCGACGTGGATTGGGAGAAGTTGAGCGCCGCTCAGGTCGCCGCGGTTCGCAAGTGGATCGAGGGAGGCGGCGGACTGGTGATGGTCGCGGCCCCGTTTCACACCCCCCGACTGGCCGGCGCCGGCCCAAAGCTGAAAGCGATCCGCGAGCTGTTGCCCGTGGTGGTCGCGGACGGCAAGGTGGACAATCGCGACGCGACGCAGCCGGCCCGGCTGACTTTCCCGCCGGGGAAGGGCAGGGCGGCCTACTTGAAGCTCGACCCGGCGGGCAAGGAACCGCTGGCGGGCTGGGAGGAGTTCTTCCGCGACGGCAAGAAGGGCGCGGCGAAGAAGGGCGAGGCCCCGGAGAACGGCTTCTATTCGTGCTACCCGGTGCTGTCGGTCCGGCCGGGCGCGACGGTGCTGGCGACGCTCGACGACCCGAAAACGCGGATGGCGGACGGCAAGGATCGGCCATACCTGGCGACGCTGCGCGTCGGCAAGGGGCGGGTGGCGTATCTGGGGTCGGGGGAGATGTGGCGCGTGCGCCGCTACCGGGAGGCGTTCTACGAGCGCTTCTGGAGAGGGCTGCTGGCGGACGTGGCGAAGCGGTGACAAGCCCGATCGCGAAAGCGTAGGGTGGGCCGAGTCTTCGAGGCCCACGCGGTCGCGACCACCGGACGCAGGGTGGGCCGAGTCTTCGAGGCCCACGCGGTCGCGACCACCGGACGTAGGGTGGGCCGAGTCTGCGAGGCCC
>JBBSEZ010000516.1:0-6567 GCA_038239195.1 Gemmatales bacterium
ACCGCTTCCTCCGCCTCCGCCTGGATCGCATGGGCCGACGGCCCTTGTGCGCCCCGCCACCAACCGCCGACCCCCCATCTAACCCCAAGACGGGCCCGGATAGTGCCCCGAATTCTGGGAGGGATTAGCGCTGAGTCTCAACTTTCCCGCCGGGAACGCGGCCAAGGGCAAGTACCTGGAACGAACTTGCAAAGTCGGCTCGTACCGCCCGAATCGCCTGGGTCTGTACGACATGCACGGCAACGTATGGCAGTGGTGTGAGGACGCCTTCGCCGGAGGGCCGGCCCGGTTGATCCGGGGTGGCGGCGCGCTCGGTGTCGCCAACGACTGCTGGGCCGGGGATGCCCTCCGCAGGGCCGCGCCGTCGCACCGGGACAGTAACTATGGCTTGCGCCTGGCCCGAGTTCCGTCCGGCGCTGCTTCGCCCGAAGCGAAGTCGTCGCCGCCTGACACGCCATCTACCGATCCCGATCGCTAGACTGCGGAGAGCATACTCTCCTTCGGCGGGAAGGTCTATGTCCGGTTAGTGGGGAACCCCAACGCACTCTTCCCCTCCTCCCCATTGCCCACAGGACCGGTCCGGCTGCGGCAAGTCGTATTACACGGCATGCCAGTCACCGACGAGGGTTTGGCGGTCTTCAAGGACTGTAGGAATTTGGCACACCTGAACCTGGTCGAGTGCAAGCAAATCCCGGACGCGGGCCTGGTCAATTTCAAGGACTCCACGAACCTGGTGCAGCTCAACCTCGACGGCACCCTGATTACTGACGCGGGGTTGGCGGTCTTCAAGGACTGCAAGAAACTGACAGATCTGTTCCTGCACAACACTCAGATTGGCGACGAAGCCCTTGCACATTTCAAAGACTGTATGGGCCTGGGAATCCTAAATTTGCACAACACACGGATCACTGACGCGGCCCTGGCCCAAATCGCCCGGCTGGACCTGTTGACCGAACTGTTCTTGACCAAGACGAAAGTAACGGCGAAGGGCGTCGAAGAACCGGCGAAGGCGCTGCCGAGGTGCAAGATCACCTGGGACGGCGGCGTCATCGGGCCGAAGTGACTCTCGACCGTTAGCGCCCGCCGAGCATCCGACTCCGCCGAATGGGGTGCCGTTGAGGAGGAGTGTCAGCGAGCGGGGCTCCGGCCCTGGAACGTGTCGAGCGGACGTGATGCGGCCGTCCGCCGTCAACCCACTCGGCGGTGCGTCTCGCCGCGGGACTTCGCCCACTCATCTGCGAGCAGGTCACCCGGATCGGCCCCGGGAGTGCGGGCGGACGCGGTCGCACAACCGCCGGTAACGGGGTTCGAGCACGCCGGCACAAGCGAGGATCTGGTCGCACCGGGAGACCGGGTGACCTCCCGCCCGAGTCGGCCGAGGACGACTGTCGGCGGTTGCGGGGCAAGTAGCCGGGCTCGAGGTCGAACGACCGCCGACGAATAAGCGTTTCATCGGGGCCAGGACGGTCCGCCATCCCGACGTGGCGATCACCGGTCGTCCTCGACGGACGGGTGACGCTGCTTCTCACCGGAATAAGGTGGGGCGGCACAGCGTGCCAAAGGCTACCAAACCCATTCGCTCTGAAGGCTTTCGCATTCATGACGTAACTACATACTTCTTCGGTAGTTCCGCTCCAGCGACGAAGCCCAGCTTGAATAACTTGCACATCTGATACACGTTGATCCGGAACTCCGGACACGTGCTCACCAGGCAGTACGCGTCCGTTGGCGTCAGCCCGTATTCGGCGATGAGCCAGTCCATCAGGTACACCGTCGCCGTCTCCACCGCGACCTCCAACGGCCGGTTGGCGTGGACGGCCACCAGCGAGCCCGGCTTCTCGATGCGCAGCCACGGGACGCGCTTTCCCTTCACCACGTCCAGCCTCAGCCGCACCGTCGCCTGCGTTTCGGCGGCTGTGCCGGTGAACTCGGTATCGCCCTGGCTGGCGTGGACGTCGCCCAGGTAAAAGAGAGCGCCGGGGTGGTAGATCGGCAGCAGCAGGCGGTTCCCCGGGCAGGCGTCGCGGACGTCGAGGTTGCCGCCCCAGTCGCCCTGGCCGTCGAGGCTCGTCGTCACCTCGCGGTCGGGGGCGACGCCGAAGGTGCCGACGAAGGGCGCGATGGGCCAGGAGATGCGCTCGCTGAAGTGCAGCGTGCCATCGCGGGTCGTCCCGCTCGGGCCGGGCGAATGGCGGAAGATTTTGGTGGTGTAGTCGCCCGACAGTTCGGGCCAGCGCGTCGATTCGCCCAGAGGGCCTCGGCGCGGGCCGATGGCGATCCAGGAGTAGTCGCTCACCAGGACGTCGTCGAACGTGACGACGAGCGTGTCGCCGCGCTCGGCGCCTTCGAGGTAAACGGGGCCCGCGATGGGGTTGGCGTGCGGCGGAGAGCGGTCGAAGCCGGGGCGGAGGGCGGGCACAGCCTTGTCGGCGGGCGACTTGAAATAGCCGCTGCTGGCGTCCCAGGTCTCCACCTCGAACGCCTCGCCGGGGCGAACGCGCAACAGGGGCTCGTCGCGCCAGTCGAAGGCGAACTTGCGGGCTTGCTCGCGGGGAATGCGCTGCACGGGGGGCTCCTCCTGGGGGCGTCGGCTACTGTATCGGCGGGGGGCGGGAGGGAGTAGGGGGGATGGCTGGCCGGGAGTGAGGCGAACCGTCAGAAAAGTTCCGTCACCGGATCGCCGTCGCACACGTTGTGCGGCTGGCCCTGGATGTCGTGGACCGCGGCGCGCGGGCTGGCGCCCAGCGCATGAAATACCGTCGCGGCCAGGTCGCTGACGTGGGCCGGGCGCTCCTTCGGGTAGCCGCCGATCCAGTCCGACGAGCCAACGGCGCGCCCGCCCTTGACACCGCCGCCGGCCAGCGCCACCGAGTAGCAGTTGCACCAGTGGTCGCGGCCGCCGACGTTGTTGGTGTTGTTCGAGAAGTTGATCCCCCGGCGCGGAGTGCGGCCAAACTCGCCCATCCACACCACGAGCACGTCGTCGAGCATGCCGCGCAACGCCAGGTCTTCGAGCAGGGCGCTGAAGCTCTGGTCGGCCTTGGGGAGGAGGTCCGTCTTGCTCAGTTCGTCGTGCCGGTTGTGGGTGTCCCAACTATTCCTCTCGACGACCGTGTGCGAGAAGACCGACACGAACGGCACGCCCGCTCCCACCAGCCGGCGCGCCAGCAGGGTGCCCTGGCCCACCGTGTGCCTGCCGTAGCGGTCGCGGAGCCGGTCGGGCTCCTGCGCGAGGTCGAACGCCCGCTTCGTCCGGGGGGACGTCAGCATGGCGAACGCTCGCTTCTGGAGCTCGCTCAGCGCGCCCACGCTTTCCGCGCTCTCCAGCGCCTGCTGGCGGCGGTCGAGCCGGGAGAGAAGCGCCCGGCGGTCGTCGAGGCGCGCCCGGCCCACGTCGCCCGGCAGGCGCACGCCCTCGACGCGGAAGCCCGGGGCGGCGGGATCGGCGCCGAGGACGAAGGGGTCGTAGGTGGCGCCGAGGTAGCCGCCGAGCAGCCCCGGCGAGCGCGCGGGGCCATTCTGGACGAGGTCGGGGACGATGACGTGGTGGGGCATGCCGGCCGGGGCGCCGCGCAACTTGGCGATAACGGAGGCGTAATGGGGGTGGTCGGTGCGCTTCGCGTTGGTGCGGCTGGAGACGGCCATCGGGTCGGTGGCCTCGCGGCCGACGAGGCTGCAGTAGATGGCCGAGTTGTGGCAGCGGATGCTGTGGTGGACGCTGCGCAGGATGGCGAACTTGTCGGCGTGCTGGGCGAGGCGAGGCAACGCCTCGCTGATCTGTAGGCCGGGGACGGGCGTGCGGGCCGGCTTGTAGGGGCCGCGCACCTCTTCGGGGGCGCGCGGCTTGGGGTCGAAGGTGTCGCACTGGTAAGGGCCGCCGACCTGGAAGAGGACGATACACGCCCTGGCGGTGGCCTTGCGTGCGGGCGCTCGGGCGCGGGCGGCCTCGGAGCGCGCTGCCAGCACCTGGAGGAGTCCGCCGTTGAGCAGGTTGACGCCGGCGAAGCGGAAGAGGTCGCGGCGGCCAAAGGCCGCAGCGCCCGACAGATCGTCACAGCAGGCCAGAGAGGACACGATACAGCTCCCAAAAGGGCCTCATCGAGGAACACCAGTGCTGGAGGTCGGCAGCCTACGTGCCGGTCTCTCACTTGCGACCGTGTAGGAAGCGATAGGGCCCTATCGACCTCTCCCATGCAAGCTTCCCCGTCTCGAGGTCGATCGCCCGGAGCCGGCGCGGGATGGTAGTCTCCGGGCCCTTGCGCGGTGCCTCCACCACGGCAGGGGCCCGCATGCCCAGGGCCGTCATCGCGGTGGTGCCCGGCTCGTCCGCGAACTTCGACAGGAGCTTGCCCGTTTCCGTCGAGAAGGCCCACCAGACTGGCTCGCTCGGTGGCGCGGGCTTGCGCGCTGGCCCCTTGTAAACGAGGGCTGTCCGGCCGTCGGGCGACACCTCGCCGCGCAGGTCCGTCCCGGATAGCAGCGCGATCTCGGGGAGCCGTTTGCCCGCGGTCAGGTCCCAGCGCTTCAGGGCGACGGTGTGCTCCGCGCCCTCGCCGCGGACGGGAGTGGCGATGGCGTGGCGGTCGCTCACCTGCGGAACCTTCTCCCACTTCCCGTCGGCCCAGGACGATCGCACCGCTTCCTTTTCGGCGTCGGGTGGCAACTTCACTCTGGGCTGCGCCGGCGCCTTGTCGGGGGCGAGCAGTTCCACGTCGCCAGACTCGAGGTCGATGCGGGCGACTCCGTCGGCGCTGCGGCTCGCATAGAGTTCCTGCTCGGGCGTCGGCACCGGCCCGTGCGCGTACCAGCCCCGGGCCGACCAGCCCAGCCAGAGCTCGCCCTCGACGACCCGCGCCCCGAAGCGGAACGATCGGCCGTGGTTCAGGCTGACCGAGACCCAGTCGGGGAACGTCACCACCGCGGAGCTGAAAAGGCGCTTGCCGGTCTCCAGGTCCAGCCCCACGACGCGGACGGCGTTGGCCTTGCCCTTCTCGGGGGCCTCCGCGAAAAGCCTGCGGGCGTGGATGGCGAGCGGCTTCCTCGCCTCGGCGCTGCTCCAGAGGGCCTTGCCCGTGGTCAGGTCGAACGCGTCGATGCCGTCCTTCTCGTTGGTTGCGAAGCCGAGGCGGCCCGTTCCGTCGGCGAGGCCCCAGGGCATCGACCAGGAGAGAGGGCCGGGAGGTGCAGCGGGCCGAGGCCCTGGAGGCCGAGGCGCCGCGCAGGCGGCCGGGGCGAGCACGAGCAAGCCTGTCATCAAGGTGCGCATTGGTTGGTCCTCTCCAGACAGCGAAACGGGGGCCCCCCGCCCGGAGCTTCACGGCCGGGGCCAGGGCCGAACGGTCGCCAAGCGGTGCGGTTCATTTGCCCTCGCCTTCTTGCTCGGCCTGCCGCCTGCAAGCGTCGGTGACGTTGAACCACACTGCGCTGCCGTTGTCGCACGTCATCACGTCGTAGGTTCGTTCGTCCCTCTGGATGCGCTCCTCGCTCTCGATCTGCCGACCCAGGTGAAGGAGCAGGTCGTCGGCATCGGAAGGTCGCGCGATCAGGTAGGGGGACAGTTCGCTGCCGTCGCCCGTGCCCTGGATGCCCGCGATGCACTGGAGGTAGACGTGGCGCTCCGCCTCGAAGGTGTCGTTGTCGCCGAGGTCGCGGGCGGTCATGCCGGCTAGCACGTGGGCCCGGGGACTGAGCAGCAGGTTGGATTTTGCTTCGTCGAAGCGCGCTTGCAGCTCGGCATGGCGCTTCTTTTCGTAGAGGAACTCGAGGTCGTCGAGGTCTCCGGAAGAGGGGTCGTAAGCGGGGTGCCGCACGAGGGCGGACCGGAGGGCGCGGTAGCCCTCCGGTCCGGGCGCCTCCAGATAAGCGAGAAAGAGGTTTTGCATCGGGCGTCCTTGTCAAGGACTCGGGGCGTCGGCAGCAGGGCCGGGCAGTTGGGCGCGTACCCAGGCGCGGAACGCGCGCGTCATCGCGTTGTCGTCCTCCCCTTCCCCCAGGCGCACGAACCGCACCAGTTCCGCAGGCGGGACGAAGGGAAACGTCGGGCTGCGTTCGGCGGGCTGATAGGCGCCCTCGGGCTGGAGGAGGTAGACGACGAGCGCCTGCCCGTCGAAGCGCCACACCTCGGGGACCTTCAAGGCCGCGTAGATGGCCAGGCGATCGAGCGAGCTGCGCGTGACGTCCACCTCGAGGACCAGATCGGGGGGCGGGTCGCGCTGGAGGTCGATGCGCTGCACGCCCCGCATGCGGGCATGGTTCGCGATGTAGAAGCACTCATCGGGCTCCAGCCCGCGCTCGAGGGAGGGGCCCTGGTAGGTCGTGGAGCGAAGGTTGCGCACGGGCAAGCCGAGCTCGTCCGTGAGCGCCTCGATCAGCCTCCGAAAGAGGTTCGTCTGCCGTTCGTGCTCCGGCGAGAGCGTCGTGAATTCGAGCCTCCCGCGGTCGTAGGTCAAGCGGAGGCCTGGTCGATCGCGCAGGGCCTCGCCCAGCGTCACGTAGGCATCCCAGTCGATGTTGTAGAGAAGCAATCGCTGGCCCGCGGGCGGCACAACGGACGGGAGAGAAGGCGCC
>JBBSEZ010000517.1:0-6562 GCA_038239195.1 Gemmatales bacterium
CCCGAGTACACGAGGGTTTACGACAATCTGGCGGGGTCACCGCAGGGGGTCGCGGCGGTCCTGCGACCGGCGGCCCCGCGACCTTAGCGCCGCAGTTTCTCGTCGAGCAGAAACCGCCGCAACTCGTCGAGCCTGTCCGTGTTGAGGAGATCGACGCCTGCCGCCCGCAGTTCGCGCCACACCTCCGCGCGCTCGGGCGTGGCCCAGAAGCGCAGCAGGCGCCCCTGCTGGTGCGCCTGTTGCACCATCGCGCGCAATTTCATCTTCTCCGCCAACGGCATCGGGCCGTCGCCGCGCCAGCGGACGTGCGTGCCCCAGCGCGAGCTGATCCACGGCATCTCGTGCGCGGGGGCGGCCGACGCGAGGTCGCCCGGCCGACCGTCGATGCCCGCATAGCGCACTTTCTGGGCCCGGATCACCGCGCTGGGGCAGTTGCCGGAGATCACGGCGGTGACGGCCCGGCGCTCGAACTTGCCGTCTTTCGTCACCGAGAGGAGGTCGGCGTACTTCGCCAGCAGTTTGTCGAGGGCGGCGTAGGTCGCCTTGCCGTCGGTCTTGACGTCGATGAGCAGGTAGAAGTCGGGGCCCCTGGGGTACACGTGCCCGCCGTTGGCTTTCGCGCGCTGGCGAAGCGGTTGGAGGTAGAGCTTTTCGAGCGTGCGCTCCCGGCGAAGGTCGAGCCAGGTGTGGCCGACGAGCAGCTCGCCGCGGACGAGGAAGACGTCGGCCTCGACGCTACAGAAGCCGTGGGCAAGGGCGTCGAACAGGGGCCGCGGGTGCTGGTAGTCGTTGTGGGCGTGCGCGTGGCGCAGGGGAACGACCGGCGGCGCGGGCGGCGCGGCCAGCGTTGGCAAGAGTGACAGCAGGGCCGCCAGCATGAGCACCTCCCCTACCTGTCCAGCTCCTCCACCCACGACAGCGAAAACGTCCATTCGCCCGACGCCAGCGGCACCACGACCTCCTCCGGGCGCAGGTCGTCCTGCGCCCGCTGGCGGAGGACACCGGGCACGGAGCGCAGGCAGCCCGTCATCAGCTCCAGTTCCCAGCCGAGCGGGCGCCGGAATGCCTTGCCGCGCTCCTTGTGCATGATCCACGGATAGGCGTCGGCCCGGGCGACCTCCCAGCCGTGGCGCTGCCCCGCCTCGACGTCGGCGAGGGGCAGATCGACGTCGGGCCCGTAGATCACGCTCGTCGCCACGCTCCGGCGGGCGTTCTCGTCGTCGCTGTCGCCCCTCTGAAACAGCGAGCGCAACATCTTCAAGTCTTCGTAGACGGCCAGGCCCCTCGTCAGGCCCAACTGGCCCATTACCACGGCGTACCAGGGCCCGCCGGTGAACCGGTCGCAGCGAACCTCGATCGGTATCTCGTAGCCGACCACCTTCCACGGGGCCTCGCGGAAGTAATGGGCCGCCGCCTCGTAGAAGCGGCCCACCTGCTCGACCGTGACGCCCGGCATGGCGAGCAGCCCCGGCATCGGCTTGCCGATCAGGCGGTCGCTCGCGCTCTCGAAGGCCTCGTCGAAGTGTTCGAGCTCGTCCACCACGACGACGCGCGCGCCGACCTCCTCGACGTGGGGACGCAGTTGCTCCCAGCGCTCGTCGGCGCGCACCATCACCGCCATCGGCCGATGCGGCGCCCCCGAAATAGGGAACTGCATCGCCTGGGCCAGCACGTCCCAGAGGTGCGCGCTCGTCGGCTCCTCCTCGAGGACCAGGTGGGCCAGGACAAGGCCCTCGCTCGGACAGGTCACCAGCACCACCCACAGGCGCACGAGCCCTCCGCTGATCCGGAGCGAGCTGGGCAGGGCGCGGGCGCCGGCCTGCCACGACTCCGGTTCCTGCGGGAGCTTCGCGACGAGCCATTTCTTGACCATACCGAGCGGGCCGCGAGGGTGGGGGCCTTTCTCCTTGCGCCGCACGGCCTCCGCGTCGTTGGCGCGGAGCCAGGCGATCGCGCCCGGCGTGGACTGCCAGCCCGGCATGAACTGCGCCACGTAGGCATGGGCCTCGCTCTCCTGGCCGGGGCTGTAGGAGTCTTGCTCGTCGCGCGGCGGGAACTTCCGGCCGGTCAGGTAGTCGGGCACGTGCCGGTTCACCTTCTGGGCGACGTCGAGCAGCCCCAGCGCCTTTGGCGTCGAGCCACCTTGCCGGAACGCCAGGAGGGCGCGCGTGTAGGCCCAGAAGGCCGAGCCCTCGCCGGGGAACTGCTCGAGCAGTCGGGCCACGTCGTCATCGCGGTCGAGGAAGAGGAGTTGTGCGGCGAGGGGGTAGCGAACGCCCTGGTTGTCGTTCGGGTTGAGGCGAAGCATCTCCTGCAAGTGCGCGATGGACTCGTCCCGCCGGCCCGCCGTCCACAGGGCGAAGGCCAGCCCCAGCCGCGCCCGCATGTACGGCCTCGTCTCCAACACGCCCCAGAAATGCCCCACGTGTTCGGCCATCCCGTTGGGCCCGAGGGCGCGCTCCCCGGCGGCGAGCCCCTGCTGGTAGAGGGCGAGCGCCTCCCTGCGGCGGGGGCAATGTTCCGCCAGGAGGACGTAGGCATCGGCGCAATCGGGCCAGGCCGCCAGGGCCCGCCGGGCGAGGGAAACGCGACGCCGCGGGTCGCGCTCGCGGAACGCCTCGTCGAGAAGCTCCTGGGCCTCGGCGGCCCCCGGGCCCCGGGGCGCGCCGAGCCCGCCGAGGAGGCTACGCATCTGGCCCTCGATCGCCCGACGGTCGGGAAGGTCGGGCAGGACGTCCTTCGGGCGCTGTGGCCGGCCCCTCTTTCCCGAGCCACCCCGGTCCTTTCTCTTCCTTGCCATGGGACGATCCTCCGTCCAGAAAAACTCTGCTCGCGCCATTCTATCCGACCGGCCCGGCCAGAGGTAGCGGGTCGGCCCACTGAGGGGAGGCGACCAGCAACTGGAGGTCGAGCCTCTTCCCGTGACGCGGTTTCGGGCCCCTTCGCCGAATTGCATCGCTGCCACCCTTGTTGAGGGGCCAGCGTCCCTGTTGTCTCTTTTCAGTCAACAAGGGAATGCTACGTCCACGATTCGTTCGCATCCGCCTCGATCGGAGGACTGGAGGGAAAAGGGAGTGATGAGACCAGTCGTGAATCGGCATGGCTCGTTCCTCCGCCTTGAAGATACCGCAGGCAAGACGCTACTCTTAGAGTGGCCCTCGCCGAAAGACCGGAGGAACTTTACGTGCCGTCGCCGTTTCCGGGCATGGACCCCTACATCGAGGCCTGCGGGCTGTGGGAGGACTTCCACGGCGCCTTGATTCATGAGATCAAGTCGGCCCTGGCCCGGGCCGCTCCCGATCGCTACGTCGTCCGCACCAGCGAGCGCTCCTACCTCGTGCTCGTGGAGGACAACGGCAAGGATAGCCATCCCTTCCTGCCCGACGTGAGCGTTAGCTCCCCGCGCGGCAAGAAGAAGCCGCCGAAGAAGAGCGGCGTCGCCGTCGCGGAGCCGGCCGCCGAGGCCGAGCCGCTGACACTCCGCGCGTTCATCGAGGAGGAGCATCGCGAATCGTTCGTCGAGATCTACGAGACCGATCCGGAGCAGCGGCTCGTCACCTGCCTCGAAGTGCTCTCCCCCTCCAACAAGCGCCCCGGCACGCCCGGCTGGGACCTGTACCAGCGCAAGCGGCAAAGCCTGCTGCTGAGCGACGCGAACCTCGTCGAGATCGACCTGCTGCGCGGCGGCAAGCGCATGCCTATGCTCGACCCGTGGCCCGACAGCCCGTACGTGCTGATGGTGGCGAAGGCGAAGAAGCCCCACCTCTGCAAGGTCTGGCCAACTCACTCACTGCGGCCTCTGCCCCCGCTCCCGGTGCCGCTGGCCAAGCCCGACCCGGCCATCCCGCTGAGCCTCCAGCCGTTGATCGAAGAAATCTACCAGCGCTACCGCTATCCGCGGAGCATCGACTACCACAAACCGCTGGCCCCGGCGCTCAACGCCGAGGAGTCCGCCTGGCTGGAGCAGCAGTTGCGCTCCCCCGGCAAGCCTCCCGGCCGGTAGCGCAGGGCCGGTCTGCCCGAGAAAACGAGCCGCGCCGACCGGCGCCCGGTTGCGGTTTGGTCCCCGGCAAGGTATCGTCAAGGCTCACCCAGGCCCGGGCCCGAGAGCGCCGCCATGAACCTTTACGAAGAGCACCTGAAATATCGAACGCGCCGGCAGTTCTTCAAGGACTGCGGCGTCGGCGTCGGCTCGCTCGCCCTCGCTTCGATGCTCGACGAGCGCCTCTTCGCCGCGGCCCCTCCCGCCGGCGCGGCCGCCGACGATCCGCTGGCTCCCCGGAGGCCGCACTTCCCCGCCAGGGCGAAGAACATCATCTACCTGCACATGGCGGGGGCGCCCTCGACGCTCGACCTGTTCGACTACAAGCCAAAGCTGAACGAGCTCAACGGCAAGGAGTGTCCCGAGGCCTACCTCCGCGGCCAGCAGTTCGCCTTCATCGCCAATCGCAAGCCGAAGTTGCTCGGCTCGCCCCACAAGTTCGCCCGGCACGGGAAGTCGGGGCAAGAGATGTCCAACGTCCTGCCGCACCTGGCGACGGTGGCCGACGAGCTTTGCATCGTCCGCTCCATGCACACCGACCAGTTCAACCACGCCCCGGCCCAACTCTTCGTCCACACCGGCTCGCCGCGCCTGGGCCGGCCGGGCATGGGCGCCTGGCTGTCCTACGGCCTGGGCACGCTCAACCGCAACCTCCCGTCGTTCGTCGTGCTCGTCTCCGGCACCGCCGCCCCCGACGGCGGGGCCTCGCTGTGGGGCAGCGGCTTCCTGCCCACCGTCCATCAGGGCGTGCAGCTGCGCTCGCAGGGCGACCCCGTACTGTTCCTGTCCAACCCGCCCGGTATGGGCGCGGACGGCCGGCGACGCTCGCTCGACACGCTGCAAGCGCTCAATCAGATGCACCTCGACGCCATCGGCGATCCCGAAGTCCTCACGCGCATGACGCAGTACGAGCTGGCCTACCGGATGCAGACCAGCGTCCCCGAGGTGATGGACATTCGCCGCGAGCCCAACCGCGTGCTGGAAGCGTATGGCGCCAAGCCCGGACAGCGGGCGTTCGCCAACAACTGCCTGCTGGCCCGCCGTCTCGTCGAAAGCGGGTGCCGCTTCGTCCAGCTCTACCACTGGGGCTGGGACAGCCACGGCGAGTCGCAGGGGAACGATTTGCGCTACGGGCTCGTCCAGCGCTGCAAGGAGACCGATCGGCCGATCGCGGCCCTCGTGCGCGATCTGAAGCAGCGCGGGCTTCTCGACGAGACGCTGATCGTCTGGGGCGGGGAGTTCGGGCGCACGCCGATGAACGAGGAGCGCGGCGGGTCGAAATGGCTGGGCCGCGACCACCACCAGCACTCGTTCACGATCTGGATGGCGGGCGGCGGAGTGAAGCGCGGCTATACGCACGGCAAGACCGACGACCTGGGGTACCACGTCGTCGAGGATGGCGTTCACGTTCACGATCTACAGGCAACCATTCTCCACCTGATGGGGCTCGACCACGAGCGCCTGACGTATCGCTTCCAGGGGCGCGACTATCGGCTCACGGACGTCTTCGGGAAGGTCGTGAAGAAGGTGCTGGCGTGAGCGAACGGTTCGAGGAGACCGCCAAGCCGCAAGCGGCGGGCCCCACGAGGTTTGCCGCTTGCGGCTTGGCGGTCCCCCCGCGGGCAAAATCTCCTCGCTCGGGAGACGAACCGACTGGTAGAGACAAAGCGAGCCCGAGAATGAGGTTTCGATGAATCCTTTCGATCTGTCGGGGCCGGAGTTCCTCGTCCTCTACGCCGTGGTCGGCGCGTGTACGTTCGTTCTCGCCGTGCTGATTCGGCGCGCCTACCGCTCGCCGTGCGACAGGCCCCCCGAGTTGCCCGCCCTGCACCCGTTAGAGGTGGCCCACCTCGCCGGAGGCGCCACCCTCGCCGTCAACGCCGCGATTGCTCACCTGGTCGAGAGCAGCGCCCTCACGCTGGACGCCACCAACAAGCTGTCGCGCGGCGAACAAGAGCCGCGCAAGCCCCACCCGCTCGAACAACAGATCTTCAACATCACCGTTTCGGACACCAGCCTCCTGACCGTTCGCCTCGCCGCCGCCCCCGAAGCGGGCAACCTGCGCGAGCGCCTCGAACAGCTCGGCCTGGAGGCCCCCGCCGACCGGGCCTGGCGAGCCCGCGCCTGGCCGGTGCTGCTGTTCCTGGGCCTGCTGGCGTTCGGCGCCATCAAGATCGTGGTGGGGCTGGCACGCGGCAAGCATGTCGAGTTCCTGTTCGCGCTATGCGGCCTCGCGGCGGTCGCCGCCGTCGTCTTCGGCCTCAAGCGCATCCACCGCACCCTGCGCGGCGATCGCGTGCTGGGCGACCTCAAGGCGCGGCACGCGGCGCTCCAGGCAACGGCCCAGAAGGCGCCCGACGGGCTGCACGGCCACGACCTCACGCTCGCCGTCGGCCTGTTCGGCACGGGCGTGCTGGCGGCCGGGCCGCTGTGGCACCTGCACAAAGGGCTGACGCCGGCCCCCAGCATTGGCGGGGGGGGCGATAGCGGCGGCGGTTGCGGTGGGGGCGGAGGAGGTGA
>JBBSEZ010000518.1:0-6551 GCA_038239195.1 Gemmatales bacterium
CCCGGAAAGGCGCCCCTCTTGCTTGCCGTTTCGCGCCTTCTCAGGACGAGAAGATCCGGTCCATGTCCTTGGCGACCTGCGTCAGATAGGCCTTGTTCCCCGCCGCGATCTCGGCGGCGCCCCAGCCGACGTACTTGATCTCGCGCAGCGCCTTCATCACGGCGGGCCAGTCGCAGTCGCCCTTGAGGAGCGGCGCGTCGAAGCCCTTCCAGCGGCCTTCCTTGTCGGCCCGGGCCCGGCTGAACTCCTTGACGTCGAGCTTCAAGATCCTCTTGCCGAGGGCCTTGATCCAGTGCTCGGGCCAGCCGTAGACGACGATGTTGCCGACGTCGAAGTGGACGCCGACCTGGGGGGAGGCAAACTCGTCCACGTAGCGGGCCATCTCCAGCGGGCTGAGCAGGAAGTTGTTCCAGACGTTCTCGATGGCGATCTTGACGTTCAGGTCGCGCGCCAGCGGCAGCACCTTCTTGATCTCGGCCTGCGAGCGGGCGTAGGCGTCGGCATACGACACCTGCTTGTTGACGACGGCCGGGACGAGCAGCACCGTGGTCGCGCCGTAAAGCTTGGCCTCCCGGAGCGCCGTCTCGAGCGCCCGGACGCCGCGCGCCCTTGCCCGCGGGTCGGGGTGGGCGAGGTGGTCGTTCCAGTGGACCGAATCGACCAGGCCGGGCACCAGGAGGCCCGTCTTGTCGCGCGCATTGAGGACCTCCTTGGCCGGGGGCCCGCCCGGGCTGTCCAGCTCGACGCCGTCGAAGCCGAGCTCCTTGAGCAGCTTGAACTTGCCGAGGACCGACCCGCCGGTCGGCCCGACCATGTACCACTTGACGGCCTTCTTGAAGCCGTTGGGCGTCGCCGGGATCGCGGCCGCGGCGCCGAGCACGCTGCCGCCCGCGGCGAGGGCCGCGCCGGTTGCCAGGAAAGCGCGCCGAGGGACGTCGTTGGTTTCGCTCACTACACGTGTCTCCCTGAAGGACGAAGGTGAGGCGATTATAGGGGGGCCAGGGATGCCTCGCCAAGGAAATCGGATAGGGCGCCCTCCGATCGGGGCGGCTTGGTTTTTCTCGGCTCTTTTCCTTGACGCCAGGAGAGGTTCGGGTAAAATGAGGATGTCGGAGGGGTCGCGCTAACGTGGTGCGACGGGCTGAAGCTCGCGGCGGGGCCGTTGTGGTTGACCGGGCCCCGGGCGAGGAGGCTCTAGAAGAAGGAGGTGGTCATAGTGTGTAGTGGTAACCAGGTGCGGCTGCTCTGACGCAGCCGACGGGCTGCCCCGTCGGCGCAGCCGCAAGTTTGATTTGTAGAGGGCCGCGGTGTTTATCTCACCGCGGCCCTCCTTCGTTTTCCTGGGCAAGCGCGGGGACCGGCGGCAAAGCGTTCGGTACAATGAGAACAGCACGCCGCGTTCGCGGGGCCGAAAAGAAGTGAGGGAGGCATCGCCATGAAGGAAGTCGTCTATGGATATCGCATTCGTCACACGCCGGAGCTCCTCCGGCTGGCGGAGCAGCGAACCGCGCAGCTCGACGAGATGATTACCATGCAATCGCCCCCCGTGTCGGCGGAGTGGGACAGCACCAGCGACGGCGAGGGACGGCCCTTCGTAACGCTGCGGGTGTCGGACTTTTCGGGGTCCGCCACGACGGTCTTTACGCCGGAGGAGATGGGCTCTTCCCCTCGCATGCGCGTTCGTTGCAACCGGCTCTGGATCGATCTGCTTTCGGTGCGGTCTTCCACCTTGCTCCGCGAATTCCAGGAGGCCGAGGGCCTGGAGGTTGGTTGACGTGGAAGGAAAGACCCCGACCGAGAGAGTTCATGGCCTCGCCACGCTGGTCGCGGTCCACGAGGAGAAATTGAAGGCCCTCGCCCTTGCATTGGACAACCAGGCGTCCGCCCACGCCCAAACGGCGCAAGCGCTCGCGAACCTCACCAACGCTGTCGTCCGCCTCCAGGAGTAGGTGGCGGAGTTGAACAGGTGGAGGGGCGACTTGCCATCCCTCGCTGACCTGAAGACGGAAGTGACCATCGTCAAGCGCGACATCGAGAAACTGGAGAAGACAAAGGAAGAGTGGGGCCGCCGGTTCTGGGCCATCCTCGGGCCCGTTCTCGGGGCGGTCGCCGGTTGGGCCCTCGGGTACTTTTCCCGGCGGTGAGCGACCCGCTTCTGCCCCAACCCCCGTTATCCCCTCGCCCCCGGAACGGTTCACTCCTCGGAGCAGCCTCGCTCATCCTCAAGGAGCCTCTCCCATGATCGTCGTCATGAAGCCCGGAGCGCGGCAGGCCCAGGTCGATTTCGTCATCGAGCAGATCGAGCACCTCGGGCTCCGCAGCCACGTCATCGTGGGCACGGAGTTGACCGTCGTCGCCGCCCTGGGCGAGAAGCGCGATGGGGCCCGGCAAGCGCTGGAAACCATCGAGGGGGTGGAAAAAGTGGTCCCGATCCTCGCGCCCTACAAGATGGCTAGCAACGAGGTCAAGAAAGAGCCGACCGTCGTCGAAGTCCTTGGCCTCAAGGTGGGCGGGGGCCACCTCGGCATCATCGCCGGCCCCTGCTCCGTCGAAAGTCGCGAACAGGTCCTCGAGATCGCTCACGCGGTCAAGCAGGCCGGCGCCACCGGGCTGCGCGGCGGGGCCTACAAGCCGCGCACCAGCCCCTACAGCTTTCAGGGCATGAAGGAAAAGGGCCTGGAGCTGCTCGCCGACGCCCGCGCGGCCACGGGGCTGGCCGTCGTCACCGAAGTCATGGCCAAGGAGCAGGTCGAACTGGTCGGCCGCTACGCCGACGTGCTCCAGGTCGGCGCCCGCAACATGCAGAACTATTCGCTCCTGGAGGCGGTCGGCGAGAGCGGGATGCCGGTGCTGCTCAAGCGCGGCCCGGCGGCGACGATGGACGAGTTCCTGCTCGCGGCGGAGTACGTGCTCAACACGGGCAACACGCGGGTGATGCTGTGCGAGCGCGGCATCCGCACCTTCGAGGAGCGCACGCGCTTCACCCTCCCGCTGGCGAGCGTGCCCTATCTGCACGAGAAGACGCACCTCCCCGTGGTCGTCGATCCCAGCCACGGCACGGGCAAGGCGAGCCTGGTGGCCACGATGGCCCGCGCCGCCGTCGCCGCGGGGGCGGACGGGTTGATCGTCGAGGTCCACCCTCACCCCGAAGCGGCGCTGAGCGATGGCTTCCAGGCGCTGACGCCCGCGGCGTTCCGGCAGATGATGCTCGACTGCCGCAAGGTGGCCGCCGCGCTCGGGATGGAGATGTGAACCGGGAGTGGCAAACATTCCGGGAGCGCGGATCGCCAAGCCGCAAGCGGAAGAGCGCCAGGGCCCGCCGCTTGCGGCTTGGCGGGGCCCTCCCGGATCTTTGGCCCCACACTGTCAACCAAGGCAGGCACCTCGGCCCTATCCGCCCTCTTCCCTCTTCGCTAGAATGCCGCCTCAGCGAGGGCCCTTGCTCCGGCCCCTTCGTCTTCGGCCGGTTCGGGCGCGCAGCAGAGCGTGTAGGAACCGCAGCGGGGGCAGGGGCAGGACTCCAGCGCCTGGCGCTCGTATACGGAGAAGGGCAGCGCGGCGGACCAGGTCTGCTCGCACCCGGCACAGCGAATCGAAAGAACGTCCACAAACCACCTGGGAAAGAGGCTCGCTCTCACGGGCGCGCACCAGCGGGCGCACCGAGAGCGGAGATAAACCAAACATCGGCACTTCGCGGAGGAAACTTCACGTGAATTCGTCTCCCCGGACCTATCGCTTCACCTTCGGGCCCTGGAACATCAGCACCGGGGCAGACCCCTTCGGCCCCCCCGTCCGCGCAGAGGTCGCCTTCGCCAACAAGGTGCGCGAGTACAAGAAGCTCGGCTTCGATGGCGTGCAGTTCCACGATGACGACGTGGTGCCGGCCGACCTCTCTCCGCAAGAGACGCAGGCCGGGGTGGCGCGCGTCAAGAAGATGCTCGACGACGAGGGCCTGTTCTGCGAGATCGTGGCCCCTCGGTTGTGGGAACATCCCGGGACCATCGACGGGGGCTTCACCTCCAACAGCGCCGCCGAGCGCCGCTCCGCGATCGAGCGCTCCAAGCGCACTATCGACATCGGCAACGCGCTGGGGTGCCGCAACCTCGTCCTCTGGCTCGCCCGCGAGGGCACCTACGTCCGCGAGTCCAAGGACCCCATCGGCGCCATCGAGCGCATCCTCGAGGCGATCAACGCCCTGCTGGAACACGACAAGAACGTGCGCATCCTTGGCGAAATGAAGCCGAACGAGCCGATGGACCAGTCGTATCTGCCGACCCCGGGCCACTTCCTGGCGCTGTGCTACCGGACCGCCGACCCATCCCGCTGTGGCGCGCTGATCGAGTCGGCCCACTCCATCCTCGCCGGCCTCGACCCGTCCGACGACATGGCCTACGCCCTCTGGCACAAGAAGCTGTGGAGCGTCCACCTCAACGACCAGAACGGGCTCAAGTACGACCAGGACAAGGTGTTTGGCTCGGTCGATCTGAGGCGGGCCTTCAACACGGTCTGGGTGCTGGAGCGCGGCGGGTACGACGGCAGCATTGGCCTCGACGTCAAGGCGATGCGCACGACCAAGGCGGAGCACCAGACCAAACACCTCGTCAACAGCAAGGCGATCTTCCTCCGCCTCGTGGAGGTCGTTCGCGCCCTCGACGTGCAGCGCGTCGAGCAGTACCGGGCCGAGCGCAATTACGAGGGGCTGGAGATGTACGTGCTCGAGAAGTTGATGGGCAAGTGAGCTTGGGCCCTGCTCAATAGGTCTTGCCCCCCACCGGCGCCTGGAGGCCCTTGAACCCGTGGCAGACGGTCAGGGGCCAGGCAGCGATGGGCCGGCCATTCTCGTAGTAGGTGAAAGTGGTGGTCGGCCCCACGCTCTCGAAGGCGTCGCGGAGCTCCTTCGAGGGGCCGCCGCCCACGAGCAGGAAGGTGCGGCCCTTGTAGGCTTCGGGCCGGTTGAGCGGGCCGGGCCAGAGGTCGTACTGACTGTGGCGGTCGCCCAGCGCGAGCCCTACGGAGTACGCCTGCGGGCGCCCGGAGCAGTAGAGCCCGAGGGCGCCGGGAATGCTCCAACTCGACGCCACCAGCACGGGCTCCTTGCCCTCGGCGGCCAGGCGATTGCGAGCCCGATCGACCTCCGCCCCGAGGGCATGCCAGCCCCGCAGCCGGCAGGTCGGATCGACGCGCCGCAAGGGAAAGGCGTGCTGCTCGGTGGGCTCGCCGACGAAGTGCGTCAGGGCGGGGTGCAGTAGCTCGCTGGCGTGCATGAACAGGCTCGCCGTCGCACCGACGACACAGACCAGAGCGAGGTTGACGGCGGTCCAGCGGCGATACCAGCCGACGGGGGACTGGAGCTGCCGGGCCAACCACGCCGCCGCCAGGACCATCCCGGACACGTAAGCCGTCACGGGCCAGTTGAGCTCGCCGCCGCCGGTCTTGAAGCTGAAGCCCAAAAAGAGCAGGAACATTGGCGCCGAGAGCCACCACAGGTAGCGCACGCCCGGGTCGCGTTCGCGCAGGGGATGATGGGCCACCATCGCAAAGAGCCAGGCGAGGAACCAGAAGACCAGGAGCAACGCACACTGCCCGCCGAAGTAAACCAGCGGCCCCAGCCAGTGAATGGTTGGTTCGCTGGGGGCCGCCTGCTCTTGCCCCGCGACGCCTGCAAGCCGGCTCACGTGCCGGAACGTGACCCAGTCGTTTTGCAGGTTCCAGACGAGGATGGGCAGGCAGCAGAGCCCCGCGACGAGGACCATGAGCCAGGGGCCGGGGCGGCGCAGCAGAGGGCGGTGTTGAGGCGAGGTGAGCAGGTAGAGGCAGACCGAGGGCAAAAAGAGGACCATCGTGTACTTGGCGAGGATGCCCAGCCCGACGAGCAGCCCGGCCACGAGCCAGGCCCACCCGGCGCCCCGGAAGATGGCGCGGTGGGCGAAGACGAGCGCCCAGCCCCAGCAGCACGAGTAGGGGGCGTCAATGGTCATGAGGACCGACCCGACCGAGACGAGCGGGACCGTGAGGGCGGCGGCCACCACCGCCAGGGCCAGGGCAGGCCGGCCGAAGACCTGGACCGTGAGAACGTAAAAGGCCGTTAGCAGCAGCGTGCCGCAGAGCACGGCCGGGAGGCGGACCGCGAAGGCCAGCGAGCCGGTGTGCTGTTCGGACCAGGCCCCGGCCAGTTCGCACCCGCCGCGGATCAGGAAGGCGACGAGAGGCCCCTTGCTGTAGTAGCTCCAGTCGAGGTGGCGCGACCAGTCCCAGTAGTGGGCCTCGTCGGGGGCGAGGTCGAGCGGGCAGTTGTGGGCGAGATAGAGGAGGTGAAGGACGGCCGAGCCCAGGATGAGGGTCGCCGCCAGCAGCCGGCACAGGCCAGGAGAAGGAGGCGACCAGACATTGAGGCGACGCAAGGGGATGAGCACGCGGGGGCCTCCTCGACCGGTGCCCCGGCTCCGTGCGGGACACGGGGGTTGTAGTCGGAAGAGGGGCGGGGGGTCAAGACGGGACCGCAAGGCGCTCGTAGGACAGGCGGCTCGCCTGTTCGGCTTTCGCGAGCCGAA
>JBBSEZ010000519.1:0-6521 GCA_038239195.1 Gemmatales bacterium
CCCGCGAAACGACAAGCAAGCAGGGCCTGTCTTGCTTGTCGTTTCGCGGGGCCCGACGCGGACCACCCCTAACCGAGTGTTCGACATGCGTGAATACGTCTGGCTGGAATGCACGGCGTGCGGGGCTCGCAACTACCGCACGCAAAAGGAGACGCGCGGGGCCAACCGGCTCGAACTGAAGAAGTTCTGCCGGAAGGAGCGCAAGCACACCGCCCACAAGGAAACGCGCAAGAAGTGAGCGAAGCCGAGCGGGCCAGGCGAGCCGGAAGGAAGTGGGCGTCCGATCTACGGGGCGCCCCATCCGCGCTTTGCCGAACAGGGGCGTAGCTCAATTGGTAGAGCACTGGTCTCCAAAACCAGCGGTTGAGCGTTCGAGTCGCTCCGCCCCTGCTTCCCAAAGACTGGAATCGCCACCCTCCGAGGGAACCGGGGGGGAGTGGGGCGGGGCCCGAGCCGAGAGCTTGCCCTTCCCGTGATCTTCAGAGGACAGGAACCGTCATGGCTGTGGCCGTAAAGAACCCGCCGGGCGTCACTTCCAGCCCGCTCGACCGCCCCTGGGTCGTGAGCCTGCTCGGGGTAGTGTACGTCCTCGCCTCCTTCGCGATCGTCTTCAAGCTCGTCCCCTATCTGTGGTGGGGCGCCTGGGACGGCCTCGGGTGGGAGAAATATCAGTTCATCGGCGGCAGCCTGATGGGCGTGCTCATGCTCGCCGCCGGGGTTGGCTTGCTGTTTGTCGGCGGGCGGTTGCTTGGGCCCAATCCCCCTGCGGGCGTGCGGGCCGGCATCTTTGTCGGGTTCGTCGGCATCCTGCTCGTCCTGGTGCTGACGCGCTGGGGGAGCCTGTGGATCGAGCACTGGGCCTACGACAACTACTGGTTCAGCCCGAAGACGGGGGCCCTGATCGCCGCCGCTCTGGGCGTGCTGTTCCTGGCCATGGGGGCCTACCTCTACACCCGACTGCGGACGCAGCGCTTCATCCTCCTGCTCGAGGAAGGCGGTTGGTTCCACGCCACCACCTACAAGCCCTCGCAGGGGCTCAAAGTTCGGCGTGGCACGATTTTCGGGCTGCTGATGATCGTCGCCGCGGGCATCTACACCCTGATCTCCCACGGGACGCTCCGCCGCGGGCCGGCCGATTGGCACCTGGACGTCCCGTTCACGTCGAAGACGGCCCTGGGCTCGCTGGGCGATACCAAGGAGTGGCTCGAGAAGGACGTGCCGGCCAGCGAGAAAAACACGGTGCAAGTGCGCCAGCGCGGGGCGACCGACTTGCAGCCGGGGCAGGTGGTCAGCAAGCCCCAGTTCGAGAAGCGCCTTGAGGGAGTCCTCAAGGGCGACAAGTTCCCGGCCGACGTCCGGGAGAGGATCGAGAACGCGGGCAAGAAGGACGTTGCCGAAGAACTGCTCCAGATCAACAAGGAGCTCTACGCTGCCATCGTCGTCGGGCTGGGGCGCGTCGAAGTCAAGACGGCCGGTTCAACCGGCCTGACGCCCGGGAAGGTGCTGACCCAGAAGGAGTGGCGAGCCGTCGTCACAGGCCGGCTCGCAGCCAGGCAGGACGACTTCCCGCGCACCCTGCGCGAAGAATTGAGCAAGGCCAACCACGAGGACAGCCTCGCCAGTTTGCTCCAGGCGATCGACGTCCGGCAGCTCGCCGCGGCGCAGCAGATACTGGGGCGCATTCGAGTGCTCAGCTCTGGAAAGACGGGGTGGAAGGTCAAGCAGGTCGTGTCCCAGCAGGCGCTCCGCGAGAAAGTGGATGCGATCCCTCCCGAGGACCAGGTCGCGACTCTGGCCACGGCCAGTCACGAAGGCAGCCTCGACGCGCTGATCAAGGCCCTGAACGAACACCTGCGGGCGGCCATGCAGGAACTGGTCGCGGATCGGCCCGCCGACAAGACGGGGAAGAAGCCGGCGGGCTTCTTCGACGAAAAGGTGACGGCGGAACTGAAGAAGAAGCTCGATGCGGTCCAGGGGAAGGAAGGCGCCGAGCTCGCCGCCGTGGTGACGGCGTTCGCGAGTGCGGCCGAGAAGGCGAAGAAGCCGCTGCCGTCCGCCTTCGAGTTGCCCGTGGTCAACGTGGAGGACCGCCCGCTGAAGCCCTTGGCGGAGACGCGGAAGTTGTGGGCGCTCGAATCAACGGGCGGGGCCTCGGCTCTGATCGCGGCGCTGAGCAAGGAAGCGACGACCAATTCGCGCATCCCTGCGGTCTTCCACCTGCCCACCGGCACACTCAAGGACGAGCCATTCTTCCGCAGCCAGAAGGACATTCGGGAATTGTGGGAGAGCGAGGCCACCCTCGGCTGGACGGACCTCACTCCGCTCGTCGAGAAGTATGTCGCCCTGGCGACGGCGACCAGGAAAGAGAGCTCGTTGCCGGCCGTGTTCGGCCTGCCGACTGGCGTGCTGGTTATCGACCGCTACGTGTTGCGCGACGTGAACGACCGGACGGACGAGAAGAAGAACGTGAAGGTCGATCTCCCGGGGGCCTCGACGTTCGCGCCGGGCCAGATCGTCACGCCGGCAGCGTTCGACGCGGAGGTTGCGCGCCTGACGGAGGAGAGCTTGACTCCGCCAACGAAGACGAGCCTGAGCCCGGCCACGGGAACGACGCGCTTCGAGGCGATGACGATTCTGCCGGCCGTGCAGTTCACGGTGCCGCTGTTGCTGCTGGCGTGCTCGCTGTGGCTGGCGTGGCGCATCGTCAACATCCCGACGTTCGCCGACTTCCTGATCGCCACCGAGGCGGAGCTCAACAAGGTCTCGTGGACGACACAGCGTCGCCTGGTGCAGGACACCATTGTCGTGCTCGCGACGGTGTTCCTCATGGCGGTCTATCTCTTCGCCATGGACCAGGGGTGGCGGGTGCTGCTGAGCTGGAAGCCGGTGGGCGTGCTGGTCTTCCCGGACGATAAGTCGGACGCCCAGAAGAAGCTGGAGCAAAAGAACTGGTGAGCGGCGCTTCTCCCCCTTCGCGCCCTCCCGGTTGGTGGGGAGGGGGAGCGTCAGGAGCGCACGAGAGTGACCGTCATGGCTGAAGACGTGCTGTCAAACGGCCCGGCCCCCACACACCCGACCCCGCCGGAGGCGCCCCCCGGCGCGCATTCGGAGGGCCATCCGGGCGCGCACCAGGAGGGGCACCAAGAGTCGCAGGAGCTCCCGCCCAAGGCCAGCCCCGTCGAGGGCCCGCACGAGACACACGCGGGCGCCCTGACTGAGGCCCCCGTGGCGGAGCTCGATCGTTCGCCGGCCGTCGAATCGGCTGCGGCCACGCCCGCGCCGGTCGCGGTTGCCGCGCGGGAGCACCATGACGAGGCCCTCCCGGCGACTGACGAGCTGACGGCGACCCCGCCCGCAGCGGAGCCAGTCCCGGAACCGGAGCCACTGGCGCCTGCCCGGGCCCCGGAGAAGAAGGCCACGAAGAGCGAGAAGGTCGCCGCGGTGGCACCCACGACCTCAACGTCTGCTTCCGCGGTGGCCGAGCTCGAGCCTCCGCCGGTGGAGGCGGCCCCGCCGAGCAACAAGAAGTGGTACGTCGTGAAGGTGCAGAGCGGGCGGGAGGAGACGATTCGCGACGCCATCGAGCGGCGTGTGCGCAAGGAGGGGCTGGAGGAGTATTACGGGCAGATCATCATCCCGGTGGAGAAGATCACCGAGGTGAAGGTCGATAAGGCGGGCAAGCGCTCGACCAAGACGAAGGACCGCAAGCTCTATCCCGGCTACCTGATGGCGGAGGTGGAGTACAACGACCGCATCCTCTACCTCTTCCGCGAAACGTCGGGAGTGGGCGACTTCGTGGGTGGGATGGTGAATCGGCCCCCGCCGCCGATGTCGAACCAGGAAATCGCCAAGATCATGGGCCCGCAAGGGGGGGCCGCCGAGTCGCTCGTGCCGACCCCGCCCAAGGGGCTGGGCGTGGGCGATCGGGTGAAGGTGACCGACGGCGCCTTCAATGGCATGGAAGGCGAAGTGAAGAAGATGCTCGAGGCGGCGGGCAAGATCGAGGTCGAGTTGACGATCTTCGGCCGGCCGGTCAAGTTGGACCTCGAATATTACCAGATCGAGCTCGTGTAGGCATCGCAGGCAGCGCAGCATAGGAAGGGAACACGATGGCGCGTCAGGTCACCACGCAGATCCGCTTGCAGGTCACGGGGGGCACGGCCACGCCGGCACCTCCCGTGGGCCCTGCTCTGGGTCAGCACGGGGTCAACATTGGCCAGTTCGTCTCGCAATTCAACGACCGCACCAAGGACCAGCGCGGCATCACCGTGCCGGTCGTCATCACGGTCTACTCCGACCGGAGCTTCGACTTCATCATCAAGAGCCCGCCGGCGGCGGTGCTGTTGAAGCAGGCGGCCGGCATTCCGCTCGAGAAGAAAAAGGGCGGCGACGTCATCAGCTCCGAAGAGAAGACCAAGCGGAGCGGCAAGTACAAGGGCTTCAAGGTCTCCGCGGCACAGGTGCGCGACATCGCGCAGAAAAAGCTGCAAGACCTCAACGCCCGCGACCTCGAGCACGCCACCCGAATCATCGCCGGAACGGCCCGCAGCCTCGGGCTCAGCGTCGAAGCGTAAGGGGGTCGGGAACGCCTTGCGTGGCGTTCTCGACAAGGGTTGCGTAATTTTTTTCGAGCCGCGACCGTCGCGAAGCGATACAATTCCGCTTCCTGACGGTCGTAGCCATCCCACGGGCCTTTTCCGAAGGGCCCGCAACCAGGACCGAGGGGCGCCCGGGCGTTCATCGCGCGGCGCCTCGTTTCCGAATCAGCGGGACCACAACAGCCATGGCGAAGAAGCAACCGGACGAGCCGGCCGAAGGAAAGCCGGGCGAGACCGCCCCCGAGCAGGCGGCGCCGGCCGAGACCAAGAAGCCAAAGGGCGAGGGCAAGGCGAAAGAGGGCAAGGAAGCCAAGGCCAAGCCGGACGCCCCCAAGGCAGCCCCCAAGCCAGACGGGGCGCCCGCCCCCATGCCGTCTTCGGACACCAGCACCAAGAAGAAGGGCCGCCAGCCGGGCCATCCGCCGCGCCGCGGCAAGAAGATGCGCGGGCAGATCAAGAACGCCAAGCAAAAGGCGTCCAAGGAGGGCCCGGTGCCGCTGAAGCGCGCCATCCAGCTCCTCAAGCAGCTCAAGCGCGCCAAGTTCGACGAGACGGTCGAGGTCCACATGTCGCTCGGCATTGACTCGACGCAGAGCGACCAGATGATCCGCGGGAGCGTTCCGCTGCCGCACGGGCTGGGCAAGGTCAAGCGCGTGGTGGTCTTCTGCCAGGGCGACAACGTCGGCAAGGCCAAGGAAGCCGGGGCCGATTTCGCGGGCGGCGACGAGATCATCGAGAGGGTGCAGAAAGAGGGTTGGCTCGACTTCGACGTGGCGCTGGCGACGCAGGACCTGATGGGCAAGGTGTCGCGCCTCGGCAAGGTGCTCGGCCCGCGCGGCCTGATGCCGACGCCCAAGGCCGGGACCGTCATCCCCACCGGCCAGGACGTGGCCCAGGCGGTGCGCGAGCAGAAGGCGGGCAAGGTCGAATACCGCTCCGACAAGGGCGGCAACGTCCACGCCGGCGTCGGCAAGATCAGCTTCGAGGACGACAAGATCGCCGCCAACGTGACGGCGTTCGTGGAGCAGGTTCGCGCCGTCAAGCCAACCGGCATCAAGGGCAACTACGTGCGGTCGATCACCCTCTCGGCCACCATGACGCCGGGCGTGCCGGTCACCATGTAAAGTAGTCCTTAGTCCTTCGTGCTTCGTTCTTAGCAAAAGACAGCGTGGGCCCTCTTTGCTAAGAACTAAGCACTACGGACTAAGGACTAATGTGATGTGAGTGCCATGAGCAAAATCATCAAAGAGATGGAGATGAAGTCCCTGCGCGAGACGTTCCAGGACGTGCGCGACCTGGTCGTCTTGACGGTCAAGGGGTTGAGCTGCCACGGCGAGCACGTGCTGCGCTCGACGATGCGGAAGAAAAAGATTCGGCTGAAGATGATCAAGAACAGCCTGACGCGCAAAGTGTTCGGCGAACTGGGCATCAAGGTCGAGGCGGAATCGCCTTACTGGGCGGGCCCGACGGTGCTCGCCTGGGGCGCCGGCAGCATCGCCGAGCTGAGCCGCGAGCTCGACACCGAACTCAAGCTGCCGAAGAACGCGGCGCTGTACAAGGAAAAGGTGCGCATCAAGGGCGCCATCGCCGACGGCCAACCGGTGACGTTCGACCTCGCGCTGAAGATGCCAACCCGCACGGAGGCCATCGGCCGCGTCGTCGCTCTGGCCCTGTCGCCCGCGACGCGCATCCTCGGCCAGGTGGTGGGCCCGGCCTCGCGCGTGGCCAGTCAGATCAACACGATCGTGGACAAGGAAGACGCCGCCCCGGCGCCGGCCGCCACGGCGTAAGTTCGAGAGTGACGGGCGAAACGACAACCAAGCCCCGGCTTTGGTGTGGTTTGGCCCCGCCCCGAGGGGACACCCAAGGCAGAAGGCAAACGGCGGTGCAGGTGAGGGGACCGCCAATAGCCCCGCGGCCCAC
>JBBSEZ010000520.1:0-6479 GCA_038239195.1 Gemmatales bacterium
TACAACAGCGACCTCTGGAGTGCTTTGTCCGGTAGTAGCCATCCCTGGCCCCTTTCACGCTTTACGCTACGGCTCGGTTTTGCCTTTCCCCCCACAGCATACCATCTCCTCCTTTCCCGTGCGAACCCAGTCGTGCGCCCAGCATCCGCGCGGAGACCGTGCGAACGTTGACGCGCGTCGCAACCTCGGGTAGCATTCAGATGTTCCCGGAGGCACGTCACCCTGGGAACCTCATCTCGCCCTCGGCGTGTTCGAGCACAGACGCCACGCGAGATCGAAGGCTGGTTGTCGCGAGCTTCGCAACCGCGAGGTGGCGAAGCTCGTTTCATCGCGAGGGCCCAGAAAATGAGCGCCGACCTTCGCATCCGCAGCGCTCGCCGACATCTCGACCTGTTCGAGGAATCGTGGAAGGCCGACCACGACGCAGCGATGCGCTGCCGGGACTTCGAGGCATTCCTGGCTGTGGGGGTGATGGTCTTCCGGTTGATCGATGGCCTGCACGGTTCGCGGCGCGAGCGAGTGTTCCGCGGCCTCGAAGAGCCCAACCATCAGTTCGATGCTGCGGAGAAGGAGTGCTACCTGCGCTGGCTCGCCCTGGCCGACTCGATGGCGCCGCACATACCCACCTTCGCGCAGAAATTCGGGACCGTCGAGAGCGCCGAAGACCTCCAAACCTGCCAGGCGAAAGCACGATTCACGCTGTCGACCTGGGCGCCAGCGGCCCTCGCCGGCGCGGTTGGTTCGAGGGCCCTCGACTTCAGCGTGGAAGACGCGGAACAGGTCCGCGCCGCCCTCCAAACGCCAGGAGGGCCCGGGAGGCCAACCCGGCCCCCGCGCCGCGTTCCAACCGCCGACCCCTCGGTCCTCGGTTGAGCGACAACCAACCCGGCCCGCGAGCAGCGATCTATTCGGTTGCCCGGATAGGAGGTGGTAGGACGGGAACGCTCTCGGCCGTTCTCGCGCTTTTGAACGCGGTCCGCGGAGGCGCCCTCTCCCTCTCTTCAGCAGGCCCTGGCGATGTCCAGCCTTCTCCAGAAAATCCCGTTCTCGGAGGCCCTTCTTCCCCGCGTGCAGGCTTTCGATTGCGGCGCCGAGCCCTGGCAGCGCGAAGTCTCCGACTGGATCAAGGCACCTCGGGGAGCGGGCGGGGCGCTCGATCAACTTCTCCAGCCGGGCTCGCAGGTCTGGCTCTATGCGGCGGAGCAAGGCTCCCTCGTCGGTTTTGGGTCGCTCGCGATAGGCTCGCAGCGCTGGCCTCGGCCGAAAGACCCACCGATCGAGACCAGCGTGATTCCCGTGCTTGGCGTTGACCAGAGGTTCTGGGGGCAGCCGGCCGGGCCGCCGGAAGACCGCTACTCCGCTCGCATCCTGGACGATCTCATCGCGGAAGCGAGCGCTCACCGAGACGCCCGTCCCATCCTCGTCCTCTACGTCTCCCTCGACAACGCCCGAGGGATCACGTTTTACGAACGGGCTGGCTTTCAGGAGCTCCACAAGTCCTGGACGGACAAGAACACCGGGCGCGTCTACAAGCGCATGTTCCTCGTGTTGCCAGAAGTGATCGGATAGCCGGCTTGTTCTCCTGAAGGACGGCGGGCCCCGCCGCGTGCCGGCAGGGCCCGTCCTCGTCAATCGGTTGCCTGTCGGCCCGCCCCTCAGAAAATCGGCAGCGCCGGGAAGTTGCCCTTGAGCACCGTCCGCGTGTCCTCGAAGCCCATCCACTTCGACAGCATCGTCGCGTAGACCGACCGGAAGTCGGTGGTCATCTTCAGGTTCCCCGCGTCCAGGTCGGACAGGCTCGGGTGCCGGCCGTAGAAGCCGCCCTTGACCTTGTTGCCCAGCACGAACATCGGCGTCGCGGTCCCGTGGTCGGTGCCCTTGCTGGCGTTCTCGCCCACCCGCCGGCCGAACTCCGTGAACGCCATCACCGCCACGTCGTCGGCCCGCCCGATCCGCTGCAGGTCCTCGACGAAGCCGCGCAGCGCGTCGGACAGGTAGGTGAGCAGCAGCCCCTGAAGGCCCGCCTGCGCGGCGTGCGTGTCGTACCCGCCCATGCTCACGTAGTAGATGCGCGTCGGCATCTTCGCGGCGATCATGGCCGCCACCTTCTTCAGGTCGAGCGTCAACTCGTTGTCGCTGCCGTAGTCCACGCGCGTCCGGTACTCCGCGCACGCGCTCCGCACCCGGGCCGCCCCCGCGGTCGCCGTGCGCGAGACGGTGTTGACGAAGGCCAGCGACGAGTTCGTGGTCGGGTAGACCTGGCCGAACGTCTCGAAGACCTTCTGCTGCGCGGGGGTGCCGTTCCGGCCGAACTTGCGCGGGTCCTTGAAGACCACCGGGGAATGCTTCGCGCTGGAGACCGCCAGCGCCTGCCGGGACGCGACGTTGACGATGTAGTTATCGATCCCCGTCGGTTGGTGGGCGTCGGCGAAGCGCCCCAGCCAGCCGTACTTGTCGCTGCCGTGCGGCACCGCCGTGTGCCACCAGTCCATCGCGGTGAAGTGCGACAGCGTGGGCCTCGGATAGCCGCAGCCGTGAACGACCGCCATCTTCCCATCCTTGAACAGCCGCTGGAGCCCCTCGCAGTTCGGGTGCAACCCGAACTGGCCGTCGAGCTTGAGCACCTCCCGCTTGGAGACGGCGAGCACCGGCCGCGCCTTGTAGTAGGCGTCGTCGGTGAAGGGGACGATGGTGTTGAGCCCGTCGTTGCCGCCCGCCAGTTCCAGGACGACCAGGATGCGCTCGGGGCGCTTCGCGGCGGCCCCGTCGAGGGCCTTTGCCGTCTCCGCCAGGCTCACCTGCTGAAAGAGCGCGGGCAGCCCGGCCGAGACGCCCACCGCGTACATGCCCGCGCACAGCAGGTCGCGGCGCGAGCAGGAGACCGTTTCCGTCTTGATCCACATAAGGACAATCCTCCCAGGGTGGTTTCCAATCAACCGAGCTGATATTCCGGGGCGCTGAGGACCAGGTGAAGGGCCCGCCGCAGCGCGACCTCCAGGTCCTTGCTCTTGTAGTCGATGGTGCCCGACTTCAATTCGTCGCGCAAGAACTGGACGACGGCGGCCCTGCGGTCGGCGTGCAAGGGGACGCTCAGGAACCGCCGGCCGAAGTAATCGACCGCCCCTTCCGCCGTGGTGACCTTCGCAGCGCGCGTCATGGCGACGAGGTTGAGCTCGGCCGGCGTGCGCGGGATCGGCTTGACGCGGTTATACGCCTCGACGAAGCCGGTGTAGACGCCGACGGCGAGGTTGTAGTCCTCGGCGTTGGCCACCTTGCTCATCTTCGATTTCGTCATCTTGGTGTCGGGGACCATGACGCCCTCCCCCTTTTTCGGAGGGGCCTTCTCCATGACCTTGCCCTTCATGCCCGAGCCTTTCACGCCCGAGAGGTAGTGGTCGTAGGCGCGCAGGGAGACCGGCTCCATGCGGCCCTTCTTTTGGTCCCACACGCGGGGCTGGATCTTGTACTCGGGGAACGTCAGCGGGATTCGGCGATACCCGTCGGCCACGATCTTGTCCGGCGTGGGGTAGGGGCCGGGGCCGGGGAACAGCAGCGTCTGCGCGAAGTTCCCGCGCACCAGCAAGGTCGCCGGGTTGATCCACGACCGCCCGCCCGGCCAGCCCGCCACGTTGGGCGGGAAGAACAGCAACTGCCCCAGCGCCGTGGTCGTCTCCGTGCAGTCGGGAACGCCCGGGATGGCGCGCAGGCCCAGCTTGCGATACGTCGAGATGACGAAGGGGACCGGCGCCTTGATCTGCGTCCCGTACGACGGCTCGCTGTAGAAGTCGCGCGACAGGAAGATCGTCTTCAGCAGTGGCTTGACGTCGTACTTCGACTTCAGGAGCACCTTCGCCAGTTTGTCGTTGAGCTCCGGCGACAGGTCCTCGCGCACGAAGTAGCGGTAGAGCTTGCGGGACACGAAGCGCGGCGTGGCGGGCTGCTTCAGAATAATGTCGATGGCGTCGTAGCCGTTGAAGTTGCCCTTCTGGCCGAGAAACTCCTTGATGCCCTTGTCGTGCAGGTTGGGGCTGTCGATGAACTTCGCCTTCTGCTTGACGGTAGCTTCGGGCGTCGTGGTCCAGCCGGTAAAGGCGCGGGCCATCTCGCGAATGTCCTTCTCGGTGTAGCCCTTGCCCTCGCCCATCGTGAACAGTTCCATCACCTCGCGGGCGAAGTTCTCGTTGGGCTTGCCCTTCACGTTCTCGCGATTGTCGAGCCAGATCAGCATGGCCGGGTCCTGAGCAACTGCCACGAGCAGGGCGCGGAAGTTGCCGTTGCCGTGCTTGCGCATCGTCTCGATGTGGGCCAGCATCAGCTCGTAGTTGAGGATCTTCTCCTGGCTGGTGGCGAAGTGGTCGTGCCAGAAGAGCGTCAACTTCTCCTGGAGGGGCCGCGGCGTCACGAGCATGCGCTCGGCCCACCACTGCGAGGCGCGGCGCATCTCCGAGTGCTCGCTGATGAGCAGCGTGTAGAACTCGTTCACGGTCGGCTGGTAGCGCAGCGGCGGCTTCTGCGTCGCCTTGACGCCATACGCCTTGCCCGTGAGCAGCGCCCCGAGAACGATCTGGTCGAGGGGGACGAGCTTGTGCCCGTTGGGGTAGATCCCCGACGGGACGAACGCGGGCAACTTGCTGTCATCGATGGCCTGGTACTCGACCAGGTAATCGACCGCCTTCTCGGGCGTCATCGCGGCCAGCTTCTGGACCTCCTCCGGCGTCCCGCCGAAGCCTGCGCGCTCCAACAGGTGGGCCGCCCGCGCGTAGTTCCACTCCTTGGCGGCGATCGGCGTCAGGTCGTTTGCCCAGGACGCCGGCCCGGCCCCGGTCGGCGCCGCCTTCGGCCCCGCGGCGCTCGCCAGCGCCGGGCAGGCGAACAGGCAGGCCGTCAACAAGAACCTCGTACCGTTTCTCATGCTGTTCTCCTTCGATCGGTCGCTTGCGGTGAATCAGCCCCCAACGGGGACGGTCGGCTCCCGCTCCTCGTCGGTCCAGACCCAGCCGTACTGCGTGTTGCTGGGCGACGGGCTTTCCTGATACTCCTTGCGCAGCTGCGTGAGGCGGTCGGCCTTGATGGCCGTGCGGCGAGCCCTGGGGTTGACGTTGAACAGCCGCGCCGCGTTGAGCCCCAGGATCTGGTTCTTCACGGCGTCGGTCAGTTCGGCATACTTGAACTTCTTGATGAACGCCTCTTTCATCTTCAGCCGGCGGAGCCTCACGATCTGCCCCTGCGGGCTGCCGTTCCAGATGGAGTCGGTGCCCCAGAGGACGTGATCGGAGCCGGCCACCTGAATCATCTGGCCGAGCATGTGCAGGCAGGTGTCGGGCGCGAAGGCCGACGTCATGTGGAAGGTGGCGCCGAGCTCGAAATAGATGTTCTTGATCCGCGGGTTCTTCTTGAGGATGCGCAACACGTCGCTGACCCACGGTATCTCCTGCGGGTCGTCCGTCTTGCGATCGACGACGCGCGCGCCGGTGCCTCGGGAGAACGCGCCGAAGCCGCGGAAGGCGGAGTGGTAGACGATGAAGTTGAGGTCGGGGAAGGCCAGCGCCGCCTTCTCCAGATCGAGCGGGGTGCAGGCCTTCTCGTTGAAGGCCCCGAGGGGAAGGCCCTTGTGGACGCAGAGGTTCTTGATGCCGAGCTTGCGGCTCTTCTCCCAGAAGGGATACGCCACCTTCTCGTCGTCCATGAACCACGGCTTCTCGCCGAGCTCGGCGCCGGTGTACATCTTCCAGGCGTCGATCTTCAAGACCTTGACCTGGCGCTCCATCTCCTCCAGTTCGCGCTTGCCGAGGTTGGGGCGCAACAGGCCGTGGGAGAGCACGCGCTGCGAGCCGGCGAGGTCGTTGACGTACTTGCGCGTCGCCACCATCTGGTCGGGCGGCAGCGGGTTCTTGTCCCAGGTGCGGGTCGGCACCCCGCTGATGATCGCCATCACCGTGTCGCTGTCGCCGAACACTTCCTTGACGTAGTGGGTCCGGTTGAGCTGCTCCAGGGTGTCGCGAACGCCCTTGAGCGAGGGCCGCAGCATCTGGAAGAAACGCAACGTTGCCCGCCCGGCGGGGGTGTCGTCGTACCACTTGCGGCTAATGTCCACGTGGTGAGTCTGCACGTCGAAGATGAACTGGCCCTTGGGCCACTTCTCGGCGAAGGCCCGGGGGTCGCGCACCTCGTCGGCGGAGACCTCGTAGCAGTCGCCGAAGACCTGGTTGAGCGCCATCAGCCCCGCCGCGAAGCCGGAGCCGGTGCGGAAGAACTCCCGGCGCGTCAGGCCCAGCGCCTTGGCGGCCGGGTCGGCCAGCGCGGTGATCCTGGCCTCCAGCTCCTTCTGCTGGGCGGACTGAGGCGGGGGGATGAACTCCTCATTCGAGGCGATGCGCGTCGGGATCGGCGCGCCTTCCAGATCGGCATCGACGTCGCATTGACGGGCCCACATGGTTCACGCTCCTTTTCTTCCGAAGTCCTGAGAGGTTGGGACAGCA
>JBBSEZ010000521.1:0-6454 GCA_038239195.1 Gemmatales bacterium
ACGCGCCCCCAGGCCGCCCCCCGCCCGCGGCCCCGCCGCCGACCGGCCCCCCGCCTCGCTTCGGCCACCCAGGCAATACCGGATTAAGTTTATCTAATAGTGTCGTGCGCCCCCGCCAAGCCGCAAGTCCCCAAGGTTGCCGCTTGCGGCTTAGCGTTCTTCTCGCCCAAACCGATTGCCACGCCGTCGCACACCTGCGAACATGGCCCGTGGCCGGGGTGTCTCTTTGTGGCCTCCCCGCCACGAGGGCCCGCCATGCTGTTGACGCTAACCCTGACGCAGCCCCCCGCGACCGACCTCGGCTACCTGCTGGGCAAGAGCCCAGCCCGCGCCCAGTCGTTCCCGCTCGCCTTCGGGCAGGCCCACGTCTTCTACCCCGAGGCCGGGCCCGGGCGCTGCACCGCCGCGCTGCTCCTCGACGTCGATCCCGTCGGCCTCGTGCGCAACCGGCGCGGGGGCGACGGCGGGCTGCTCGAACAGTACGTCAACGACCGGCCCTTCGTGGCGTCGTCCTTCCTGAGCGTCGCGCTCTCCCAGGTCTATGGCAGCGCCCTCGCCGGCAAGAGCCGCGAGCGCCCCGAGCTGGCCGAGGCCCTCCTCCCTTTGGAGGCCAAAATCGCCGTGCTGCCCTGTCGCGGCGGCGAGGGCTTTTTGCGCAAGCTCTTCGAGCCTCTCGGCTACGTTGTCGGCGCTGTCCGCCACCCGCTCGACGAGCAGTTCCCCGATTGGGGGCCGAGCCCCTACTACACGGTCGCGCTCTCGGCGCGCTGCCGACTGCAAGACCTGCTGAGCCACCTCTACGTCCTGGTGCCGGTGCTGGACAACGAGAAGCATTACTGGGTGGGCGACGACGAGATCGACAAGCTGCTGCGCCACGGCGAGGGCTGGCTGGCCACGCACCCCGAGCGCGAGAACATCGCGCGCCGCTACCTCAAGAACCAGGGCAAGCTCGCGCGCTCCGCCCTGACGCGCCTCGCCCACGAGGCAGGCGAGGGCGATGGCGAGGAGGCCGTCGAGGAGGCCCAAACGGAGCCCGAGGAGCGCGTTCGGCTCAACGACCTGCGCCTGACGGCCGTGGTCGTGGCGCTCAAAGAGTGCGGGGGGCGGCGCGTCCTCGACCTGGGCTGCGGCGAGGGCAAGTTGCTCCGCGCGCTGGTGCAGCATGAGCAGTTCGCGGAGATCGTCGGTCTCGACGTGTCGCACCGAGCCCTGGACATTGCCCGGCTCCGGCTTCAGCGCCTTCCCGAGAGCTTGCAGGATCGCGTTCGTCTGTTACACGGCTCGCTCGCCTACCGCGACGCCCGGCTGGCGGGCCACGACGCCGCTGCGGTGGTGGAGGTGATCGAGCACCTCGACCCGCCCCGGCTGGCGGCGTTCGAGCGGGTGCTGTTCGAGTTCGCCCGGCCGGGGACGGTGGTGCTGACGACGCCGAACCGCGAGCACAACGTAAAGTACGAGGGGCTGGCGCCGGGGGCGCTGCGGCACAAGGACCATCGCTTCGAGTGGTCGCGGGCCGAGTTCGCGGAGTGGGCGAAGCGCGTGGCAGAGCGATACGGGTACGTGGTGCGCTTCGCGGGAATCGGGGCAGAGGACGAGGTGGTCGGAGCGCCGACGCAGATGGGGGTGTTCGTGCGATGTCGGAAAGGTTGAGCAACCACGGCCGTTGTCGAGGGGGCGCCGAGGCATGAAATACGCCATCGTCTTCACCCTCTTCGGCTGCTACCTGCTCCTCCTCGCCGTCTACCTCGGCGACTGGGCATGGCTGCTGCTCTGGCCTACGGCCAACGCCCTGCTGCTCGCCGCCGCCTACGCCGGCCTCGGCCCGGCGCTCTTCGGCAAGCGGCACGACGGGCGGCGCGCCTGGTGGGCGACGGTCGTCTTCCTGCCCTACCTCACCCTCACGCTGACGGTGTGGCACCTGATGCGCCGCTTCAGCAAGGCCGACGTCCGCAACGAGGTGGCGCCGGGCCTGTGGGTCGGCCGGCGCCCGCTGTCGCGCGACCTCCCGCCCAACGTCGGCCTCGTCGTCGATCTGACGGCGGAACTGCCCGTCGCAAGGGGCGTCGCGCTCGGAAGAGAGTACGTTTGCCTGCCCACGCTCGACGACACGGCGCCAGCGGAGCTCGCCCTCAACGAACTGATGGCCCGCATCGCCGCCTGCCCCGGGGCCATCTACATACACTGCGCGGCGGGGCACGGGCGCTCGGCGACGGTCGCGGCCGTTGTGCTGTTCGCGCGCGGGCTGGCGAACAGCGCTCAGGAGGCGGCCAGTCTGATGCGCCGCTCCCGGCCGGGCGTCCGCTTTCGGCCGGCTCAGCGGCGGTTGCTGGAACGACTGTCGGCGGCCCGTGATCGCAGCGAGCGAGGTGTCCCGTGAAACTCACCATCCCCGAACTGTCTCTGGTCCTTCTCGTCGGCCCTTCGGGGTGCGGCAAGTCCACGTTCGCGCGCAAGCATTTCCGCCCCACGGAGGTACTGTCTTCCGACTACTTCCGCGGCATCGTTTGCGACGACGAGGGCAGCCAGGCCGCCAGCCGCGATGCCTTCGAGCTATTGCACCACGCCGTCGCCCGCCGGCTCGCCTGGCGGCGCTTCACCGTCGTCGATGCGACCAACCTCCAGGCCGACGCCCGCAAGCCGTTGCTGGAACTGGCGCGCCGCTACCACTACCTGACCGCCGCCATCGTCTTCGACCTGCCCGAAGAGGTGTGCCGGGCCAACAACGCGCGCCGCAGCGAGCGCATCGTCCCCGAGCGCGTCATCGCCAGCCACGCGCAGCTCCTGCGCAAGGCGTTTGGCGCGTTCGAGCGCGAAGGCATTCGCCACGTTTACGTGCTGCGAACGCCCGAAGAAGTCGCATCGGCCGTCGTCGAGCGTCAGCCGCTGTGGAACGACCTGCGCCACGAGCACGGCCCCTTCGACGTCATCGGCGACGTTCACGGCTGCTTCGACGAACTGGCGGAGCTGCTCGAACGGCTCGGCTACCGGCTCGGCTACCAGCCGGACGTCCGCGGCGGGCTGGAGCTGGTGGCGATCCCGCCCGCCGGGCGCAAGGCGCTGTTCGTCGGCGATTTCGGAGATCGCGGGCCCGACACGCCCGGCGTCTACCGCCTGGCGATGAACATGGTGCGCGACGGCGCCGCCCTGTGCGTCCTGGGCAACCACGACAACAAGCTCCTGCGCAAGCTGCGCGGCAACGACGTAGCCATCACCCACGGTCTGGCCGAGACGCTGGAACAGATAGGGCGCGAACCGCTCGAGTTCGCCCAGCGGTTGCGCAGCTTCCTGGAAGGGTTGGTGGCTCACTTCGTCCTCGACGGCGGGAAGCTCGTGCTGGCCCACGCCGGGCTGCGCGAGGACCTGCAAGGGCGCGCCTCGGCGCGCGTGCGCAGCTTCTGCCTGTTCGGCGACACGACGGGCGAGTCGGACGAGCACGGCCTGCCGGTACGCCTCAACTGGGCCGCGGACTATCGTGGATCGGCAATGGTGGTGTATGGCCACACGCCCGTCGCGGAGCCGGCCTGGCTCAACAACACCATCAACATCGACACCGGCTGCGTCTTCGGCGGCAGGCTCACGGCCCTGCGCTACCCCGAGCGCGAGCTGGTCTCGGTGCCGGCCCGGCGCCAGTACTGCGACCCGGTACGGCCTTTCTTGCCCGATCCCAACGCGCCGCCGGCGCTGACCGATCAGCAGCAGGTGGACGACGTGCTCGACCTGGCCGACGTCTCGGGAAAGCGCGCCGTCGAGACGCGGCTGCTGGGGAGCGTCGTCATTCGCGAGGAGAACGCCCTGGCAGCGCTGGAGGTGATGAGTCGCTTCGCCGCCAATCCGAAGTGGCTGATCTACCTCCCGCCGACGATGTCGCCGAGCGAGACGAGCCGCCAGCCGGGCCTTCTCGAACACCCCAACGAGGCGTTCGCCTACTACCGCAACGGCGGCGTCGAGCGCGTCGTCTGTCAGGAAAAGCACATGGGCTCGCGCGCCGTGGCGATCGTCTGCCGCGACGAGGCCGCGGCCCGGCGCGCCTTCGGCGTGGAGGGCGAAGGCGCGGGCATCATCCTCACGCGCACCGGCCGGCGCTTCTTCGACGGCGGGCCGTTCGAGGCCGAGGTGTTGGAGAGGGTGCGTCAGGCGCTGACGAAGGTGGGGACGTGGGAGCAATTGAAGACGGACTGGGTGTGTCTCGATTGCGAGTTGATGCCGTGGTCGGCCAAGGCCCAGGAGCTCTTGCGTGGGCAGTATGCGGCCGTCGGCGCCGCGGGGCGAGCCGCCCTGGGAGAGGCGGGGGCGCTGCTGCGCCAGGCCGCCCCGCAGGCGCCCGAGGCGGCGCTGGCCAACCGCTACCGGCACCGGGCCGAGGCGGTGGAGCATTTCGTGGCGGCGTACCGTCGCTATTGCTGGCCCGTGCGCTCCGTCGAGGACCTGAAGCTGGCGCCCTTTCATCTCCTGGCGACGGAGGGGGCCGTCCACGCGGACAAGGACCACCTCTGGCACCTGCAACAACTCGGCGAGGTGTGCAAGGTTGGGGGCGTGCTGCTCGCGACGGCGAGCCTGATCGTCGAGGTGCGCGACGCCCAGAGCGTGGCGCAAGGCGTGCGCTGGTGGGAGGAACTGACGGGCCGCGGCGGCGAGGGGATGGTCGTCAAGCCGCTCGACTTCATCGCGCGCGGGCCGAAGGGGCTGTTGCAGCCGGCGGTCAAGTGCCGCGGGCGCGAGTACCTGCGCATCGTGTACGGGCCGGAGTACACCGCCACGGAGCACCTGGAGCGGTTGCGCGTGCGGGGCCTGTCGGGCAAGCGCGGGCTGGCGCTCCGCGAGTTCGCGCTGGGCGTGGAGGGGCTGGAGCGCTTCGTGCGGCGCGAGCCGCTGCGGCGCGTCCACGAGTGCTGCTTCGGGGTGCTGGCGCTGGAGAGCGAGCCGATCGACCCGCGGCTGTGAGCCGTCTCTCTTTGCTTGCCCATGATGCCCAATCAGCGCCAACGGTCCGGCGAGCGCGGGGAGGCTTTGACACGAAGGAAGCGAAGCGGGTATGATTGGAAAGAGGAGGGGAGAGGGCAAGCCTGTCGTCCCCCTGCCGCTGTCCGAACCGGAGTGGACGCGGAACATGCTGAAGGGCCTGGCGAGTACGGCGAGTCGTTTTCTCCGCGAACTTCAGCGTTCGTTTCTGTCGCCGCGTGCTCCTGTCCATTCGCCCTCGGCGAACGGGAAGGCGGGCCCTCGCTACGGCCCCTTGCAACGCATCGTGTTGACCGATGGCGTCGGCCGTACGCTGTTCGAGGGGTACGCGGGGCATCGAGCCGGCGCGCGGGGCGACGACGAGACCGGCTGGGTCTTGCTGGGCTTGCGCGAGGCAAGCGAGGCGGTCGTGCTGGCCACCTTGCCTGCCGGAACGCAGAGCGATGCCGGCGTGGCCCACGTCCGCTTCAACAGCAGCGCACAGGCCCTGGCCAGTCGGATCGTGCGCCAGGCTGACCGCCGCCTCGCCCCGCTCGGGGTGGTCCACACGCATCCCGGCAGCCTGCGCCACCCCAGCGACGGGGACCTGCGCGGCGACGGGCAGTGGGTCCGCAACCTCCGGGGCCAGGAGGGCGTTTTCGCGATCGGCACCGCCGACGCCACGCCGGAAGATCGTGGTCTGTTCGCCTATCAGCCGAGGCCACACGTCCAGTGCCTGGGCGAGCTGCGCTTCTCCTGGTACGCTCTGGGGCACGGGGAGCGCTCCTATCGTCCCCTGCCCGTGGACGTGACGATCGGCCCGGACCTGGCACGCGGGTTGCATTCGGTCTGGGCAATCCTCGAGGCGCATGCGGAGCGCCTCGAGCGCCTCTATCGCCAGCAGTGCGGGACGATCTTCGAGGTGGGCCCGGCGGGGCGCGAAGGCCCGTCGCTGCTGCTCACGCTCCCCCTGGCCGGCGGCGAGACGCTGCGCGTCGTGTTGCAGACCGAAACGGTGCGTTATTACCTGGAGCGAGAGGGAGAGCTCTTCGAGGTCGATCACCACGACGAGTACGTGGACCGCGGCGTCTACCTGTTGCTGGCAGAGCTGGCGGCCCGCGCATGAGGAACGATGAAGTCACTTTTCGGGCCGCTTGCGGAAGCGAGGCGGGCCCCCTGACCTGTCCTCTGTTTTCACGGGAAGGAGAATGATCATGGACTTCCGGCCTCTCAACGACACGGAGCGGCGGCAACTCATCAACGCGCTCCGCGGCAACGCCGAACACGACCGGGCGATCCTGATGGACCGCCGGGACACGTCCTTCGCCGGGACCGCCGACGAGGTCACCGACGAGGAGGTCATCAGCGCCATCAAGTCGGTGCCTTGCCATTACTAACCTCGAACTTCGTCCTTTGCCTATGAGCCTTCTCGACAGTGAGGCCGGGAAGCGTCGGCTGCTGAGCATCGAGATCCCGGTCATCGAACGCTACAACGACGGGCGCGAGGCGGACTTCC